>NZ_JAKRFA010000001.1:0-507528 GCF_022348305.1 Alteromonas sp. MmMcT2-2
TAGGATACCACCGTCCATCTGAGCAGCACCAGTGATCATGTTTTTAACGTAATCAGCGTGTCCTGGGCAGTCTACGTGTGCGTAGTGACGAGTAGGAGTATCGTATTCTACGTGTGAAGTAGAGATGGTGATACCACGTGCTTTTTCTTCAGGCGCGTTATCGATTTGATCGAAAGCCTGTGCGTTACCACCGTAAGTCTTTGAAAGAACTGTAGTGATTGCTGCAGTTAGCGTAGTTTTACCGTGGTCAACGTGGCCGATTGTACCCACGTTTACGTGGGGTTTCGTACGTTCAAACTTTTCTTTTGCCATTTTTCTCGTTTCCTAAGTTAAAAGTCCGACCCACCAATAGACCGGACCGAACCTTCATTTAGATTAAATTCTAGATTCAATAATAGCCTGCGCCACATTGTTCGGCGCCTCAGAATAATTGAAGAACTCCATTGAGTATGAAGCACGACCTTGTGTTTGTGAACGCAAGTCAGTTGCGTAGCCAAACATTTCTGAAAGCGGCACTTTAGCACGTATTATTTTAACACCTGCGACGCCATCTTCCATACCTTCGATCATGCCGCGGCGACGATTAATGTCACCAACTACATCACCCATCCAGTCTTCTGGAGTAGTCACTTCAACTTTCATTGTGGGTTCAAGTAACACCGGATTTGCTTCTGCGGCGCCTTTTTTGAAACCCATAGAGCCGGCGATCTTAAACGCCATTTCAGAAGAGTCAACATCGTGGTATGAACCGTCAAACAACGTAACCTTTACATCAAGTACTGGATACCCTGCAAGAACACCACTTCGCATCTGCTCCTGAATTCCTTTATCGACCGCTGGAATGAACTCTTTTGGTACCACACCACCGACGATTTCGTTCACAAATTCGTAGCCTGAACCTTCTTCTTGAGGCTCAATGCGCAGCCATACATGACCAAATTGGCCGCGGCCGCCTGACTGACGAACGAACTTCCCTTCAACTTCAACAGATTTACGAAGGGTTTCACGATAAGCAACCTGAGGGTTACCTACGTTACATTCAACTTTAAATTCGCGCTTCATGCGGTCGACAATGATATCAAGGTGAAGTTCACCCATACCTGAGATAATCGTCTGGCCTGTCTCGTCGTCAGTTTTCACTTTGAATGACGGATCTTCAGCTGCAAGCTTGCTTAGGGCTATGCCCATTTTCTCTTGGTCAGCTTGCGACTTAGGCTCAACCGCAATTGAAATTACCGGCTCTGGGAACTCCATACGCTCTAGCGTAATAACATGGTTAGGGTCACAAAGCGTATCACCGGTTGTTACATCTTTAAGGCCAATGGCCGCAGCGATGTCACCTGCGCGTACTTCTTTAATTTCTTCACGGTCTTTCGCGTGCATTTGCACAATACGACCAAAGCGCTCACGCTTGCCCTTAACAGGGTTGTAAACCGTATCACCCGTGTTTACTACACCAGAGTAACAACGGAAGAAGGTTAGCGTACCCACAAATGGGTCGGTCGCTATTTTAAATGCTAGCGCTGAGAACGGCTCATCGTCGCTTGAATGACGCTCTGCTTCTGTCTCGTCTTTGTCGTCAAGTACACCAGTGATGGCCTTAACTTCTGTTGGAGACGGAAGATAATGAATAACAGAGTCTAGTACTGCCTGAACACCTTTGTTTTTGAAGGCACTGCCACAGGTGGCAAGAACAATTTCGTTGTTCAGCGTACGCTGACGAAGGCCTGAACGAATTTCTTCCTCAGAAAGCTCTTCACCTTCCAAGTATTTATTCATTAGCTCATCAGATGCTTCTGCAGCCGCTTCGATCATTTCGGTACGGTACTGCTCAGCGGTATCTAAATATTCAGCCGGAATGTCTTCATAGGTAAATGTCATACCCATGTCTTCTTCATTCCAGTTGATGGCTTTCATCTTCACAAGGTCGATGACGCCATGGAAATTCTCTTCAGCGCCCATGTTGATTTGAATCGGAACACAGTTTGCGCCTAAACGCTTGCGGATTTGACCCACAACACGTTCAAAATCAGCGCCAGCCCGGTCCATCTTATTAACGAACACAAGGCGTGGCACTTGATATTTGTCAGCCTGTCGCCAGACTGTCTCTGATTGAGGTTCTACCCCAGAAGACCCACAGAAAACAACCACTGCACCGTCTAGTACACGCAATGAACGCTCTACTTCGATAGTAAAGTCAACGTGTCCAGGGGTGTCGATGATGTTGATCCTGTGTTGATCGAACTGTTGCTCCATACCAGACCAGAAACAAGTCGTTGCAGCAGACGTGATAGTAATACCACGCTCCTGCTCTTGCTCCATCCAGTCCATGGTAGCAGCACCATCGTGCACTTCACCGATTTTGTGAGACAGTCCTGTATAAAACAGAACACGCTCTGTGGTCGTGGTTTTACCCGCGTCCACGTGAGCCACAATACCAATATTGCGATAACGCTCAATCGAGGTCTTACGAGGCATAAATCTCTCTCAGTTAAATAACGTTGATTACCAACGGTAGTGAGCAAACGCTTTGTTTGCTTCGGCCATACGGTGAACGTCTTCACGTTTCTTAACCGCTGAACCTTTATTATCTGCTGCGTCTAGCATTTCAGCCGCTAGGCGTTGTGCCATAGACTTTTCGCCACGTTTACGTGCAGCTTCAACCATCCAACGCATACCTAGCGCGTTACGACGAACTGGACGTACTTCAACTGGAACCTGATAAGTAGAACCACCAACACGACGAGACTTAACCTCTACTGTTGGGCGGATGTTATCAAGCGCTTCCTCGAAGATATCTAGGTGTGCTTTGCCGGTTTTTTCAGCAACAATATCAAGCGCACCGTAAACGATTTTTTCAGCGACTGACTTTTTGCCGTCGAGCATTACGACATTCATGAATTTCGCAAGCAGTTGTGAACCAAATTTTGGCTCTGGTAGGATTTTACGTTGACCTACGACTCTTCTTCTTGGCATTTTCTATTCTCCGTATGAATTCAGGGAAAACCCAAAACTCTTAAACTTCAGTTTGGCCTTACTAACGGAGAACCGTTATGACTTAGGCTTCTTCGCGCCGTACTTAGAACGGGCTTGTTTACGATCGTTTACACCTGCGCAGTCAAGAGTACCGCGAACTGTGTGATAACGAACACCTGGTAGATCTTTAACACGACCACCACGGATAAGTACTACACTGTGCTCTTGTAGGTTGTGACCTTCACCACCGATGTATGAAGAAACTTCAAAACCGTTAGTTAGACGTACACGACATACTTTACGTAGTGCAGAGTTTGGTTTCTTAGGCGTAGTAGTATATACACGAGTACATACACCACGTCTTTGTGGACAAGCTTGTAGAGCAGCTACGTTGCTTTTTTCAACGGGCTTTCTACGCGGCTTGCGCACTAACTGGTTAACTGTTGCCATTAACTAGCTCCTGATTAAAAACTACGAAAACCCAATCACTGTGATTGGGTCCATATTAATGCGATTAATTGTTTAATCGCTCTTGTTTGTGAATATTGTGCTCGTCAACATTCACTGAGCGCTGATACAAAAAACCGCGACCGTTTATCGAGCCACTTATTGGCTATCCAAAATCGGGTCGCGGAATATTAAAGATCATCGCTCTGACTGTCAAGGTGTACAAAGGTTAAGCAGTTAATTTATCTGCAATCTGTACAACTGGACTGCCAAATTGTTAGGAGTACGTTAACGTACTCCTATGATCTTGCCTTATTCGGCAGTATCTTCGTCTGCACCAGCATTAAGCGCTTCGGTTAGTGCCTGTTCTGCTTCAGCAGCAGAAACTGACATTTCTTCGATTTGCTCTTTGCGACGTTGTGCACGGCGTTCGTGGTAAGCGAAACCTGTACCCGCTGGAATTAGTCGACCAACGATTACGTTTTCTTTCAGACCGCGTAGGTCATCTTCTTTACCTTGAACCGCAGCTTCAGTTAGAACACGTGTTGTTTCTTGGAACGATGCCGCTGAGATAAATGACTCAGTAGACAGTGACGCTTTAGTGATACCAAGCAGCTGTGTTTCGTACTGCGCTGGGATCTTGCCGTGTTTTTCAATTTCACGGTTAGCCACTTTAACGTTCGATACTTCAACCTGTTCGCCTTCAAGGAACTGCGTATCGCCTGGATTAGTGATAATGCACTTGCGTAGCATCTGACGGATAACTACTTCAATGTGCTTATCGTTAATCTTAACACCCTGTAGACGGTAAACTTCCTGAACTTCGTTCACGATGTAGTTTGCTACAGCTGAGATACCACGTAGACGTAGGATATCGTGTGGAGACTCTGGACCATCAGCGATAACTTCGCCTTTTTCCACTTTCTCACCTTCGAACACGTTAAGCTGACGCCACTTAGGAATCATCTCTTCGTACGCGTCACCCTCAGCAGGTGTAATTACAAGACGCTTCTTACCTTTGGTCTCTTTACCGAAGCCGATAGTACCTGAGATTTCTGCAAGGATAGCAGGCTCTTTAGGCTTACGTGCTTCAAATAGGTCCGCAACGCGCGGTAGACCACCCGTGATATCACGAGTCTTCGAGCTTTCCTGAGGAATACGTGCTAGCACGTCACCTTCGTTAGCTACTTTGCCTTCTTTCGCTTCGATGGTTGTGAAGCTTGGAAGACGAATTTCTTGAAGACCGAACTCGTCGCTTTCAAGAATTAGCTTAGGCTCTTTAGAGTTTACTTTCGCAAGGTCTTTAACAACGATACGGGTTAGACCAGTAAGCTCGTCTTGCTGCATTTCGGTGTTAGAGTCATCAATGTCTGCGAAGCTAATCTTAGCTGCACGTTCAGTGATGATTGGGTGACTATGCGGATCCCAGTTAGCAACAACGTCGCCAGCTGCAATAGTTGCACCGTCATCCACGCTAAGTACAGCACCGTAAGGTACTTTATAGCGCTCTTTCTCACGGCCTTGCTCGTCGATAACAGTAAGTTCTGTTGAACGAGAAACGATAACCACTTTGCCGTCAGAGTTACGTACGAATTTCGCATTGTGTAGCTTAAGGCTACCCGCCGTCTTAACTTGTACGCTGTTCTCAGCAGATGCTCTTGATGCCGCACCACCGATGTGGAACGTACGCATGGTAAGCTGTGTACCTGGCTCACCGATTGACTGTGCTGCAATAACACCAACCGATTCACCGCTGCCCACCATGTGACCACGTGCAAGGTCACGACCGTAACACTTAGCACAAACACCGAAGTCGTTGTCACAAGTGATTACCGAGCGAACCATAATTTGGTCAACTGAGTTAGCTTCAAGCATGTCTACTAACGCTTCGTCTAGAAGAACGTTACGCTCTACTAGTACTTCGTTAGTACCTGGCTTAAGTACATCTTCTGCTACCACACGACCTAGTACACGCTCGCGTAGTGGCTCAACAACGTCACCACCTTCGATTAGTGGTGTCATTTGAACACCTTCGAATGTGCCACAGTCGTCGTTAGTGATTACCAAGTCTTGTGCAACGTCTACTAGACGACGCGTTAGGTAACCCGAGTTAGCTGTCTTAAGTGCGGTATCCGCAAGACCTTTACGAGCACCGTGAGTTGAGATGAAGTACTGTAGTACGTTCAGACCTTCACGGAAGTTCGCCGTAATTGGGGTTTCGATGATTGAGCCATCTGGCTTAGCCATCAGACCACGCATACCAGCTAGCTGACGAATCTGAGCGGCACTACCACGAGCACCTGAGTCGGCCATCATGTAAACAGAGTTAAATGATGATTGCTCTTCTTCTTCGCCATCGCGGTTAATTACGATGTCAGTCTTAAGGTTATCCATCATGGCCTTAGCAACTTTTTCGTTAGCATTTGACCAGATATCGATAACTTTGTTGTAACGCTCACCCGCGGTAACAAGACCGTTTTGGAACTGTTCCTGAATTTCAATAACTTCTGCTTCCGCTGCATCGATGATGTCTTTCTTAGCAGCAGGGATAACCATATCGTCGATACCAACAGACGCACCCGCGATCATCGCGTAGTGGAAACCGGTATACATGATTTGGTCAGCAGCAATTACTGTGTCTTTCAGACCTAGCGTACGGTAACAAGCATTCAATAGTTTTGAAATTTGCTTCTTGCCCATCGCTTGGTTGATGATTTCAAACGGCAGACCCTTTGGAAGGATCAGTGAGAAAATCGCACGACCAACAGTAGTGTCAGTTAGCGTTACTTTCTCAGTTTTGTTGCCATCTTCATCGATGTCATATTCAGTAATACGTACTTTAACGCGAGAGTGAAGCTCAGCATTACCTGTACGGTATGCTTTTTCTGCTTCATTCGGGCTGGTGAATACCATGCCTTCGCCTAAGCCGTTTACTTTGTCACGCGTTAGGTAATAAAGACCCAATACAACGTCCTGTGAAGGTACGATGATTGGCTCACCATTCGCAGGTGACAGAATGTTGTTCGTTGACATCATAAGTGCACGTGCTTCTAGCTGTGCTTCGATTGTCAACGGAACGTGTACCGCCATTTGGTCACCATCGAAGTCGGCGTTGTACGCCGCACACACTAGCGGGTGAAGCTGAATCGCTTTACCTTCGATTAGAGTTGGTTCGAATGCTTGGATACCCAAACGGTGAAGTGTAGGTGCACGGTTAAGTAGTACCGGGTGTTCGCGGATAACGTCGTCTAGTACGTCCCAAACCTCTGGTGCTTCGCGCTCTACAAGCTTCTTAGCTGCTTTAATTGTTGTCGCAAGACCACGACCTTCAAGCTTACCGTAGATAAACGGCTTAAATAGCTCAAGTGCCATCTTCTTAGGAAGACCACACTGGTGAAGACGTAGCGTAGGACCAACGGTAATTACAGAACGGCCTGAGTAGTCAACACGCTTACCAAGAAGGTTTTGACGGAAACGACCTTGCTTACCTTTGATCATGTCTGCAAGCGACTTAAGTGGACGCTTGTTAGAACCGGTAATCGCACGACCACGACGTCCGTTATCTAGAAGCGCATCTACAGACTCTTGAAGCATACGCTTTTCGTTGCGTACGATGATGTCTGGAGCAGCTAGGTCTAGAAGACGCTTAAGACGGTTGTTACGGTTAATAACACGACGGTAAAGGTCGTTAAGGTCAGACGTTGCAAAACGGCCGCCATCTAGTGGTACTAGAGGACGAAGATCTGGTGGAAGTACCGGAAGTACCGTCATGATCATCCACTCTGGCTTGTTACCAGACTGTTGGAATGACTCAAGCAACTTAAGACGCTTAGTAATTTTCTTACGCTTAGTTTCAGAGTTGATTGAAGGCAGCTCTTCACGCATAGCCGCAACATCTGCGTCTACGTCTAGTGCAGTTAGAAGATCGAATACTGCCTCAGCACCCATCTTCGCTTCAAACTCATCACCGTGCTCTTCAAGTGCATCCAAGTACTCTTCTTCGTTAAGAAGTTGGCTGCGCTCAAGCGTAGTCATACCTGGCTCTGTAACCACGTATGATTCAAAGTAAAGTACACGTTCAATATCACGAAGTGTCATATCTAGCATTAGGCCGATACGAGACGGAAGTGATTTAAGGAACCAGATGTGTGCTACCGGGCTAGCTAGCTCGATGTGACCCATACGCTCACGACGTACTTTAGTCAGTGTAACTTCAACGCCACACTTCTCACAGATAACACCACGGTGCTTAAGGCGCTTATACTTACCGCAAAGACACTCGTAGTCTTTAACCGGACCAAAGATACGCGCACAGAACAGACCGTCACGCTCAGGCTTGAACGTACGGTAGTTAATTGTTTCAGGCTTTTTAACTTCACCGAATGACCATGAACGGATCATGTCAGGTGAAGACAGACCGATTCGAATATTATCGAATTCTTCAGTCTTGTTTTGTTGCTTTAGAAACTTTAATAAGTCTTTCACATTACTCTCCCAGCGGAGTCAGTCTCTAGAACCCGGCGCAAGCGCCGGGCCATCTCATAACATTACGTGGCTAACGCCGTATTACTTTTCTTCAAGCTCGATGTTGATACCCAACGAGCGAATTTCTTTAAGTAGTACGTTGAATGACTCTGGCATGCCAGGTTCCATTCTGTGGTCGCCATCGACGATGTTCTTGTACATCTTGGTACGGCCGTTAACGTCATCCGACTTAACGGTAAGCATTTCTTGAAGGGTATATGCTGCACCGTATGCTTCAAGTGCCCACACTTCCATCTCACCGAAGCGCTGACCACCGAACTGTGCTTTACCACCAAGAGGCTGCTGTGTAACAAGGCTGTAAGAACCCGTAGAACGCGCGTGCATTTTGTCGTCTACTAAGTGGTTCAGTTTCAGCATGTACATGTAACCAACCGTAACTGGACGCTCAAATTCGCGACCGGTACGACCGTCAAACAAAGCAATCTGACCGCTTTCTGGAATGTCAGCAAGCTTCAGCATTTCTTTGATTTCAGATTCACGAGCACCGTCGAATACAGGTGTTGCTACTGGAACACCCTTACGAAGGTTTTCCGCTAGACGACGAACTTCGTGGTCTGTGAAGCTATCGATGTCTACTTCTTGGTGATTCTCACCAAGCTCGTACACCTTCTTCAAGAAGTCACGTAGTTCAGCCAGCTCGCGCTGCTCTTTAATCATGCGATCAATCTTCACACCAAGACCGTGTGCAGCCATACCCAAGTGCGTTTCTAGGATCTGACCGATGTTCATACGAGACGGTACACCTAGTGGGTTAAGAACGATATCTACCGGCGTACCGTTAGCATCGTATGGCATGTCTTCTACAGGCTGGATAGTCGAGATAACACCTTTGTTACCGTGACGACCGGCCATTTTATCACCCGGTTGGATGTGACGCTTAACCGCAAGGTAAACCTTAACGATCTTAAGCACGCCAGGTGCTAGGTCATCGCCTTGAGTAATCTTGCGACGCTTACCTTCAAACTTCTTATCGAAATCAAGTTTGATTTCAGCATGCTGATCAGCGATTTGGTCTAGCTCTAGCTGTGCATCTTCACTGTTAAGTGCGATTTCAAACCACTTTTCACGCGGCAGGCTGTCAAGCTTAGCTTGGTCAACACCAGCACGTAGTAGTGCAGTTTGTGCACGTGCGAAGATACCGTCTGCAAGAATTTCGAACTCGTCAGTAAGGTCTTTCTTAACCTGACGTAACTGCATATCTTCAATTTCTAGCGCACGCTTGTCTTTCTCTACACCGTCACGGGTAAATACTTGAACGTCGATTACCGTACCGTGAACAGAGTTAGGTACACGTAGAGACGTATCTTTAACGTCAGACGCTTTCTCACCGAAGATTGCACGTAGTAGTTTTTCTTCTGGCGTAAGCTGCGTTTCACCTTTAGGCGTTACTTTACCTACAAGGATGTCACCGCCTTTCACTTCCGCACCAATGTAAACAACACCTGATTCATCAAGCTTGCTTAGTGCAGATTCACCCACGTTCGGGATATCAGAAGAAATCTCTTCTGGCCCAAGCTTAGTATCACGAGCGATACAGCTAAGCTCTTGAATGTGGATAGTAGTAAAACGGTCTTCCTGCGCTACACGCTCAGAAATAAGGATTGAATCCTCAAAGTTGTAACCATTCCACGGCATGAACGCGATACGCATGTTCTGACCAAGTGCAAGATCACCTAGGTCTGTTGAAGGACCATCAGCTAGCACGTCGCCTGCAACAATCGGGTCGCCAACACTACAAGTAGGCTTCTGATTGATACACGTGTTTTGGTTAGAACGTGTGTACTTAGTCAGGTTGTAGATATCGATACCCGCTTCACCTGGAAGCATTTCATCTTCGTCTACTTTAATAACGATACGGCTGGCATCTACGTAATCAACCACACCACCGCGCTTAGCAACTACAGTAACACCTGAGTCAACCGCGATAGTTCTTTCCATACCGGTACCAACTAGCGGCTTATCAGCGCGTAGTGTAGGTACTGCCTGACGTTGCATGTTCGCACCCATAAGTGCACGGTTCGCATCATCGTGCTCTAGGAATGGGATAATGCTTGCAGCAATTGAAACGATTTGCTGAGGTGAAACGTCCATGTACTTGATGTCTTCTTTCGGCATCAAGGTAGTTTCACCACGGTGACGACATGGAATTAGGTCGTCAACCAACTCGCCTGCTTCAGTCAACGCGATGTTTGCCTGAGCGATTGCGAATTGACCTTCTTCAATTGCAGATAAGTAATCGATTTCGTCTGTTACGACACCGTCTACAATGCGACGGAACGGCGTTTCTAGGAAACCGAAGTCATTGGTACGCGCGAAGCTTGCCAATGAGTTAATTAGACCGATGTTCGGGCCTTCCGGCGTTTCGATTGGACATAGACGACCGTAGTGAGTCGGGTGTACGTCTCGAACTTCGAAGCCTGCACGTTCACGTGTAAGACCACCCGGGCCTAATGCAGAAATACGACGCTTATGCGTTACTTCTGATAGCGGGTTGTTTTGGTCCATGAACTGAGAAAGCTGAGATGAACCGAAGAACTCTTTAACCGCAGCCGAGATAGGCTTAGCGTTAATAAGATCTTGTGGCATCACGTTGTCTAGGTCGCCTAAGCTTAGACGCTCTTTAACTGCACGCTCAACACGTACAAGACCAACGCGGAATTGGTTTTCTGCCATTTCACCTACAGAACGGATACGACGGTTACCTAGGTGATCGATGTCATCTACTTCGTCTTTACCGTCACGAATCATTATTAGCTGCTTCATTACAGAAATAATGTCTTCTTTATCTAGTGTACCAGCTCCAATAAGTTCTTCACGGCCAAGACGGCGGTTGAACTTCATGCGGCCAACAGAAGATAGGTCGTAACGTTCATCAGAGAAGAACAAGTTATCGAACAAGGTTTCAGCTGCATCTTTTGTTGGTGGCTCACCAGGACGCATCATACGGTAAATTTCAACTAGTGCTTCAAGGCGGTTAGTTGAAGAATCGATACGTAGCGTATCTGAAATGTATGAACCGTGATCTAGCTCGTTGATGTAAAGCGTTTCGAACTCTTTGATACCCGCTTGGCTAAGTGCCGCTAGGTTTTCAAGGGTTAGTTCGTCGTTCGCGCTTACAATCACTTCGCCTGTGTCTTCGTTTACATAAGTAGCTGCGTAAACACGGCCAATTAGGTAATCGGCTGGAACTTCAAGTTCTGTAAGACCGGCTTTTTCTAGTGCACGCGTGTGGCGCGCAGAAATACGACGACCCGTTTCAACAACAACGTTGCCTTCACCGTCAATGATGTCAAAAGCAGCCGTCTCACCACGTAGGCGATCTGGAACCACTTCCATCATTAGTTTGTCTTTGTCGATACGTACGCTTACTTTGTCGAAGAAAGTATCTAGGATTTCTTCAGACGTCATTTCAAGTGCGCGTAAGATAATCGTTGCAGGCAACTTACGACGACGGTCGATACGTACGAATAGGTTATCTTTCGGGTCAAACTCGAAGTCTAACCACGAACCACGGTAAGGAATTACACGTGCGTTATAAAGCACTTTACCTGACGAGTGGGTTTTACCTTTGTCGTGATCAAAGAATACACCAGGTGAACGGTGTAGCTGTGACACGATAACACGCTCTGTACCATTGATAACGAACGTACCGTTCTCAGTCATCAACGGGATCTCGCCCATGTACACTTCTTGTTCTTTAATATCTTTTACGGTACCTGGCGCAGCGTCTTTATCGAACAACACTAACCGTAGTTTTACTCTTAACGGAGCAGAGAAAGTTACGCCGCGAATTTGACATTCTTTAACGTCGAAAACGGGCTCTCCCAGGCGGTAGCTTACATACTGAAGCTCTGAACTACCTGAGTAGCTTTTAATTGGAAAAACGGAACGAAATGCTGCTTCCAAACCGTATTGAGCATCTGCATCGATCTCAATAAACTTTTTGAAAGAATCAAGCTGAATTGAAAGAAGGTATGGAATTTCCAATACCTGTGGGCGTTTGCCAAAATCCTTACGGATACGTTTCTTTTCGCTATAAGAGTAAACCATGGGTTCCTCAGCCTGCTGATTTATGACCCAACCTGCTGCAAAATGCTTTAAAACGCGTGCTATGGGCTAAAAGCTACGTTTCAAATGGCGCACTAAGCAACAAACTTCCACAACCCTTTTTCGGGCAGATACACCAGCATACAACAAAATTTAACCAATTATTAGTTAACTTGTTGGATTTTTATGCTTTTTATGGGTATTTCCGAATGGCGCTTTAAGTAGTGTAACCAAGGGTTAGATTCTACACACTATACAGCGCAAAAAGGCTGGTGGTTTAAAAAACCACCAGCCTTGCCGTCTCAGGCAATAATCTGACTATGTCAGATTACTTGATTTCTACTTCTGCACCAGCTTCTTCAAGCTCTTTCTTAAGTGCTTCAGCTTCATCTTTGCTTACGCCTTCTTTGATAGCTTTAGGAGCAGACTCAACTACTTCTTTAGCTTCTTTAAGACCTAGGCCAGTCGCGCCGCGAACTGCTTTGATAACTGCAACTTTGTTGCCACCGAATGAAGTCATTACAACGTCGAATTCAGTCTTTTCTTCTGCAGCAGCAGCGTCACCGCCAGCAGCTGGACCAGCAACAGCAACAGCAGCTGCAGCAGATACGTTGAATTTTTCTTCAGCCGCTTCGATTAGTTCAACCAGTTCCATTACTGGCATTTCAGCGATTGCGTTTAAGATATCTTCTTTAGTTAGAGCCATGTTCTCTAAACTCCTGGGTATAAAATGTTAAAAAAATCAATATGCCAAAAACGCCAATTACTTGGTGTCTTTGACCGCCGCCAATACGCGCACAAACTTGCCAGGAACTTCGTTGATTGTTTGAACGAATTTCCCAACTGGTGCTTTGAAGGTTGCAAGTAGTTTCGCAAGCGCTTCGTCGCGGGTAGGTAGTGCTGCAACTGCGTCCAATTTCTCTGGACCAAGAAGACCGCTACCAATAGATAGTGCTGTAACTTTTAGCTTATCGTTAGTCTTACCGAAGTCTTTGAAAAGACGTGCCGCACCGCCTGGTGCGTCGATAGAGAAACCATAGATAAGCGGACCAGTTAAGGCGCTGTCTAAGTCTGCAAATTGACTGTCTGCTAGAGCACGCTTTGCAAGAGTGTTACGTACAACCTTTAGGTATACGCCTTGCTCACGAGCTTTAACACGTAGGTCAGTCAGTTCTGCAACTTCCATCCCACGGTATTCAGCAACGGCTACGGATAGAGCGCGAGACGCAACTTCAGAAACTTCTGCTACGATCTCTTTTTTTGCTGCTAAACCTAGTGCCACTGAGTTCACCTCTTTGTATCTGACTTTGTTTGCGGTTACCCGCTTACGCCGTCAGGGTTCACAGATTGATACCAACCCTCATGGTTGATACCGCTCTACGGTGTTTGTTACCCCAGAGAGTCTGAGTCAAACCACCGTCTGCGCAGGTTGTTGTATTAAGCAGTGTGTTGACTGTGAAAGTTCTCTTACCTCTTTCACCACACCGCACCTGCGGTCTAGGACGGGAGCTGCTTACTAGCACTGCTAATTGTCACAGCTCCAACCCATAACCTTTAAGAGATTTCGATGAGCCTAAGCTCAGCGAAATTAAAGACCTACAGAAGCCTTATCAAGAGCAACACCAGCACCCATTGTAGTGCTTAGGCTGATCTTCTTGATGTATGTACCTTTCGCAGAAGAAGGCTTAGCTTTCTTCAATGCTTCAAGTAGCGCTTCAAGGTTTTCTTGAATTTGGTTCGCTTCGAACGCGATCTTACCGATGCTAGCGTGGATGATACCGTTCTTATCGTTACGGTAGCGTACCTGACCAGCTTTAGCATTCTTAACTGCCGTTGCAACGTCAGGCGTTACAGTGCCAGTTTTTGGGTTAGGCATAAGGCCACGTGGACCTAAGATTTGACCTAGTTGACCAACAACACGCATTGCGTCTGGGCTAGCAACTACTACGTCAAAGTTCATTTCGCCTTTCTTAACTTGCTCAGCTAGGTCATCCATACCAACGATGTCTGCACCAGCTTCTTTAGCTGCTTCAGCATTTGCACCTTGAGTGAATACTGCAACGCGAACGTCTTTACCAGTACCGTTAGGTAGTACAGTTGCACCACGAACGTTTTGGTCAGATTTCTTCGCATCGATACCAAGGTTAACAGATACGTCTACGCTTTCTGCGAACTTAGCTGTTGCTAGTTCTTTAAGAAGCGCTACTGCTTCGTTGATTTCGTACTCTTTAGTAGAGTCAACTTTGTCGCGGATTAGGCGAGCGCGTTTAGTTAATTTAGCCATTCGATTAGTCCTCTACGTTCAAGCCCATTGAGCGAGCAGAACCCGCGATAGTGCGTACCGCTGCATCTAGATCAGCTGCAGTAAGGTCTGGCTCTTTAGTTTTAGCAATCTCTTCCAACTGAGCGCGAGTAACTTTACCCACTTTTTCAGTGTTAGGACGGCCAGAACCACTCTTGATGCCCGCTGCTTTCTTAAGCAGGTAAGACGCAGGAGGAGTCTTAGTTTCGAATGTGAAAGAGCGATCTTCGTATACAGTAATTTCTACTGGTACTGGAGCGCCTTTCTCAAGGCTTTCTGTTTTCGCGTTGAAAGCCTTACAGAATTCCATGATGTTTACACCGTGTTGACCTAGTGCAGGACCAACTGGTGGACTTGGGTTAGCAGCGCCTGCTGCTACCTGAAGCTTGATAATACCGCTTACTTTTTTAGCCATTTTACATGCTCTCTTGTTTGGGTCTAACGCCTCGCAAATACAGAGATTATTTGCTCAATCGGCTTCCCGTTTCCGTTTAAAAGGGCGCGCATTATATAAGGTGATTAATTACTATGCAAGGGCTATTTAGAATAAAAAACCATCGAAAGGTCAGTATTTTTCATAGGCAAAGTGAATCAGAGTTATGTTGGCTTTACGCACACAGTGTGAAGCTCATCATTTATTTTGAAAGGATAATCAAACAATGGAAAAACCTACAGAATTAAACAATCATGAGATCTCAAATGTTTCTGGTGCACTTTGGGCCAATGCTTTAGGCGCTATAGCCGGTGGCATAGGTGGTTTCTATGGGGCAATTATTGGTGGCGGGCGTAACGCATCGTTCAGTACCATCGCTACAGGAACACTTGCCGGAATGGGTGCAGGCGCTTTAAGTCCGGTTAAAGGTTTCAGCTCTCTCGCAACATCCGTAGGTGGTGGGTTAGTTTCGGGCGCTATAGCAAATTTGGCGTCGGATCTAGAGGGTTTAGAAACAACAGATGAGTGAAGGTCAAATTTAAAATGGTAGATATCGGAACGGTGTTCATTTGGGTCATGGTAATTTGTGGAATGAACCTAATCTTAAAACGTGCGCTGGGTGTCAGATTTTGGGACTCTTTTACAAAGAGCGATAAAGTCTCTGAAAAAACCGCAACAATATTGCAGTTTATGTTTATGTTTCTTTCGCTTATTAGCTGTTATTTCTGGCTTATTTAGGTCAAGAGGATGCTACGTTGTAGTAACATGCAAATTTTTATAAATATTCACCGCTCTCCTTTTATCGTTATCTAGATACAAAAAAGCCCCGTCAAACGGGGCTTTTTAAAAATGCTATACGGTAGCTTGAATAGGCTTAGCCTTTTTCTACCTGACCAAATTCTAAGTCTACTGGAGTAGAACGACCGAAGATAAGCACCGATACTTTTACGCGGCTCTTTTCGTAGTCTACTTCTTCTACCACACCGTTGAAGTCTGCAAATGGGCCATCGATAACGCGAATAACTTCGCCTGGCTCGAACAGCGTCTTTGGTCTTGGCTTATCAACGTTTTCTTCAAGACGATTTAAGATAGCGTCAGCTTCTTTCTGCGTGATTGGCATAGGGCGATCAGATGTGCCGCCGATGAAACCAAGTACGCGAGGTACGCTTTTCACTAAGTGCCATGACTCTTCCGTCATCGCCATTTCTACCAATACATAACCTGGGTAGAACTTACGCTCAGACTTACGCTTTTGACCCGCACGCATTTCTACTACTTCTTCTGTTGGTACTAGTACCTGACCGAAGTAGTCTTCCATGTTGTGCATCTTGATGTATTCAAGCAGGGTCTTCTTAACGCGAGACTCATATTGTGAATAGGCTTGAACTACGTACCATCTTTTCTTTACTGCTTCTTCTTCAGACATACGGTTATGCTCCTATTCCTGTAATAAAGCCAACTACACGAACGATGATGCCGTCTAGTCCCCATAAAATTAGTGCCATAATTAACGTCGCTGCAAGCACGATAAGTGTAGTTTGGTTCGCCTCTTGGCGAGTTGGCCACACAACCTTGCGAACTTCTGTGCGAGACTCTTTAGCGAAGCTCAAGAAGGTGCTACCTTTGTCGGTAGTTGCCGCGATGAAACCAGCTATACCAACAACTACAACAATTGCGATGGCACGGTATAGTACCGAGATCTCACCGTACATTGTATTAGCGGTTACTAAACCGGCAAGTAGTGCAAAAACCACTACCCATTTAAACATGTCCAATGCATTGGACTGATTTTCCGTCTTTTCGCTCATGTTACGATCCTAGCACTACAGCGTCGTTGTTTTACGCATCTAAAAAATGCGCAACTTAAAAATTCTTAGTTTAAGTAAATTTGGCAGGGGTGGAGGGACTCGAACCCCCAACCATCGGTTTTGGAGACCGCTGTTCTACCAATTCGAACTACACCCCTGTGGTGTCGATAAGACAAAATTTACTTACACTGCCCTTGTGAGTTGTGCGTCTTTTCTAAGGAAAGTGCGGTATCGCAAGGGAGGGACGCGTATTATACTTAACCACTTTCAAGATACAAGCGGTTTATCCATCCCATCTGCGATTGAACGCTAATTCGCGCCTTGCCTATTCAACGCCTATAAATCCGCCCGTTTGGTGCGCCCAAAGCTTGGCATATATGCCATTGTGCGCAATAAGCTCTGTATGGGTTCCCTGCTCTACAATGTTGCCCTTATCCAGAACAAGTAACCTGTCCATTTGCGCAATGGTCGACAGTCGATGCGCAATAGCCAGCACGGTTTTGCCTTCCATCACTTTGTCCAGACACGCTTGAATAGCTGCTTCAACTTCTGAATCTAGCGCTGATGTGGCTTCGTCCAGCACTAATACAGGCGCGTCTTTCAGTAACACTCGCGCAATAGCAATGCGCTGGCGCTGACCGCCTGAAAGCTTCACGCCTCGTTCACCCACGTGAGCGTCGTACCCTGTTCTACCGTGACTATCGGTAAGCGTAAGAATAAAGTCGTGCGCTTCGGCCTGTTTGGCTGCACGGATCATATCTTCTTCTGTCGCGTCGGTTCGACCATAAAGGATGTTGTCGCGTACGGAGCGGTGCATCAGTGAAGTATCTTGTGTCACCATGCTGATTTTGGCGCGAAGGGTTTCTTGGCCTACTTCAGTAATATCTTGGCCGTCAATAACAATACGACCACTCTGGGTATCGTAAAAACGCATGAGCAAATTAACCAGTGTCGATTTACCCGCGCCAGAACGCCCCACTAAGCCCACTTTTTCTCCGGGCTTAATGGCTAAATCCAAGTTAGTGAACACATCAATAGGTTTGTTGTCTGCACCTGAATAAGAAAAATGCACATTATCGAAATTAATCCCGCCGCCATTTACCTTTAACGCATCGGCTTTTGGCTTGTCTTTTACTGCAATAGGCTGCGCTAGTGTATTCATGCCATCCTGCACCGTGCCTAAGTTTTCGAACAAACCTGATACTTCCCACATAACCCAGTGCGACATACCGTTTAGTCGCAAACACAAACTAATAGCAATGGCGATATCGCCCGGGCTCGCGATGTTTTCCATCCACAAATACACAGATAGCGCACCAATGGTGAAAATAAGAATGGCGTTAGCCATTTCCACGCAGAATTCCAACACGGTAACCAAACGCATTTGCGGGTAAACCGTCTTAAGAAAACCATCCATACTTTCTTTTGCGTAATCCGCTTCGCGGCGACTGTGTGAAAACAGCTTCACCGTTGTGATATTGGTATAGCTATCGACAATACGCCCAGTCATTAATGAGCGCGCGTCGGCTTGCTTTTGCGACACTTCTTTTAGTTTTGGTACCAGCACCTTCAAGATACCGATATACACAAAAAACCACACGATAAGCGGCATGGCTAAGCGCCAGTCAGTGCTGAAAATAAGCACTACCATAGAGATAAAATAAACACTGATGTACACCAGCAAATCGAGAACCTTGGTCACGGTTTCTCGTACCGATAGCGCTGTCTGCATCACCTTGGTAGCAACACGGCCGGCAAACTCATCGTGGAAGAAGGTTAAACTTTGGCCAAGCAAATAGCGGTGAGCCTGCCATCTAATGCGCATGGGATAATTCCCCATCAAGGACTGACGAGAAAATAGCGAGCGCAACAAGATAAACAATGGAATAAAAACGAGAACGGTTAAACCCATGCCAATGAGGGTAAATTTTTGGTCCGCTAAAAACGTGGCTCGGTTTTGATCAGAGAACCAGTCAACTAACTGCCCTAAAAAGCCAAACAACGCCACTTCTAACATGGCAACAATGGCACTTAGCACGGAAACAGTAAGGATTACGCCCCACATGCCTTTTGTGTAGTATTTACAAAATGCAACGATACCTGTTGGCGGTTGGGTAGGCGGCGTGTCAGGGAAAGGCTGGGTCAGCTTTTCAAAAAATGAAAACATGTAGAACTCGTTAGTTATTCAGTGACAGAGCACGTTTACGTATGCCCCAAAATGCTTAGGTCACAATTCTACACGATAACTGAAAGTGTGTTGAACTTTGCGGCGCCTTTTTACCGCAAAGCTCATTTAACATTGGTTAATATTTGGCAAAGCTTATTGCCTAATGAAAAGCTTAGTGAAGGGTTTAGTAAAGCGCTTATCAAAAACCAGTCGAAGCATGGCGAGTTATCTGCAAACCTTCACTCTGCAAAGCCCAATTTAGCCAGTATGCTTTCCACTTTTTCAGCGTGCTCAGCCTGCCACTGTTCAAGTGACATGGAGCCATCTTTCTGGGCTCGCTTTTGGGCAATGTCATAGGCTGCTAGCGCCTCATCTCTTGGAATTGCTGCAATGCCCTCTTCGTCTGCAACAATGATATCTCCGGCGTGAACCGTTACACCAGCACAGGTAATCGGCTCATTTAACGGGGCTATACACTTTTTGGCTCCTGGCTTGGGTATAACGCCCCTGGCAAATACCGGGAATTTGTTGTCACGGGTTTCAGCAAGATCGCGTATAACACCATCAATCACGAAGCCTTTAATGCCGCGAGACTGGGCTATCGCGCAGACGTTACCGCCCGCAACAGCGAATTCATCATCGGCTTCCACAACAATAATGTCACCGGGGCTTGCGCGATATATCGCCGCATGCAGCATAAGATGGTCTCCCGGCTCACACTTAACGGTAAATGCTGGACCCGCAATGCGTGGCATGCCTTCCCACAATGGTTTTATCGCATAGTGCATGAACTGCTCTCTTGGCAGCGCATCGGCGTACTCACAGGGTGATACGCTATCGAAAGGGGTATTGTGTAAGTCCATCGCCGTTCCTTGAATGTTGTAGTGTGTGAAAAAAACACTATAGCGAAATTAGCCCTACAAGTTGTTACAAGCTGTGTATTTTCACTATAAACACTTTTTCTATCCCCCCCGCCATGCTAAAAATTAGTAAAAAGCGTGCACGCAATACGCCACACCATTCTTTCGAAGGGATGCACAGGTTTCGCAACGCACTAAAAACAATAAGCGACAAGCCCAAATGTCGCCCAATAAAATGAAAAGGAAAACTCGACATGTTACGTAGCGTTTTAAGCTTAAGCGTGGCACTGGCCCTCACGGCTTGTAGCCCACAAAATTCATCCACAGAACAACAGACACAGAGCGCGGCTACCGAAGAAGCTCAGCAACAGCTTTCTTCAGGTGTCATTAAAGAAAATATGGATCTGTCTGTTGACCCAGGTGATGACTTTTTCCGCTACGTAAACGGCAAGTGGTTTGATAATTTTGAAATACCGGCAGATAAATCGAGCTACGGTTCTTTCGTGATCCTTCGCGATGAAGCACAAGATCACGTTATGGATATTATAAAATCGTCTGCCGAAGGCGACTTTAAAGCGGGCAGCGACGAGCAAAAAGTCGGTGATTTTTACCGTGCCTATATGGACATGGAAACCCGCAACGAACTTGGTACGACGCCGCTAAAGCCTGAGTTAACTAAGATTGATGCCATTGAAGACTACACCGATCTTGCTGAGTATTTCGCTTATGCAGCTCGCTATGGCTACGGTACGCCGTTCAGCCTAACTCAATACCCTGACCTTAAGTCGCCAAAAGAATATTTGATGTACACGTGGCAGTCGGGCTTAGGCCTTCCTGAGCGCGAGTACTACTTCAAGGACGACGAAACATCACAAACCATTCGCGATGCCTACGTTAAACATATTCAAACCATGTTTGAGCTGGCGGGTTTCGACGCGCCTAAAGAAAGTGCGGATATGCTGTTCGCACTTGAGACTAAAATTGCTCAGCTACATATGAAAAAAGAGCAGGCCCGTAACTTTGCTGCCAACTATAACAAACTGACAATTGAAGAACTTAAAGCGTTGATGCCTAAGTTCGACTGGGACGCTTATCTTACTGAAGCAGACATTAGCGACATTCCTTCGCTAGGCATCCTGCAAAAAGACTACATGCAAAACATTGATGGCGTTATTGCAGAAACCTCACTGGAAGATTGGAAAACGTTCCTTAAGTGGGGCTTGTTAAATGCTTCAGCCAGTCGCTTAAATGCCGAGCTTGATGAAGCAAACTTCAATTTCTACAGCAAAGTGCTTCGCGGTGTTGAAGAGCAACAGCCACAATGGCGTCGTGCAGTAAGCCTTTCAAATGCCCATGTAGGCGAGCTAATCGGTAAGGTTTATGTAAAACAGCACTTCCCGCCTGAAGCGAAAGATCGCATGATGGAAATGGTTAATAACCTGTTGTTAGCTTACAAAGAAAGTATCGAAAATCTTGATTGGATGACAGATGAAACCCGTGCACAAGCACTAGACAAGCTGTCTAAGTTTACGGTGAAAATTGGCTACCCAGACCAGTGGAGAGACTATTCAGCGCTGACAGTTAATGCCAGTGACCTGTTTGGAAACCTAAAGCGTTCTTCGGACGTGCTGTACGAAGAAATGCTTAAGAAACAAGGCGGCCCAGTGTGGACCCATGAGTGGGGCATGACACCTCAAACTGTTAATGCTTACTACAACCCACCGCTAAACGAAATTGTATTCCCTGCGGCTATCCTTCAACCTCCGTTCTTTGACATGAACGCCGAAGACGCGGTTAACTACGGTGGCATTGGCGCGGTAATTGGTCACGAAATTGGCCATGGTTTTGATGATTCAGGGTCAACCTTCGACGGTGATGGCGTTCTGCGAAACTGGTGGACTGACGAAGATCGCGGCGAGTTTGAAGCACGCACTGCGAACTTGATTGAACAGTATAACCAGTTTGAGGTTCTGCCTGACTTGCACGTAAACGGCGAATATACCCTAGGTGAAAACATCGGCGATCTTGGCGGCATCAGCATCGCACTTAAAGCTTACCACCTGTCTCTTGATGGTGAAGAAGCCCCTGAACTAGACGGTTTCACTGGCGATCAGCGTGTATTCATTGGTTACGGCCAGGTTTGGGCAAGCAAGTATCGCGAAGAAGCGTTGCGCAGCCAAGTACAAACGGATACCCATTCACCTACGAAGTTCCGCACTAACGGTGCTGTTCGCAACGTACCTGAATTCTACGAAGCGTTTAACGTGACCGAAGAAGATGCGTTGTATTTACCACCAGAAGAACGCGTGAAAATTTGGTAATTCGCGTACTCTAAAACAGTACATAGAGAGTAGCGTACATAAAATACGATAGCTAAAGCCCCATGTTTGCTTCACCAAACTGGGGCTTTTTTTGTCGTGCTGAAGTGTATGACTGAGCAGGTTCAAAAAGGCTAAATATGAATGTAAGAACAACTATTGTCTTTAGCAGCTTAGCGTTGATTTACCTGGCGACGCTGCCGCTTACCCCCTACGTGGCGCAATTCTTACCCAAAGCCCTGCCTATTGTGGTACTGGCAGTTTTCGCCTATACAAAACTTAGCACCATGCCGCGATACATGGTGTTGGCGGCGTTACTTTTTAGTCTTGCCGGAGATGTTAGTCTGGCCTTGCCCTTTGCTGATAGTTTTATTACCGGCTTGGCGTGCTTTTTTGTTGCCCATTTAACGTATGCTATGTGTTTTGCGTTGCTGCATCGCCGCCTACAAGAAACGCCCGGCGACCATATCATTTCGCGCAAACCAAAGTGGTTAATTAGTATTATTATGGTTAGCTTTGCCGTAATGATGGCAGTGCACATTCTGCCAGCGTCGAAAGCCTTGTTTTACCCTGTAGTCGCCTATATTAGCGTAATCACACTGATGGGTTTAACCGCAGTGTGGTTGGCTCAAACTAAGCTAATCGTAACCGGTGCGTTACTTTTTGTGATATCAGATGCCATTCTCGCCCAGTCGGTTTTCAAAACCCCGCTTCCACTGTCTACCTTTTGGGTAATGACAACTTACTATGGTGCCCAATATTGCTTAACCATGGGACTGGTTGATGTTTTTTTTGAGAAAAGAGAAAGAATAGGCAGGAAGAGATTGGTCAGACCTAGTTAGACAACGACGTTAAAACGTCTATCGCCAAGTCGGCTTTTTCAGCTGGCACAAAAATATGGTCGTGATAATGAGCGGCCACCACGTTGGCGCTAATTCCTGCCTTACCCAGCGCGGTGGACATAGCTGCCGTCATGCCTACCGCTTCCAAACTAGAATGTACTTCACAGGTTATACAGCGGTAATAACCTTCAAATGGCAAGTTAGCTTTCTCGGCTGCAACAACCGGAAGGATAAGCGTGGTGCCCTCGCGTTCCTGAAACATACCCTTAGCTACTGAAATTAACGTACTAGTTAAGCTATCAGCAGGCAAGGTAGTGAAAACGTAATCTTCACTACTCGCCACAGGATTCAGATTTTTCAGTAACACGCCCAAGTCAGTTTCAGCGACCACACTCAACCTTCCTTTGTATAACGTCAATACTTATTTATTGAAGCTCTTATTAAAGTTTTCGGGCTCTAATACGCTTTCCTTTGATCTTACCTTCTCTAAAGTGCGCCATGGCTTTTTTCACGCTTCGCGTTTTCACTGCGACAAAACTCATGCTGTTTTGCACTTTAATTTTGCCCAAGTCATCGCCAGGAATGCCCGCATCTTTGGTAAGTGCACCCACCAGATCGCCTGGGCGAAGCTTTTCTTTTTTACCCGCGCTTAGTGAAATACAGGTAAATTCAGGCTGAGTAATTTTGTTTTTATGAAAACGCAGGCTTTGTGCGCCTTTAAGTGGAATATCGCTTTCTTGCAATACTTCTATTTTTCGCAAAAAGTGCTCTTCGTCATCGCTGACTAGCGTGACCGCCATGCCCTGTGCGCCTGCTCGCGCCGTGCGACCAATGCGGTGAATATGGGTTTCCGGCTCTTCACTTACCGTGCAATTAATTACGCAGGCAACATCATCAATATCCAGCCCTCGCGCAGCTACATCGGTGGCAACAAGTACTTGTAGCGCATCGCTGGCGAACTGCATTAGCACCGATGTGCGTTGATGCTGTTCCAAGTCCCCCTGAAGTCCAGCTGCGCTAAAGCCATCTTCGATAAGCTCCTCAACCACTTCATTTACCTGAACCTTGCGGTTACAAAATACAATGGCATTTTTAGGTTGGTAGTGGGTAAGTACCGCTTTAAGGGCCTGAGTGCGTGTGTGCGGGAGCACGTTGTAGCCCAATTGGGTGATAGCGGGTTTACTGTCTTGAGACTCAACTTTACAGGTTACCGGGTTGTGCAGGTACTGCTTGGCTACACGCTCAATTTGTTCCGTAAAGGTTGCAGAAAACAATAGGGTTTGCACTTGTTTTGGCGTTTGACCGAAAATAATGCGTAAATCGTCTTCAAAGCCCATATCTAACATGCGATCGGCTTCATCGAGGACACGCAACTTTACGTTACTTAGGTCAATTCGACGCTTTTCCACATGGTCCATTACGCGACCCGGCGTGCCCACAATGATGTGCGGGCTATGTTTCAGTGACTGAATCTGCGGCCCCATAGGCTGGCCACCACATAACGTGGTCACTTTAATATTACCGATGTTTTTAGCCGCCGAACGGCACTGCTGAGCCACTTGATCAGCAAGCTCTCGGGTAGGACAAAGTATGATAGCCTGCGTGGTAAAATCATTCACTTCTACGTGCTGCAAGGCAGGAATTACAAAGCACAGTGTCTTGCCGCTGCCCGTCTGCGCTTGGCCTATCACATCTTTCCCCTGCAACGCCTCAGGGAGCGATTGTGCCTGTATAGGGGAAAGTTGGTAAATGCCTTGTGAGTCTAGCGCCTTGGTGATGGCAGGGTTTATATCTAAATGCTTAACTGTTTCAACTGTCATTAATTTGGGTTCCAAAGGTGCACTACACCATGTTCGGTATGATGAGCTATGCCGTATTCTTGGGACACCATGTCACTCCAGGAAGAAAGCTGCTCATTAAACTTGTCACTCATTTTCACACCGGCCGCCGCTAACTTGAGCTTCTCTAAAACCAAAACACAGGTGTCTTTCTTCGACAGTGCTAGGTAGGCCGTTGAAATGTCGTACTTACTCGATAGGGTTATTGTCTCACATTTAAATTGTTTTGGGTTACATCCAAAGTCAATTGCCCCCTGAGAACCGAAAATAGTATCAATTTCGTTGTTGATCAGTGCATCCACTAATGCCTGCCACGAATCATAGGCTTTTACTTTGAAGCCATGCTCTATTGCAACGTTATAGCGATAGTCTTCCAATAAGGTACCAACCCTAAAGTTCTTTGGTACGTTGGCAAAGGATTCAAAATAGGGCTTATCGATGCCGTACAGTCCATGAAGGTTTCTTGATACCGGCGTTACCCAGTGAAACACGCTTTCTCTTTCACTCGTGCGAATTACTGAGAATACCAATACGTTAGACTTGGTCATTGCTTCCTTTGCAATACGTTCCCATGGCGCGGAAAGGATATTCTGCTTTAGCGTCATCTCATCTAATATGTCTCTGACCAAGTCTGCAGCAATACCTTTAAGCTTTCCTCGCTCTCCCACCTCTGAAAAAAGTGGCACAATGTCGGCGATGACCCAAAGATTGTCGGTATTAGCATGCAGCTCACCTGCTAAGCTTAGTGTTCCAAAAGTAAGTATTGTGGCCGGGAAAGATGCTTTCAGTTCATCCCGTATAGCGCTAGCAAGCAATGTGAAATTGTCTGAACCTTTGTATTGAGCAATTAGCTCGCTCAACCGCTCTGCAAAATCGGCAGAACCTTCACTTTTGCTCAGTGCGATATAGCTCACTGCTATTGTAGTTGCCTGACTGCCCGCATTCGGCGTACATCGAACATTATTTCCACATTCAAAGGCAAATAGCGGCGTGACCCAAAAATAACTATCTTCGTTATTTTCATCTCTGATCAAATTGATAAGGACGTCAGCTTTATTCGATATGGTGTCAGTAGCAGGCGTTAAATCAATGCCATTTTTTGATAAGGCATTTTTAAACACTGTGAGTGAGTAAGATTGAATACTCTGCTTCTCAGAGGGAGATAGGGTACTTGGTAAATCGGGGGCGTGAGAGTAAGAGAGTGCTTGTGCCCAAGTGGATGAACTCCACAGGGCACATAAACAGACAATAACAACAAAAACTACGCTTGAAATGCCTTTTCTAATTTCCACTGCAACGTTTGCCCCGCATAAAATGGAACCATATCGGTGCCATCAGCTAGGGTTACTTGTTCTGGCACCGTCCACGACTCTTTCACTAATGTCATTGTAGTCGTATTTCGTGGTAAACCATAAAAATCTGCACCGTAATGGCTAGCAAATCCTTCAAGCTTATCTATTGCGCCTAGCTGCTCGAACACTTCGGCATAAAGCTCAATTGCAGACCATGCGCTATAACAACCCGCGCAGCCGCAAGCATTTTCTTTTTTATGTCTTGCATGAGGTGCCGAGTCGGTACCTAGGAAGAATTTTTTGTTGCCGCTTGCCACCATATCGCGCAACGCTTTCTGATGCGTGTTGCGTTTTAGCACTGGCAAGCAATAGTTATGAGGGCGTACGCCGCCAACCAGTAAATCGTTGCGGTTTAACAATAAGTGCTGAGGGGTAATGGTGGCTCCAACAAATTCGCTGGCGCCCGCTACGAAGCTTGCGGCATCTGCTGTCGTAATATGCTCAAACACCACTTTCAGCTTAGGGAATGCGTCAACGATAGGCCCTAAATGGGTATCAATGAACACTTTTTCACGGTCAAAAATATCAATGTGATGTTCGGTCACTTCACCGTGTATCAACAATAGCAAACCTTGCTCTTGCATGGCTTGAAATACAGGGTATAAAGCCTGAATGCCTTTTACTGCGGCGTCTGAATTAGTAGTGGCCCCTGCAGGATATAGCTTACACGCAGTTACGCCCGCTTGTTTTGCATCGATAATGTCTTGAGGTGTAGTTTGATTAGTAAGGAATAAGGTCATTAATGGCTCAAAGCTACTGCCTTTAGGTCGCGCAGCCTCAATTCGCCCTTTGTACGCCATGGCCATTTCAGCATTAACCACCGGTGGTACAAGGTTTGGCATAACAATAGCGCGCTGGAAACAACGTGCGGTTGCAGGCACTGTTTCAGCTAGCATTTCGTTATCGCGAAAGTGAAGGTGCCAATCGTCTGGCGTAGTAATGGTGAGCGTTTGCATGCCTTGTCTCTCTTAGTACTTATTCAAACAGAGGGGAAGATGCGCGCAATAATAGCACAATTCCCATTTTGCGCGCAGAACAACTCGCTCGAAAGTGGCTATGAATTCTCTTCGCCTTGCTCTACCCAAATAAGCTTGCTAACGTCGTACCCAGCCGATGTCGCTTTTTCTAGTAAACGGGTGCGAACTTCATCTGAAATAGAAGGTGTTCGCGCTAAAATCCAAAGGTAGTCTTTATCTGGGCCTGTTATCAAAGCATATTGATAACCTTCTTGATCTAGTTCCATAATTACATAGCTGGCGTAAAATGGGCCAAAGAACGATACCTTCAGATGCCCTGTCGTTTCAGACTCTACAAAATACGCTTTGCCCTCGGCTTCATCCCATACATTTTCTTCTACTGAAAAACCGCGATTAATTACCTTAACCCCTCCGTCATCGCGCATGCTATAGGTTGCCGTAACTTCGCTTAATCCTTCTTCGAAGCTATGGTCAAAGCGCGCTATTTCATACCACTTCCCTAAATAACGAGGAAGCTCAAAGCCTTCAACCGGCACTACCTTGTCAGGTACGCCAGTACAGCCAGACAAGCCCACACACACCATACCCGCCATAAACATTGAAACTAACTGCTTAAACATATGCCCTCTTTTCCTTGAACTTAGCTTTTAAAAAGCCCACTGATTAATTTAAATACACGCCTACATCGCAAAAATGATCTTTATCGGTGCTGCAACACCATAAACCTTCAAGCTAGGCTAACGGTCGACAGTAAAAATACGCTCGCCTAATCAGACTTTTCTTATCGCTTGGACCATATTACAGTGCTTTTAAAATAAGCCTTGAGCTAATACAGGCCCTGCCCACTCGATATTCTCAAACAGGAAGAAAATGACATGAATGCACACTTTCCACACGCAAGCCGCTTAATATATGGATGCATGGGCTTAGGTGGCGGTTGGAACGACAAACCGGCAACCAAAGCCGATATAAGCCAAGCAAGAAGCATCATTGATACTGTGCTGAGTTTAGATATTAATGTGTTTGATCATGCTGATATTTATACGTTCGGCAAAGCCGAAACGGTTTTTGGTGAAGCGCTCAAGCAAGCGCCCGAATTAAAAGACAAAATGATTATCCAATCTAAATGTGCAATACGATTTGAAGATGATTTAGGACCAAAGCGTTACGACTTTTCAGCAAATCACATTCACACGTCGGTTGAAGGCATTCTCTCTAGATTAGGAATAGAACAGCTTGATATACTGCTGCTGCACCGTCCAGATCCACTTATGGAGCTAGACGAAGTCGCCGGTACACTGACGCTGCTTCAGCAGCAAGGTAAAATAAAGCATGTTGGCGTTTCAAACATGCATGGTCACCAAATTAATTACCTGCAGTCTGCACTTTCCACACCTATCATTGCCAACCAACTTGAAATGAGTCTTGGCTTTAGAGACTGGTTAGAAGACGGTATTACTACCAACAGTGCTGCTAATCGCGATACAGGTTATGCGCCCGGCACACTTGAATACTGTATGATGAACAACGTGCAACTTCAGGCATGGGGAAACTTGGCACAAGGTAGATACACAGGTGCAAAAGTTGAAAATAGTAATGACCGTGCAACGGCAGACTTAGTGACTCAACTTGCAGGTGAATATCAAACTACGCCTGAAGCGATTGTTTTGGGCTGGTTGATGCGACATCCTGCCAACATTGCGCCCGTTTTGGGCAGTACCAATATTGACAGAATTAAAGCAAGCCAAAAGGCTGAAGATGTTCATTTAAGTCGAGAGCACTGGTACAAGTTATTTGAGGCTGCTCGCGGTCAAGAGATGCCGTAAGCATAAATATTAAGGAAATTAAGATGCTGAAAGGCTTTCACCACGTTGCTATCATTTGTAGTGACTACCCTCGCTCAAAGACGTTTTACACGGACGTGTTGGGCTTCTCGATTATTGATGAAAACTACCGTGAAGCCAGAGACTCTTACAAATGTGACCTCGCGTTACCTGATGGCAGTCAGATTGAGCTTTTTTCGTTTCCGGGGGCACCGCAAAGACCGTCGTGCCCAGAAGCGCAAGGACTTAGGCACTTAGCGTTCAAGATGGACAACCTCGATGAAATGATTAACCACCTAACGAATAAGCGAGTTGAATGCGAGCCAGTGAGAACCGATGAATACACCGGCAAACGCTTTACATTTTTCCAAGATCCTGACGGTTTACCCCTAGAGCTATACGAAATCTAAAAATCGCGAAGCCGTGATAGAAAAATGCCGAATAAGGGTTCTCTTATTCGGCATTTTTATCAATAGCGATACAAACTTTTATTGGTCGAGCATCCTGACTTCCCGCTGCGGGAATGGTATTTCAATATCATGCTGCTGAAGGGCATTAAAAATGGCTTGGTTTAGTGCATAGCGCACTTCGAAATGCCTTACAGCTGGCGCCCAAACCCGAATACCAAAGTTAATACTGCTGTCGCCAAAATTATCTACACCAATGGCGGGTGACTTTTCTTCGCTGACTCCATCTACCGTTTCAACAGCCTTGCGAATCACATCGATTACCTCATCGACCTTACTGGAATAGGCAACGCCAATTTCAAGTTCAATCAACATGTTCTCTGCAGAATTATGCAAGATTTCACCGACTATCAGTTTGTTGGGTATTTGGATGTGAACATTGTCTTCGTCAATAAGAATGGTATAGGGCAACATGACTTGATCGACCACCCCTGCAACACCACGCACGCGGATAGTGTCGCCAACAACGAAAGGACGGGTAATAATTATGGTAAAGCCAGCGGCATAATTGGCCAACATACCTTGAATAGCTAAACCTGCACCTAAACCTACAGCACCTACGGCGGCTATAAGTGGGGTTACGCTAATGCCCACATTACCTAATGCTATAATTATTACGATACCCAATACCACTAGCTTGCTGGCACCGCCGGTAAAGCGGCTCAGCGTAATATCGATATTTCTGCTGACCATCAGGTTTTCAACCATGTGGCCTATTTTATTGGCCACCCACCAGCCAAGCAGAAAAATAATGATGGCGCCTACAATTTGGAAACTGTAGGTCACTGCAAATTCTACAAGAGTGTCGTAAAGGGCTTGCGCTTGTTTTAACTCATCCATGGAACGTGATTAGACTAGAAACTGATAGGAATAACCGAAGCTTAAACAACAACGTGAGGAAAAACCAGTGCCGAGAGCAAGCCCGGCACGTTACGGTTTTAAGGAATAAAGAGCGAGCATTGCATTTAGTTGGCGTATTCGCTTGCCTCAATTTCCGCTAAACGTTCTTTGGTAGGGTTCTTAATGTAGTTATACACCAAGCCAACAAAGAGCACGGCAGCAAAACCCGTGGCTACCATAAAGCCATACTTGGCGTCGCCACCGTTGGCGTCGCTCACCAGGCCCATGATGAAAGGCCCTGCAGCCGCACCTGCTGCGGTGAAGAACAAGATTACTCCGGCTACGCTTCCGTGTTGATGTTTTGGGAAACAGCTTATGCCTTTTGAGTTAAAGGTAGGATAAATTACTGACATAAAAATGCCCGTTAGCGGGAATAGAAACAACGCAAGTTGTTTTCCGCCCCACAGACCAAGACCGAAACACAGTACAATAGCACCAGTGAACACCATAAGAACCAATGCCCAGTTGAAGTGAGACATCATCCAGATGCCTACGAAACGCCCTGCAGCACGAAGGATAAAGAATGCCGTTACCGAGTATATTGCAAGGGTCTGAGAGAAGCCTTCAGTATAACAATCATAGGTCGCTTTAAGCGTAGTCGCGTCGCACACTAAATAACTCGGCATCCACACATAAATGGCGCTTTCTGCGGCGACATATAAAAACGCGCCTACTGAAAATCCTAAAGCATAGGGGTTTTTCACTAAACTTAAGCTCTGCGCTATCGATACTTTCTTTTCACCTGAGGCTGTATCGCGAGTGTAAGCGGGGTATTTCACCAGCAAAGCACCGATTATAAGTAGCGTACAAACACCACCGGCGATTACATAAAGCCACTGCCATGCAACGCCTTGATGAATGAGATAAGCGACAATAAGAGGCCCGATAATTGCACCAACGCCAAAGAAGGCTTCTGCCCCATTCATAGTAGCTGTGTGCTGTTTGGTCGATGTTGAAATATCACCGATGAGCGCCAGCGCACCTGTTTTAAAGATGCCCACGGCAACGCCAGATAAGCTCATTAAACTAACAATCAACACAAAGTCGTTAGCAATTAAGAAGCTGTAGCATGCAAGGCCAAACAACGCTAAACCAATGATAATGGTAGGCTTGCGGCCTAACTTATCAGCCAAAAAACCTAGGAAAAGACCCGATAAGGCAATACCTAACATAGGGAGTGAATGCATTAAGCTTGCTTGAGCATTGGTGACAGAGAACGCCACTTTCACTTCTTTGATTATCTCGCCTACCGAGTCTGACGTCATCGCAAACATCATAAACATTAGGTAGGTTAGCCATCTGATAATTCTGCTACTAGGATCATGATTGGGCATAGTCTGTCTCACAAGCACGGTATGAAAGGCCTTGTTCAGCCCTTCTAAACTTCACAAAAACACGTTGATCATTGCACGCATTCAGTAGGTCAAAAATAACGATGTAATAAACTTGATAAATGAGCTTAATCGTTTAAGATAAAAGTTAACAGAATTTAAAAAGCCTGTAAACCTGTTAATTAGGATAGGTTGTATGACGCACCTAAGCGTCGCACTTTGGAGTTTTCTATGAGCTATGCTGCTGACAGTGGTGTATGTTTAGACCGAATCTTGGCATCAACCGATTTATCTGGCCTAAGTAAGAAAGATGCAACAACTTTTACGCGTCGCTTGAAGGAACATTTTCCTCGTCTTTTTGACAAATATACCTACGTTTATGGGCACCAGTATGACTGCTACTTTCATTTACAAAAACTGGTTGAAATATTAAGAGACGGGTTAAAAAGCCGTAAACCAGCCCTCAAAAAGCTTGATAATGAAAGGTTAAAAAACCCGCTTTGGTATCGCGATGAACAGCAAGTCGGCATGGCCTGTTATGTTGACCTGATGGGCCCCACTCTGAATGACTTGCATGACAAAATTCCCTACTTTAAGTCTTTAGGCGTTACCTATGTGCACTTAATGCCTTTATACGATGCGCCCAAAGGGGATAGCGATGGAGGATATGCTGTGTCGGATTATCGCAAGGTTAATCCAACGCTAGGCACAGTGAAAGACCTGGAAAAGCTTGCTTCAGCACTGCAAAAAGAGGGAATAAATCTTGTTCTCGACTTTGTGTTCAATCATACCTCTGACGAGCACGCTTGGGCGAAAGCTGCACTGGCAGGTGAGAAGCAGTTTCAAGGCTACTACTACCTTTTCGATGACAGAACCATTCCCGATCAGTACGAACATACTTTAAGAGAAATATTTCCCCAGGTAAGAAGAGGTAGCTTTACCTTTAATGAACAGATAGAAAAATGGGTATGGACGACATTTAACAGCTTTCAATGGGATTTAAACTACAGTAATCCTGAGGTGTTTAACGCTATCACGTCTGAAATGTTGTTTCTGGCCAATATAGGTAGCGCTGCACTGCGTTTAGATGCGTTGGCCTTTATTTGGAAAGAGCTAGGTACTAACTGCGAAAATCAGGAAAAGGCCCACGTACTTATACAAGCGTTCAACTGTTGCTTACAAATTGTAGCGCCTGCCGTGGTCTTTAAGTCAGAAGCCATCGTGCACCCTGACGAAGTACTTAAGTACATCGAAAAAGATGAGTGTCAGCTATCCTACAACCCTTTGCTAATGGCACTGCTATGGAATTCGTTAGCCACGCGTAAAACCCGTTTGCTTACGCGCTCAATGAAAAAGAGCTTCTCTATTTCTGAGAACTGCACATGGGTGAACTACGTGCGATGCCACGACGATATCGGATGGACCTTCGACGACGCGGTAGCCAACGAACTGGGTATTAACGCATTCGATCACCGCCATTTTCTTAATCAATTTTATACCGGTCGTTTTGAAGGAAGTTTTGCCAACGGCGTGCCGTTTGCTGAAAACCCTTCTAACGGCGATTGTCGTGTGTGTGGTTCACTAGCCTCTTTATGTGGGCTAGAAGGCGCGCTTAAATCCAACGATTCAAAAGGCATTGATGACGCTGTGAAACGAATGATGCTGCTTTACGGTATCACCTTTAGCATTGGAGGTATTCCGTTACTTTACTCAAGTGATGAAGTAGGCAAGCTTAATGACTACAGCTATCGATTAGATGACACCAAAAAGCACGACGACAGATGGGTAAACCGAATTGCCGTTACCCGCGCTGATACGGAATTGGCGCTAGGAAACACTTCGCCAGCCAACCCTACAGAGACTGCGAGCCTTCACGTGTTTAATGGATTGCGCAAAATGATAGCAATTAGAAAGCAGAATGCGATTTTCGGGCAGTCTAGCACCCAAATTTTAGATGCCGATAACCATCATTGCTTTGCTTTTCTTCGGGAAAATACACAGGGTCACAAGCTGCTTGTAATATGTAACTTCAGTGAGCACCCTCAAACCATTCAGCGTAGCCTTTTGGCAACACTAAAGGGCGCATCAAGCCGAGATTTGCTAACTGATGAAACTGTCGAAATGAATGCTTCACCACTATTGCTTGAGCCTTTTCAACAAATGTGGCTTCTTGCTGATTAAAGTTCGAGCTTTCGCCATATCTTGCTAATTGCTGTTTGAAAAGTGGTTAGCAAGTTATCCGCGGCTTAGTCGCCAAATTAATTATCTTTACTGCCAGTGACTTATCGAATAAGTCATTTTTTCACAGGCACACCAATAAATACCCACTATACTTTTAATAGTGAATAGATAGTTCACGTAGCTTCCGCATAACTTTGGTAGCTTGGCCTGTGGTTGACTGGCTCTCAAACTGATTGACGCGGAAGTAGCACTCTTCTTGTTGTGTGTGGTTTGTTTCTTGCTTCACGCAGAAGTATTACACAGCGGGATTCGACTTATGTCATATGGATATGTTTAACATGGTAACGGATAAAACGATGCAAAGTGATAGTGCTTTGGAATACATGTGCCCGTATTGCGGCGCAATAAATGACTTCCAGTTAGAAACAGTTCGTGACATGTATCACGAACAACATGAATCTTGTGGGTGCTGCAATAAAGTACTCAGTTTAACGGCGGCCGATGGTATTGGTGGCCGTATCAATTTGATTGTCGATTCACTGGATGCAGAGCTTGTTATCAAATAAAGCGCATTGGAAAGCGTAGCAAAATGTTAGCAAACAAAAAGCCGCTTCATGAGCGGCTTTTAAAGTTCTTGAATAAAGTTCCGAAACAAACAACCATCAACTACCGAAAGAACTCTCGTTTCAATTCATTATCAGTAAGGAAACGGCCGCCGAGCGCAGACGTTTTCGTATATGAATTAGTATCACGGATCCCTCTCGCCTTAACGCAATAGTGCGTGGCGTTAATGCTCACCGCTACGTCTTCTGTATTGGTCAACGTCTGTAACGCAACTAACACTTGTTGAGTTAAACGCTCTTGTACTTGTGGACGTTGAGCAAAGAAACCCACAAGGCGATTAATCTTTGAAAGGCCGATTACTGTGTCTTTTGGAATATAAGATACGGTTGCCGTGCCATCAATAGTAACAAAGTGGTGTTCGCAGGTGCTGGTCAGGCTTATATCAGATACCTGTACAGGCTGGTCAATCTGCATCTTGTTTTCAATGGCAGTAATCTTAGGAAATTTGCGGTAGTCCAATCCACCGAAGATTTCATTAACATACATTTTAGCGATTCGCGTGGGCGTATCACACAAACTGTCGTCAGTTAGATCAAGGCCAAGCGTGTCCATTACGTCACGCATAGCACTTTCAATTCGTTTGCGCTTTTGCTCGTCAGTAAGACCATTAGCCACCATAGGTGTTTCTAAACCTTTGGCTTCTAATGCTTCTCGTACACGTTGTGCTGGCTCTGAAATAGAGGGGTCTAGTGCGTCGCGCACAATTACCGCTTCTTTTGCTAACATTACTTTATCCGTAGTTACTTCTTTTTTGATCTTGTACGAGCATGAGTTCGTTACAGATCGATTACTTGGCAACATGACTTTTATTTAATGTCATTGCTACCGACTGTGCATTTGGCACAGAATAATAAAACCGTTACCTTTTACGAAAGAAGGACATCATCTTGAATTCACCTGTGTTAATTACAGGCGCAAGTCAACGTTTAGGCTTAGCTATGGCCAATAGTTTACTTGACCAGGGCCACCACGTTGTCGTGACTTATCGAACACTTCGTCCAAGTATTTCAATGCTTGAGGATAAAGGTGCTACAGTCTTACAGGCGGATTTTAGCACTGAGGCGGCTATTGATCGAGCAATTGATGAGATTAAGGCAATCAGTAAAACCTATCGAGCGGTGATCCACAACGCGTCAGATTGGGCGCAAGAAAAAGATAACCATGACAAGCATAGCTTGATTGAACGAATGATGTTGGTCCATGCTGTTGCCCCTTACCGCATAAACTTGCCACTTGAAAAGGCTCTTTGTGATTGCGACGTTCAATCTGACATTATTCATATGACTGACTACGTTCAAGAAACAGGCAGCGAGAAACACATGGCTTATGCGGCAAGTAAGGCAGCCTTGCACAACCTGACCCTATCATTTGCTAAGAAGCTAGCACCAAAGGTAAAAGTAAATAGCATTGCCCCAGCTTTGCTTATGTTCAATGAGGGTGATGACGAAGCTTATAAGCAAAAAGCGTTAGAAAAATCACTGTTAGAGATAGTACCGGGGGCGCAAGAGGCCGTGAAAGCCGTGAACTATTTATTTGATAGTGACTACGTGACAGGGCAAACCCTTCATCTTAACGGTGGGCGGCATTTAAGATAAAGACTGCCCCTTTTTTCTGTCATTTCAGTTTTCCTTATGGCTTAAAGTAATCGTCACCGCCAATTAATTTCATCGCCATTTGCCTTGGTCTCATGCTGAGGCATGGCTATAATCCGAACCCTATTTCGTAGCTATTTGGAATTTTACTATGCACGGCAACCGTACTATGGCGCCTGAATGGCATAACATTGATGCTGTTATGTTAGCGTGGCCTCATGCGCAAACCGACTGGGCTCCATGGTTAGAAGACGCGAGAGCGACGTATCTAAACGTGATTGCTGCAGTAAACCGCAACGATGCGGGTGTGATTTTATTATGTGCGCCGAGTGACGTAGACGATCTTAATTCTCGTTTACCAGAGAACGCTCGAGTGCTTATTGTTCCTGCCTCATTTAACGACACATGGATGCGCGACTACGGCTTCATCACTTGTAAAGACAGTGAAGGCAATGGCTCGCCGGTAGAATTTCGCTTTAACGGTTGGGGCAATAAGTTTAACGCCGCTGAAGATAATCTGGCGAATCAGCGTTATCTTGCCAGCATGTGTAAATCTGTACTTCGCAGCAGCCCAATTGTGGCAGAAGGTGGCGCGCTGGAAATTGATGAAGACGGACACCTATTAAGTACTGCCCAGTGTTTACTTAACCCTGAGCGTAATGGTGATATGTCGCTAAGCGCTTACGAAGATGCATTTAAAGATATGTTAGGCTGCAGCAAAGTTACTATTTTGCAGCATGGTCATTTAGAAGGCGATGATACTGACGGTCACATCGACACATTAGTGCGTTTCACGCCGAACAAAGGCCTAGTGATCCAGGCGTGTAACAACCGTCCTAATGACAGTCACTTTGAAGGGTTGAAAGCGTTGTGCGACGAGTGCGCCCTTGAGCTGCCTGAGCATGAACAGTTTCATCTGCCGCTGCCTAATATTGTAAATGACGAAGGGGACCGCCTGCCGGCATCGTACGCAAATTACTTAATTTGTAACAACGCAATATTATTGCCTGTTTACGGTGAAGAGGAAGACGCAGAAGCCATTGAGACTGTACAAAGAGCACATCCCAATCATATTGTTGAACCAATCGATTGCAGTGTACTCGTAAGACAATACGGCAGCTTGCATTGCATTTCCATGCAGGTTCCCAGAAATACATTAAAAGATTCGATTATCACCACCTTAAAGAAAGGAGTGTCATTACATGCGCCCAGCTAAGCTAAAAGTGGGTCTGGTACAACAGGCCGTTGCCGATAACGATAAAGCAACGAACTGGAATAAAAGTGCCGAGCAAATTGCCAAATTAGCCGCTGAAGGATGCGAGTGTATTTTGCTTCAAGAACTACACAGCACCCTGTATTTTTGCCAGCAAGAAGATACTGACGCCTTTGATTTGGCTGAACCAATTCCTGGACCTGCGACAGAATTTTTTGGTGAACTAGCCGAAAAACACAATATCGTGTTGGTGACATCTTTATTTGAAAAGCGCGGTTCAGGTTTGTATCACAACACCGCAGTCGTGTTCGACCGCAGTAAAGAAATTGCGGGCAAATATCGTAAAATGCATATTCCTGATGACCCAGGCTTTTACGAGAAGTTTTACTTCACACCGGGCGATATGGGCTTCACGCCTATTGAAACCAGCGTAGGTAAACTTGGCGTATTGGTGTGTTGGGACCAGTGGTATCCAGAAGCGGCGCGCCTAATGGCGATGGCAGGTGCGGACTTGTTGTTCTACCCTACCGCAATCGGCTGGGATTTAACTGACACAGAAGAAGAACGTACCCGTCAGCATGGTGCATGGGAAACCATTCAGCGCTCTCACGCTGTGGCAAACTCAGTACCGGTTATCGTGGCAAACCGCACTGGATTTGAAGCGTCACCTGTTGAAGGTGATCCAGGTATTCAGTTCTGGGGACAAAGCTTTGTAGCAGGCCCGCAAGGTGAGATTTTGGCCAAAGCCGAAGCTGAAGGTGAAACCACGCTAACCGTAGAGCTTGATATGGAACGTACCGAACAGGTGAAGCGCATTTGGCCTTACTTCCGCGACCGCCGCATAGACGCCTACGACGAACTAACCAAGCGCTGGCGCGACTAACCCGAATAATGGGGTCAGAGTACATTATTTGAAACAATGGGGTCAGTGTACATTTTCCGAGACAAATCTATGTCACAAAATGTACTCTGACCCCTTTTTTAATTCTGCCGCGGTGGAAATGTACTCTGACCCCATTTTGGTGGTTCATACTTTAAATATAATGTTGTCGTAGAGCATGAATACCTGTCGTGAGCGTTTAGGCAGAAGCGTTAGCATTACCTCTTCATCTATATCTAGCCCACCAGTGAACTGACCAAAGGCTGGCATCACAAATACATTTTCGTTGTTAGTAAAGCATTTGCCTGAGTAACGGCGGCGAGTAATGGTTGTGCGCTTTTTGGGGTGATAATGGCCAATAACCTGAGCACGAGTTTCACTCGTTTCTACTTCGTGTCTAAATACTATATTATCTAACACTATTTCAAAACACGGCGTACCCGGTATGCCGTCGGGTAAATCTGGGTCATGATTACCTTCTACCCACATCCACTCGTTCACACTATCAACTAATCTGCATAAGTGCTGACGGTCCTCAGTGGTCATGCGCGACATGCTGTGTTTATCGTGAAAGCTGTCACCTAAGCTGATAACTCGCAGTGGCTTGTAATCTTCGATGATACTTTCTAACCGCGTTAACGTGGCAGTGGAATCTAAACTCGGCAGCGGGTTCGCATAACTGCGTAAATAACTGCCTTTTTCTAAGTGGAGATCAGACACTATAAGCCAATCGCATGCGGGTAAATACGTCACACCGCGCGCGTCTAACAGCCACAAGTAGTCTGCATATTTTGTAATAGTGATGTGGCGCTGGCTTACTTTTTCGGTTAGCCAAGCATCGCTTATTGCCAAAATTTCCTCTTTTGCTCTTCGTTTGTGAGTTTTTATTATCGGTTTGAAACCGCTCGTTAATTTTGCGGGACTACGCTTCAAGCTTCCGCATTCTGACCGCTCTTGTTAGTTGAGCAAGGTGTCAGGCGTGAAGTACATCGCCAAGGTATTAAAGCGAAGCCTACAGGTCGTGTTTATCTTCACGTTATTCAACGCTAGCCCCCGATAACAATGCACGAACTTCATCTAACATGGTTTCAGCTTCTGCATATAAATTAGCTTGCTCGATGATCGCCTGTGCGCCAGCGCCTTTCACTTGTTCACTACGCACATCCAGCACTATTGGAATGGCCATGGGCGACGGCTTTTCAAGATTCACTAATATCGCTGAATCTACGTAGCGAATAAGTAAATTAGCGAGTCGCCGTAAATCAAGTAGCTCACGTTCTGCATCGGCCCGCGCTACTTTAAGTAAGATATGGTCGCGGTCGTGTTCACGCAACGTATCGTAAATAAGGTCCGTGGAGAACGTGACCTGCTTCATGGTTTTTTGGCTGGCGTGATAGCGCTGTTCAGTGAGCCCACTCACCACCGCCACTTGCCTGAACGAGCGCTTAAGCATAGGTGCCTGCAACATCCAGTCTTCTAACTCGTCCCCTAAAATATCCGGCTGAAATAGGTGCTGCAGCTGCCCTTGTGTGATGGCGTTTACTGATGCTACCGATAATCCGTAATCGGTCACGCTGAAGCTTAACGGCTGAATGCCCATTTTTTCCATTCGTCGCGTTAGCAACATACCTAAGGTTTGGTTCGCTTTGCGTCCGTCGAAGGTGTAGTACAAGGTATAGTGCGCCTGTCTAAACGGAAATTGTTCTACAAGCACGTTGTCAGGACTAGGCAATTGAGAAAACGCCTGTTGAAGTTTAAGCCACTCTTGTACCTGTGCAGGCAGTGCTCTCCATGATTTCTGAGTAGCCAAAATTGCCCGTACCCCTTCCGCCAAGTAAGTAGATAGCGGCATTTGACCACCCGCGTAGCTTGGTATTTTCGGCTCTTTTGCTTTTGCAGGCTTAGCGTGCAGCTGCATATCGCGAATAGCCTCAAAACGCAATACTTCTCCTGCAAAATAGAAGGTGTCTCCGGGCGTTAACTGCTGAGCGAAATACTCTTCTACTTCACCAATTATCTTGCCCTGATTTCCTCTTCGTATACGCTTTACTTTAAGCCGACCCGCTTCAACGATTGTGCCGATATTTTGTCTGTGCCGTTGAATAACCCGCCGATTCGCTGGCGAGTAAGTGCCATCGTCGTTTTTTGTGAGGCGTTGATATCTCTCATACGCATTAAGCGCACTGCCGCCGTCTTGAGTAAACTGCCACAGCTTATCGAAATCATCTCTATCCAACCCTTGATATGGCGTGGCGGTAAGTATCTCTTGATACAAGGTATCTGGGCTATCAGCCCTACTACACAAGCAGTTCAATATAAATTGCGGGACAATGTCCAGTGCCCCTGGCTGTGGGCTTGCCCCGTCTAGCTCCCCTTTTTCAATAGCGGAGATCGCCGCCTGACATTCCAGCGCTTCAAAACGGTTTGCCGGTACGAGCAACGCTTCACTTGGCTCGTCGAGCCTGTGGTTTGCTCGCCCTATCCTTTGCAGCAGCCTGCTTACACCTTTAGGTGCGCCAACTTGTATGACCTTGTCTACATCACCCCAGTCGATTCCTAACTCCAAGGCCGACGTACATACAATTGCCCTCAGCATGCCGCTTGCCATCATGGCTTCGGTCTTACGACGCTGCTCTTTGCTCAAGCTGCCGTGATAAAGGGCAATGGGTAGCGCAGCCTTGTTTGCCTCCCACAGCATTTGAAACAACAGCTCTGACTGAGCTCGCGTATTCACAAAAACCAGTGTGGTTTTGGCGTTTTCAATGGCCTGGTAAATATCATCGATGGCGTAGCGAGCCATAAAGCCGCCAAAAGGCATGCGCGCTTTAGAGTGCAGCATTTCCACCTTAGGTTTTTCACCCGCTTTCACTTTTACAATATTAGCTACACCGTCACTGCCAGCCAGCCACGCATCTAGCGTTTCGGGAAAAGCGACGGTGGCTGATAAGCCAATACGCTTACAATGCGGTGATAGAACGCTTAACCGCGCGAGGGCGAGTGAAAGAAAGTCTCCGCGCTTGTTGGCCATTAAACTGTGTGTTTCGTCGATGATCACGCGTTTAAGCTTGCCAAAAAGCTTATCTGCATCGGCGTAGCTCAACATCAGCATGAGCGACTCTGGTGTGGTAAGCAGGATGTTTGGCGGCTTTTTCCGTTGACGCTGGCGCTTGTGTGAGGGCGTATCGCCTGTGCGTGTTTCTGCCGTTATCGGCAGCGCCATTTCTTCAATGGGCTGTAACAAATTTCGATGAATATCTTGCGTGAGTGCTTTCAGCGGCGATATGTAAAGGGTATGTAGGCCGTTGAACCCATCCTTTTCTTTTCCTTTTGTTGCCTGTTTGTTTATTGCTTTTATTTCTGCTTGTTCACTGGTTCCGGTCTTCTTAACAAGCTCCTGGTTTTCCGAAATCTCATCAAGTTCACTCGTACCGAATGCCTCAGCAAGCTCGCTCATACCAAATGTCTCTGCAAGTTCGCTCATACCAAATGTCTCTGCAAGTTCGACTAGGCTAGGTAAAAAGCCAGAGAGGGTTTTGCCAGCGCCGGTTGGCGCAATCAATAATGTACAGTCATGCTGGTCTTTCTCCACCAGCATGGTGTGTTGATAATCGCGTAGTTGCCAGCCTTTTTGTTCAAACCAATGGGCAAAGACTGAAGGAAGTGAAGTCATTGATGGTTCTTGTTAATACTTTTAGCACTTATACGGCAAAACCTTGGTTAGGTTTACTTGTCACGCCTTACGATAGATGCACAATGTAATCATCCTCAGCGCGTTTAATGTTTAGATACATTTTTCACTTCGACCTTATGCATTTTCTTAGCGTAAACTTCAGCGCAGAGTTTTTGACCTTCTTATGTTTCACGAATTAGCGATTTTCTTACAAGGACCGTACATGCGAATTCATTCAATAGACGCCGTTAGAGGTTTAGCCATTCTTGGCATCTTATTCATGAACATTACGTTTCACCAAAACGGTTACGCTAACTATGCATTTTTTGAAGAGCCGCTATTATCAGACACGGTTATTTCACTTTTTAATACGCTGTTTTTGGATGGACGATTTCGCTCTCTGTTCTGCTTGTTGTTTGGTGCAGGTCTGGCAATTCAATTTGAGGCCTGTGAAAAGCGCGGACAACATTTCCTAGATTTCTCACAAGCCAGACTCAAGTGGCTGTTTGTATTTGGGCTACTGCATGGCGTATTTATTTTCAGCGGCGACATCTTGCTTTATTACAGCCTGTGCGCATTTTTTATTTTAAAACACTTCACGCTCCCTCAAGATGAACTCAAAAAGAAAAGTATTCATTACCTTATTGTGGGAAGCGCAATTATGTTAGTTGGTGGGCTCATCATGGCGTTTGTGTTCGACATGGGGGCTGAACTGGCAACACGACCCAGTGAAACATTTAACGAAGAAGTGGCCTTGTGGCAAAGCGGCTACTTAACGCAGCTTGGTATTCAAGCATCGTTTATGCTGTCTACGGTTATTGTCGCGCCATTCACTATGCTGTGGCAGTCTATGGGGCTTATGATGTTTGGCGCTTATTTGTATAGGGCAGGCTTTTTCAATCACGGCTTCTCGTCACTGATATTTAAGAAGTTAGTATTGGTTGCTATCGTCACATCCATCATTACTGCACTTCCGCAATTTTTATTCGAACAGGTAACATTAGATGTGATCCCCATGTTCACTAGCATTCCAGCCATTTTCTGTGCTTTGGTATACGCTCACCTATTGATAAATATAAGACATACTGCGGCGTGGTGGTATCAGTCGCTTATAAACTGCGGCAAAGTTGCGTTCACCCTCTACTTAACCCAATCAATAGCACTCGCTGTACTATTTCGCATCGTCATGCCCGCTTATTTTCCAAACTTTATTTACAGCGTAACGTTGCTTGATTTGCTTCTTGTCACCATCGCCTTCACCGCAGTACAAGTTATTTTGGCGAACGGCATTACTAAGCACTTCAACCAAGGTCCCTTTGAAGCCCTATGGCGAAAAATGTATTTGCGCAGTTTTCACAAAAAGCAAAAATTGAAACAGGACGAAGTAGAGCAGCTCACCTAACGCCATATCGCTTGCATCTTGAAAATTGTGTGTATACTGAACGGTAAACGCGACCTAAATAAGCAGGCCTGCTAAGCTTTACTCAATGTTAAAGGTTAGCAGGCCAATGGCTTTTCCTTAGCCATTGAGGTAAATAGGCATGATACAAAATCGACGTCGAGTAAGGCTATTTTCAATAGTAGCGGTGATGATAATTTGGCACCTTTTCTGTCAACAAGTTTTTGGAAGTGTGTTGGACAGTGCGCAAACATCACAGCTCGCCCCTAGCAGTTACGAAGTTAAGATAGTCGAAAGTAGTGAACTCGACTATGCCTCTCATGCCTATTACTCTGCATTACTTAAATTAGCGCTCAGCAAAACAGAAGACCCTATTAAACCAACATATCTTGTAGAGAGTAGCGGCAATTTGGTTCAAGAACGCGTTCTGCGCCAACTAAACCAAGAAGGGGGAGTTGACGTGTTTTGGACAGTGACGTCAAAACTGCGTGAACAGCAAGCCATTCCGGTGCGGGTTCCTCTATTGAACGGAATCATGGGCTATCGCGTCTCTTTGATCCGCCAAAATACTCTACATGAGTTTAACAATGTTCGTAGCGCGCCTGATCTAAAGCGGTTTGTTGCAGGTCAAGGTCACGACTGGCCCGATTTTCAGATTCTAGAGCACAACGGATTTACTGCGTTAGGAACCAGTAATTACGACATTATCATTGAGCTTTTAAAGGCTGGTAGAATTGATTACTTTCCACGTGCGGCTCATGAGGCGGTGGTAGAGGCGAAATCGCTAAACGACCCAGACATTATCATAGAGCCTTCAGTTTTATTGTATTATCCGTCTTACATGTTTTTCTTCGTTTCACAATCGAAACCTGAATTAGCGCAGCGCATAGAACGGGGATTAAATATTGCTCGACAAGACGGAAGCTTCGCCGCGTTATTTGAAAAGTACATTAATTTTAAAGATATTGAAAAAGCGCTGAAGCTTTCAGAGAGAACCGTACTCAAACTTAATAATCCACACCTCTCCGAAGCGACGCTAGAGGCAACAGCATCAGAAGCCCAACAATTTGAGGTTGTACAATAGGTAGCTCGAATAGCACGTTATAGAACTACAGCATCCTTATCAGTGTTACTTCTCATCAAGGAAAGTACTCCATTGATTCAACCACACATGTGATGTGAGAGACTTTTAAAGTGCCTCTTCCGAAGCTGTATCCAAGTCCATATCTACTGCGACAAACAAAGTGCTTAAGCGCTTAGCAGTTCGCAAAAATCCTAGACGAGCGAATATCAAATGGTCGATTTTAGGCATTCACTACGTAGTAAGAGCATTATTTATTTCGTGGAAATTATGTGTAGTGCATCCATCAACGTGGCTAAAAGCTGACGACACTGGCCTGTATTGCGAGCCAGGCCAGTTTTATATTGACCCTATGAATGAAGTGTCAACCGCACTTGTTACTCACGGCCACGCCGACCATGCGCGCGCCGGCCACCACAGTGTCTATGCCAGCGCAGAGACGCTAGCTATTATGAAAACCCGCTATGGCGATGATATGGCAACACACCAACACGCCATAACGCTAGGTAAGTCAGTGACATTTAATGACGTTGCGGTCACTTTTTTCCCCGCCGGGCATATTTTAGGCTCCACCCAGATTCTTATTGAATATGCAGGCTACCGCGTTGTGGTTTCTGGCGACTATAAACGCCGCCACGATCCTACCTGCCCGCCGTTTGAAGTTGTCCCTTGCGATGTATTGATTACCGAGGCCACTTTTGGCCTTCCTGTGTTTAAACATCCACCTATAGAGCACGAAATAGATAAGCTCCTTCACTCGTTACGTGTTTTTCCCGAACGATGCCACCTTGTTGGTGCGTATGCCCTAGGGAAATGCCAGAGGGTTATTTTAGCGCTACGTGAAGCGGGGTACGAAAAGCCCATCTACTTACATGGTGCGCAGCTAAAGCTATGCGATTTATATGAACAGCTTGGAATAAGTCTAGGCGCTTTAATTCCTGTATCCGACGTCGCAGATAAAAAAGCACTGGCAGGTGAGATTGTATTAGCGCCCCCCTCGGCATTGGCCGACAGGTGGTCGAGAAGCTTACCCAATGTGCGCCCTGTTATGGCGTCTGGCTGGATGCAAATTCGCGCCCGTGCGAAGCAAAGAAATGCCGAACTACCGCTTATTATTTCCGATCACTGCGATTGGCCAGAATTATTACAAACCATTGAAGAAGTGAATCCCAAAGAAGTATGGGTGACCCACGGTAGAGAGGACGCGTTAATGTATCAAGCTGAAAAAATGGGGTTCAAAGCTAGGGCATTATCGCTTGTCGGCTACGATGAAGAAGAGCAAGGAGGCGACTAATGAAAGCATTTAGTAATTTGCTTGAGCAACTTTATTACACGTCGGGAAACAAAGCCAAAGCGCAACTCATTGCTGATTACATTGCCAACACACCTGACCCTGATCGTGGCTGGGCTATAGCCGCTATGGCCGGTACGTTGCGATTCGATTTTTTTAAGCGTAACACTGTGAAAAAGCTCATTACCGAACACACTGACTCTGCGCTTTTTGCAATGAGCTACGATTATGTGGGAGAGGTTAGCGAAACCGTGGCGCATTTATGGCCTTACAGTGAACCTACGGATAATCTTCCAAGTCTTACTGAAGTCGTAGAAACCTTTGCGTCTGTGAGTAAACAGAAGGTGTCGGAAACGCTAGCCAACTACCTGACGATAATGACCCCTGCACAGCGCTGGGCTTTATTGAAACTTGGCACCCGCGGATTGCGCATAGGCGTGTCAGCTCGCTCCATTAAACAAATATTAGCCGATTATGGCAATAAAGATATCAAAGAAATTGAAACCCTGTGGCACGCGGTTACACCACCCTACACCGACATGCTTGCTTGGTTAGAAGGCAAAGCTGACAAACCTGACATTGAAAATGCAGTTACTTTCCACCCCGTGATGCTCTCCCATCCTATTGAGGACAGCGATATTGATGCTTTTAAGGAAAACACGTGGCAAATTGAAAACAAGTACGACGGTATTCGTGTTCAGCTTGCTGTTAAATCAGAGCCTATTGCCAGTAAATGCGCCACAAGAAAAGACCAGAACGATAACAAAGCAGGGCAAACAACAAATGAAGACACGCCGGATAAGGCGCTTTTCTCACGCACAGGAGATGACATTAGCCATTCTTTTCCCGACCTACTTGAAACGGTAAAAGGAAATATGGTGCTAGACGGTGAACTATTGGTTATTCATAACGTAAAAGGCGACGCTTATGACGCTATGGCTTCACAGCCGAATGTCGACACATTCAATGCACTTCAGCAACGCCTCAACAAGAAAAAGCCAAGTAAAGCACTGCAAGCGTCTTCACCTGTTGGACTTATTGTCTACGATGCCTTAGTGCTAGATGGCAAAGATTTAACTCAGAAAACGTTGAAGGAACGTCGCCAGGCGCTCCATGAATGGTTTAACCACAACAAATGCGAGCGATTATTTTTATCGGAAACCCTTTCTGCAAGCTCTCCTAAAAGCCTTCGTGAACTTCACGCCCACGTTTGTCAAAATCGCGCGGTGGAAGGGTTGATGATAAAGCGCTTAGATAGCAAGTACATCCCCGGCCGTCCCAAAGGGCAATGGTTCAAGTGGAAGCGCGACCCGCTGGTGGTTGATGCGGTAATGATGTACGCGCAGCGAGGGCACGGGAAACGATCGAGCTTCTATTCCGATTACACATTCGGTGCATGGGAAGACGACCAACTTCTGCCAATAGGAAAAGCATATTCTGGATTTACCGACGAAGAACTTAAGAAGCTAGACAACTGGGTACGGCGCAATGCAGTGGGACGCTTTGGCCCTGTGCGGGAGGTAAAGAAAGATCTGGTGTTAGAAGTGGCTTTCGACGCGGTTCATCCTTCTTCAAGACATAAATCGGGGGTAGCGCTGCGCTTCCCTCGCATTCGCCGTATTCGTTGGGATAAACCCGCCGCCGAAGCTGACACGCTAACCAACGTTAAAGCGTTAATCGAAAACTAACCACGTAAAAATACTTCCTAAGTAAGAAAAAATCGCTGAAAATGAAGTTTTACAGATGACCTCGGGCGGATTGCCTGAAGAGAACAAAAATAGGAAATCGCCATGCCTAAGGCTAGTGAAATCAAAAAGAATAACACCGTGGTATTTGACGGTAAGACCTGCATAGTTAGAGACATAGAACGTTCTGTACCCCAAGGTCGTGCAGGTGGCAGCATTTATCGCATGCGCATGTATGACGTCGTCACAGGTGCTAAGTACGACGAAACATTTAAAGACTCAGACACATTAGATATGGCTGATTTAATTCGTCGTCCGGCAATGTTTTCTTATGTTGATGGTGACGAATACATTTTCATGGATAAGGAAGACTACACGCCTTATCACTTGAACAAAGAAAGTATTGAAAATGAGGCGCTATTCATTAATGAAGACACCGACGGTATTCAGGTGGTTATCGTAAGTGAAGTGCCAGTAGCGTTAGATTTGCCAATGAGCGTAGAGCTTGAAGTTGTTGAGACAGACCCATCTATTAAAGGCGCCTCTGCTACGTCTCGAACCAAGCCTGCCACGCTTTCAACCGGACTGGTTGTACAGGTGCCTGAATACATCAGCACTGGCGAATGGATTAAGGTAAACACCGAGGAACGCAAGTTCCAAAGTAGAGCGGATAAGCACTAAGCAACCAATACATCAGCTGACGCCACCTTTGCCGGTGCGCAGCGATTGAAGAAAAAAGGGTTCATTTTGAACCCTTTTGTTTATCTTGAGATAATCGATACTTATTTAGCGATATTAGCCTGCGTTGGCAATGCGCTAAATGCACCATACTGCGTTACCGTGTAAGCACCACAGCGGATAGCAAATTCCGTAGCTTCGCTTACATTCTCGAAGTTCTCCGCCCACGCGTCGAAGTCATCAGCGCTTTTCACTTTTGTAGATAGGAAATATAAGAAGCCACCAATAAAAGAGTCACCCGCTGCCGTCGTGTCTTTTACATCCATTTTAGGTGACGCTAACGTGCCGCTGAAGGACTTGGTAATATAGTGAATGGGCTCACCACCATCAGTTACCAATACAACTTTAACGCCGCTATCAAGCCATTGCTGAACTTTTGTATCAGCATTTTCTTCGCCATATAGCTCTGCGAGTTCTTCTCGGCTAGCCTTTAAAACAGACACTTTCTTTGCAGCTTCATCTATACGTGACGGAGCATTCGCTGTGTGGTCCCAAAACGCTGGGCGATAGTTAATATCCAAACACACCATCATGCCGTTTTCCTTCGCCTTGTTCAGAATAAACTCGGTACCAGGAATAAGTTCAGGACCTGAAATAGAACCTGAACAAAAATGAAGCACTGTATTTTTATCACAATCTATCGTCGACAAATCTTGCTCTGAAATATGTTTATGCGCGGCATTATCAACATAAAAATCAAAAGAGCGTTCGCCGTCTGCATCCAAGTTTACAAATGCCAAAGCCGTATTACCTTCTTGTGTAGTCCACACGAAGTCAGTATTTACTTTGTAGTGCTCTAGCATTTCTTTAAGGAACGCGCCAAAAGTATCGTCACCTACTTTCGAGACCATCGCACTCTCACCACCTAGCTGAGCTACAGCGACTGCCACATTAGCAGGTGCACCACCCGCGTAGGGCTGGAAAGGTTTCATTGCTGGTATGTTGCCATCTTTGGGCGCAGCACCTTGGCTTAACATATCAATTAGCACTTCACCTAAACATAAAATCTTCATACCAGCCTCACTTAACAGAATTTAAAAATTGCAGCTTACCTATGCACAGTTCGCGCAAGGTTAACGAATCGTTAATTAATTGGGGCATAGTATTGTCGAAAGAATCAATTAAATCAACCCAATTGATTTAACCTTTTGCGCAAAAATCAACGGGTGTGATAGGGTTGACCTAGTACTGTCGAATAAAGTTATGTCTGAACAAGTACCTACACCATTTCTTAAATTTGATACACGGCTAGGTTGTTATTACACTCTAGCTTCTTAAAACGATAGATTGTAAATACATTGAATACTGAATCGGCCTTTCACCTGCCATCACAAAAAGCACCTACATTGCTTGATAGCCGCTCAGCGAATGAACGGGATATCCTTACCCTAATTCGCCAACGTTCTTCATTGCCTAAAGCTGAAATAGCACAGTTAACGGGGCTGTCTGCACAATCAGCGACAGTGATCATTAAAAAACTAGAGGCTGACGGCCTGGTAAGGCGACTAAAGCCAATCAAAGGCGGAGTAGGCCAGCCCAAGGTGCCGTTTGGTCTAAATGAAAACGGCGCGTTTGGTATAGGGCTGAAAGTAGGTCGACGAAGTTTCGATATGACGTTACTCGACTTGAAAGGCAATGTAAGAGCAACACTTCACGAGAAATTTGCCTACCCGACCGTAAGCAATCTGCTTACCTTTGCAAAACGTGCTTTCAATGTACTCATTAAAAATTTGGATACCGACCAACAGCGCCTAATCCGAGGTTTAGGCGTTGCTATGCCCTTCGAAATTTGGAGTTGGGCAGAAGAAGCCGGAGCCCCAAAAAATGAATTGGAAGAGTGGAGAGAGTTTAATCCACAGGCGGCGTTGGAAGATTTATTATCACTTCCTGTTTTTATAAAAAATGATGCTGGAGCAGCGTGCAGCGCAGAGATGTCTTTCGGTAATTCCCAAAACTACAATAGTTTTCTTTACATCTTTGTTGGCACATTCTTAGGTGGTGGCCTGGTACTCAATAACCAGTTAGTTAATGGAAAAACAGGCAACGCTGGGGCCATTGGCTCTTTACCTTTTTACAATGGCAGTACACAAAGCCAGCTAATAACCCAGTCTTCACTTTATTTGCTGGAAAGAAAGCTAAACGACGCTGGGCATAACGGTCAGCATATTTATGAATCGCCATCCCACTGGTCTTGTGACACGCGCTCAATAGAAGACTGGTTGAGCGAAACTGCCAGAGGATTGGCCTTTGCGACTCAATGTGCAATGAGCTTGTTAGACCTAGACGGCGTAATCATAGATGGCGCAATTCCTGATGATGTCAAAAACGCATTGGTCGCGCATACGCAAAGCGCGATGGAGACGCTTGATATGCGTGGCCTTGCTCAGGTACACATAAGCGAAGGTCTTGTAGGCAGAAAAGCGCAATCCATTGGAAGTGCAAACCTAGCCCTTCAGGCAAATTATTACTAATCATCTAACATCTCAAAAGGTTTGGCTTTGGGCAGCATGAAAGAAGGAATGCATGACATTTTAATTTTAGATGGCGGCATGGGGCGAGAGCTGAAAAAGACAGGTGCACCCTTTAAGCAGCCAGAGTGGTCAGCACTGGCACTAATGCAAACACCTGAATTAGTAGGTGATGTGCACAAACGTTTTCTTGAAGCCGGTGCCTGCGTTATTACCACTAACGCCTATGCGCTTGTACCTTTTCATATTGGGGAAAATACATTTAGGGAGCAGGCTTTTACTCTGGCGCAGAGTGCGGCCGAACTCGCTCGAGGCGCAGTAAACGCACTAAAGAGCGATGGTGGCAATAAGCGATTTGTCGCGGGTAGCGTTCCTCCGGCTTTTGGTTCTTACCGCCCAGATTTATTTGATGCAACCCGTGTAGCCGACATTCTCACCCCGCTTATTAAAGCCCAGGAGCCCTATGTTGATGTTTGGTTGATTGAAACTGCAAGTTCGGTAGAAGAAGCTGAAGCCGTGGTATCACTTATAAAACAGCACTCTTCACTGCCTTTATGGCTGTCATTCTCCGTTAGTAATCGAGAAACATCTAACGAGCCTGTGACATTGCGCTCTGGTGAGCCGCTAAGTGAGATAGCGTCAATATTGAGCGAAGTACAAAGCGTACTTTTCAATTGCTCGCAGCCGGAAGAGATGGAAGACGCTATTTCAATAACGCGAAGTTTAAATACTTCGATTAATATTGGCGCTTATGCAAATAGCTTTTCTGAGAGAAAACGTACACACGCGGCCAACGCGCTACTTTCCGAAATACGTGACGATATAACCCCCGCCCGCTATGTTGAATACGTTAAGACTTGGGTAGCTGCTGGCGCAACTATCATCGGGGGCTGCTGTGGTATCGGCCCTGAACATATTAAAGCCATCAGCGACGTTTAAACAGCAATTCAACGAATGTCAGTTTCGATTCACTTAGCCACTGACTACCGCCTCGTTCAAAGTGCCCCGCTCAATTCGCTATCGATGTAATGATTTTGGCACGCTGATATCCATTGTTCGACAAGGACTGGCCTTGGCCTACGTGCCTGACTTCATAGCAAAAAGCCATAACCTTACTAGCGTCGATGTATTAGGTTATGACTTTTATCATACGGAGCACTTCGAACTTGTTTACAAACCTAGCATGGCATCGGGATGGCTCAACCGGTTTGTCGACTCAGTTAAAAGCGCTATTTCGTAACAACATTTTTAGCCCCTTTGATCAGTGCTTCTCTGTCAATTTTATTCGGGACTTCCACTCCACGCCGTGCGGCTGGCCTCGCTTCAATACTGTTTTTCCAACGGGTTAAGTTGTCTAACCCTTCTATGCTTACACCAGACCATTCATAGGTACGCACCCAACACCAGTTCGCCATGTCAGCAATACTGTAGTCGTCGACCAAATACTCTCGATTTTCTAGCCTCCCATCTAGCACGGTGAATAGGCGACGTACTTCGTTTTGATAACGTGCTATCGCCACCGGAATTTTTTCTTCTAAGTAACGGTGGAACACATTAGCTTGGCCCATCATTGGGCCTATGCCTCCCATCTGAAACATGACCCACTGTAAAACCTGGCTTTTGCGCTTTGCGTCGGAGGGTAAAAACATACCGCTTTTTTCTGCGAGATAAATCATGATAGCGCCAGACTCAAACACGATGTGACCGTCGGCTTCTCTATCCACAATTACCGGAATACGGCCATTGGGGTTCATTGCCAAAAATTCAGGAGTTTTCTGCTCTCCCTTCATCAGGTTTACGGCATGGGCGGTGTATTCAAGCCCCATTTCTTCAAGCGCTACCGACGCTTTCCAACCGTTCGGTGTGGCTGCGGTGTATAAATCGATCATTAGGCTTTTGCACTCTCTCTGTTACTTACCGCCTCATACCAGCGCGCCAGATTGACATGCTCGTCAGTCATACGAATTTTTACCACACGGGCGAAATCCATAGCGCATAACGCAGTTATATCGGCAATAGAAAAGGTATCCCCAGCAATAAACTCTTTAACACCAAGTCGACGCTCTAAAATGTTCAAATATTTCGACGCATTAATACCCGCTTCCTTACCGAATTCAGGAACCGGCGTCATACGATCCTTAAAGTAGCCTGTAGTATGTTGAAAACACATACCAATTTGCATCATAAACGCGAACTCTACTTGTCGTTGCCACATAGAAATAGTCGCTTTTTCAACGGGCGTTGTTCCCATTAGCGGTGGCTCTGGCTGCAGTGCTTCAAAATACGTACAAATGGCATCGGTTTCGGCAATACAGGTGCCGTCATCAAGCTCTAAAATAGGTATCTTTCCCAGCGGGTTCTTCGCGCGCATTTCCGCAGTTAGATTTTCCCCCTTTTGAATGTCGACCTGAACGTAGTCAACGTCAATGCCCTTCTCAGCCAAAAACATTCGTACTCGACGTGGGTTGGGCGCAGTCTTCGTTTCGTAGATTTTCATAATGATGATTACGGGCCTTATGGTGATTAGTCAGGAATTGTAATAACCCAAGATTAGTAACTGTGCAGTACGCTTTCAAATCACTCTGTATATGACTCATACTATTCAGCGCCTTTATGGTTATACCTCTGTATTTTTCGCAAATAATTAACCAGTTGCAGGTCTTGAACCAGCTCTATCTAAATGCTGCTACAGCGCTGTGAGTACTTTAAGACGCTTTATTTCATTGTCAGTAAAATGGGCAGATTGATACTCTTGCAGTGCTTTTTCTATTGCGTTTGAATCAAGAGATTGCTGAACCAAGTTATCGCGGAATGTTTTGTATTCGGCAATTCTGTTTTGCCACTGAGCTTGTTGTGCCCATGTTTTGGAAAAGCGTTCTGCAACTTCGCTACCAAATTCAGCCGCCACTGCGTTATAGCGATCGTTAATAGTGCTGTGGTTGTTTTTTATTTCGTTTATTCGATGCATATTAAGCGTGGGCTGGAAGGCTTCACGTTCGGCAGAGTTTCCCGCTTTAATTGACTCGACGATAAGGGCCTTTCTCTCGTCTCTGGATAAGGTGTTTTCTTGGGCAACACTTAAACGTGCTAGCGCCGCCTCATCTACCTGCGCTTCTTGACTAAACAGATAGTGGTATTCAGTATTATTAAAGTAAGTTCGCCTAATTTCCTCTCGCTCATCTAGCTTAAACGACACATCCTGCAAGCTGTGACTGGCAAGGTCGACGTCCAATTCAACCAAAGACAGCGCCACTTTGTAATCGACATACCGGGCAAATAAGTCGATTGCGTCACCTTGCGTGATGAGTGTGAATACTCCGTGAGCATGGGTTGTGTAGGCAAGTTTCACTGCTTGCGGCACTTCTGAGGAGCGTGTAAATACGAAGCGATCGAAAGCGTCTTTGGTTGAGTAATTGAGTTCAAAGGGAATGAGATCAGCTTTTGTACGATCAGCTGCAATATCAGTGTCACTATCCCGATGACTACCTACATCAGTTACTTGATGTACTGCACCGCCTCCTTCTAACTCATATTCTCCGGCTTTCGCTTGTGCACCTGAGGATGAGCGTTGACTGAAAACCTCTGAACTAGAGGTTTGGGATTCAGACGCTAACTGGTTGTAAAGAATAGCACCGAATACTAAGAGGGCGAGCAGCCCTCCTAGTATTGGAAAAATACGGCGTAATTGACGCTTCTCCACTACAGTCCTAAGCCTTTCAGTCGGTTAGCCTGACGAACAAACACGTCAACTGGGTCGGTTTCAAACCAGTGCGTTATGCCAAAGCTCTGGTTGACTTCATCAAGATGGTTCATTTTATAGTTGTCTTTAAGTACTTTGCCTAAATGAGAACTACAGGTCGATACTAGCCCATCGTTTGGCTCTTTGAATGCGGTGCCAGTAATAGCTAAGAATGGGTCAACTACATCAAGTGCATTGGTGTAAGTTCTGCCTCCGCTCCACGAGAAATAGTACACGCCATTTTCAGCCAACATTTTTCCATCGTTGCGGCAGTAGGCAGTAGGCATCCCTTCTGGATATTTTTGATTGAAAGCAACAGAGCCAGACGTAGACAATGAATTAAGCGCAGCGATTGAATCTGTAGGTTTGTCTCGCGGATCTGACCCAGAGGCAATCTCGATGATATTGGCGAACGCATTAACTACAACGCCCGCAGCACCCTCGCCCACTGAACCTTCAGAAAAAGCGTCTCGTAGTTCATCTGCCACTTTGCTTCCCCAGTTTACGCCGGCAACTGAACTTACCGAAGCAACCTTATCTGGGGCAACGCTTGCGGCGTAACGTGCCGTTGGACCACCGTGACTGTGTCCAATTAAATTCACTTTGTCAGCTCCTGATAGCGCCAGAACTTCATCAATGTAATCGAGTAACTGTTCACCGCGGACTTCGGTCGAGTTTGCTGGTGAGACCTCTGCGATATAGACAACAGCGCCGTTTCGGCTAAGTTTGTGCGGTACCTTATAGAAATAATCAACAAATAAGATATCTTCGAAACCAAACAGACCGTGAACTAATACAATAGGGTGTTTTGTTTTTGCGTAGGTGCCAGCGTTGGCTTGGCCAGACAAGCCTAATGTCATACTGAACAAAGCTAATATCACGGCGAATTTACCGAACCATGGATTTGTAGAGCGTATTCTTGTAGAGCGTAAGTGGTTATGTAATGTCATCGAGTTTTTCCCATAATTATGGTTATATGTGGCCTGTGGTCAGACCTTTGTTATAATTATGTAAACAAGATGTAAAGATCAACCTTTGTATGAAATCTTTAACAAAGGCTTTTACTGTGTATAGGTAAATTCTCGACGGAGTTAGTTACTATTAGTCAGTTAATTCATAAAGATAGCGTCAGGCATGAAGTATGTTAACTCATACCATTTGCACTAAACATACAGGGAATAAATAATACTTATAGTTGCTTATTTATGTTTGGAATATGCTTGAACGTAGTTTACGGCCAGGCTCGAAGTGGTTAGCCACTCTCCGTTAAGTGGGTTTAGCCTCATACCGACCTGATACTTAAGGGTAAACTCATTTCCAATCCAGCATTTTAATTCGCTGGGCTTAACAAATTTCTTCCAGTCATGGGTTCCTATTGGTAAGTAGCGCATTACGTATTCCGCTCCCACGATGGCAACAACATAACTTTTCAGCGTGCGGTTCAGCGTCGCCAAAATCAGCAGGCCACCCGGCTTAACCAAACTTGCGCACTCGCGCATAAGCTGCTGCTGGTCAGGCACGTGCTCAACAACTTCGGCGTTAATTACCACATCATATTGCCGACCTTCTTCTACTACCTCGCTTGAGAGTTTATGCTGATAGTCTACCTTTACTCCTGTATTTTGAGCATGGCGCTTTGCCACTTCTACGCTCACCGCACTGGCATCTATTCCCGTAACTTGAGCGCCTAATTTTGCTAGCGGTTCGCTTATTAGCCCACCGCCACTGCCAATATCTATCACTGATAAGGCGGAATAATCGGGAGGCAAGTTGCCCTGACCGAAATGATTTTCTATTTGTGCTTTTATAACGTTTAGTCTTGCCCGATTAAAATCCAGCGCGGTTTTGTATTTGCCTTCTGGGTCCCACCAAGAGTCAGCCAGCGCATCGAAGCGCGCAATCTCTTGTTCAGAAAAGTTACTGTCGCCTGTTTTTTTGCTTTTATCGAGCACGATTTTTTACCTTAAAACGTAGTTACCGTAGTGCTTATTGTTGACCCTTGTCGAGCAGGGTCATAAGGTGGATAGATAAGGTTCTATTCATCCTAAATTCGCTACTTGGCGATTTGAATAAGACATACCTATTAAACCATACGTTGTAAAAGAGGGTTCTGATTTTGGCGAACGCAAAAAATGTTTATGGACGCCCACTCCAGCTATGCTGTGGAAATACTGGATTTACGCGAGAAGGGTTTTGCTATGTACCAGACGCTGATGTGGGTAATCACAGCGTATGCGCGGTTGTCACTGACGAATTTCTTCAGTTTTCGCTACGACAAGGCAACGACCTCATCACGCCGTGGCCTAGTATGACATTTCCTGGCCTGTTAGCAGGCGACAGATGGTGTTTGTGTGCCGCTCGCTGGCTACAAGCCTATGAGGCAGGTGTAGCGCCGAAAGTACGCTTGGAAGCCACACATGAAAAAGCGTTAGACATTATTCCACTTTCACTGCTAGAAGAGTACGCGGCAGATTAATCTAAACCTGCCGCCTCGCCCTCGAATGCTTATATTCGCACTATTGCGCGAACATTGCTTGATTGAGCAGTGAAACTCAATCTACTACTGAGGAGTACGAATTACCATAAGGCGAGTCTCAGACATATCTTCAATCGCATAGCGAATACCTTCGCGACCTAAGCCTGAGTCCTTCACGCCACCATAGGGCATGTTGTCCATCCGCCAGCTAGGTACATCTCCAATGACCACACCACCAACGTCAAGCACGTCCCATGCTTTGTGCGCTTTGTATATATCGCGGGTAAACACACCTGCTTGAAGTCCGTAGCGGCTGTTGTTTACTTCTTCAAGCGCTTCGTCATAGTCATCGAATGGCACCAGAATAGATAGAGGGCCAAACGCTTCTTCGGCACTGGCATCACAATCCTTTGGTACATTTTCCATTACCGTAGCCTCAAGCATGGCGCCGTCTCGCGTTCCGCCGCATAGAATGGTGGCACCTTTCTCTTTTGCTTCTTCAACCCAGCCGTGAAGGCGCTCTGCTTCGCCTTCTGAGATCATAGGGCCAATAAAGGTGTCTTCATTAGACGGGTCGCCAGACACTAACGCTTTCACTTTTTCCACATAGCGCGACTTAAACTCATCGTATATTTTGCTATGCACTAAAAGGCGCTGAACACTTATACAACTTTGCCCTGATTGATAATAAGCTCCGACAATTACCCGGTCGATGGCGTCTTCAATATCGGCATCTTCATCAACTACGCATGCGGCGTTACCGCCAAGCTCCAATACCACCGGCTTCTTTCCTGCTTTTGCTTTAAGCGCCCAGCCCACATCAGGTGAACCTGTGAAGCTAAGCAGTTTTAGTCTTTCATCAGTAGTGAATAAGTCAGCGCCGTCGCGGCTACAAGGTAGAATAGAAAACGCGCCTTTGGGTAAGTCAGTTTCAGCTAATACCTCGCCGATAATGAGCGCACCAATAGGGGTTCGCGAGGCAGGCTTAAGTACAAAGGTACAGCCTGCTGCGATTGCAGGAGCCACCTTGTGCGCAGCCAAATTTAGAGGAAAATTAAACGGCGATATAAATGAACATGGACCTATAGGGACCTTCTTGGTCATGCCCTGATAACCTTTGGCACGCGCCGAGATTTCTAAATTCACCACCTCGCCGTTAATACGCACTGATTCTTCTGCCGCTATTTTGAAGGTATCGATAAGGCGGCTGACTTCGCCCTTAGCGTCTTTAATTGGCTTACCAGCCTCTATACAAAGCGCTTGTGCCAACTCATCGGCTCTTTCGGTAAAGCGCTTCACACAGTGCTCTAGCACCGCTTGTCTTTCGAAAGGAGCCATGGCGGCCATCGCAGGCTGCGCTTCTTCTGCTGCAGCAATGGCCTTATCGATGGTATCCGCATCGGCCATCGCCACCTTGGTTGCTACCTCTCCGGTGTATTTATTAGTCACGTCCAAGTCGGTATTGGCATAATGCGGCTCACTCGCTAAATAATAGGGATAGCTTTCCTTCAACATTTTTTACTCCTTACCTTTCTGTTACGTTTGGCTTAAAGCTTGGCGCTAAGCTCTTTAATCGTATGATTTAGTGTTTTGTCATTCATACTGTAATCAACTGGACAATCGATAATATGTACGCCTTTTGTGTTCAAACACTTATCAACTAAGTGAATAAGTACATCCACGTCGTCAACTCTCCAGCCCTGTGCGCCGTAACTTTGTGCGTATTTAACAAAGTTGGGGTTGCCATAATCTAAACCAAACTCATCGAACTGCATGTTTGCTTGTTTCCACTTGATCATTCCGTACGCATCGTCGCGCAAGATGATCACCACAAGGTCAAGCTTAAGCCTAACGGCAGTCTCAATTTCTTGGCTATTCATCATAAAGCCGCCATCGCCGCATACGCTTACCACAGGGACATCAGGCTTCACTAGTTTGGCTGCTATAGCTGATGGCAAACCGGCTCCCATTGAAGCCAGTGCGTTGTCTAAAAGCAGGGTATTCGGATGATATGCGGGGTAATTTCGGGCAAACCATATTTTATATACGCCGTTGTCTAACGTAACAATGCCGTTATCAGGCATAACTTTACGAATATCGCGTACAAGACGTTCTGGTAAGATAGGGAATCGATTATCGTCTTCTGCTTCAGCACGGTGATCTACATAGGCTTGATGCACATCTTTGTAGAAGTCGAGTTTCCAACTGTCTTGGGGAGTGATGCCTTCTTTTATTTGCCAGATGCTGTTAGCAATATCTCCAACGACTTCGAGTTGCGGGAAGTAAACAGGGTCTACGGCAGCCGAATCAAAGTTGACATGAATCACTTTTTTATCGTTGTGATGCATGAAGAACGGTGGCTTTTCTACCACATCGTGGCCTACGTTGATAATAAGATCGGCACGCTCTATTGCCCTGTGTACAAAGTCACCGTCAGACAGAGCAGTGTTCCCTGCAAAGCGCGGGTCGCTTTCGTTTAGTACCCCTTTGCCCATTTGGGTGGTAACAAATGGAATGCAGGTTTTATCAACAAACTCCCTGAGCATTTTCGCTGTTAGCTTTCTGTTTGCTCCGGCGCCAATCAATAACAAAGGTGACTGGGCTTCTTCAATCATGGTAATCGCAGCAGCAATTGCTTTGTATTCGGCGATAGGTCGACGGGCCATGCTAGGTGTTAGTATTTGGGCACTGGTTTGTTCTGCGGCAATGTCTTCTGGCAGTTCAATGTGTACAGCGCCCGGGCGCTCTTCATGGGCTAGACGAAATGCCTCTCGCACAGTAGAAGGAATTCTATCGCCACTCACAATCTGGTTGGTGAATTTAGTGATCGGCCGCATCATGTCAACGATGTCGATAACTTGAAAGCGACCTTGTTTGCTGGTTTTGATCGGCTTTTGCCCGGTAATCATCAACATTGGCATAGCGCCGAGTTGAGCATAAGCCGCGGGAGTAACTAGATTAGTGGCCCCAGGTCCTAAGGTCGAAAGGCACACTCCCACTTTTCCGGTAAGCCTGCCGTAAGTAGCAGCCATAAAACCAGCACCTTGCTCGTGACGCGTCAGCACCAGTTTAATAGAGGACTCGCGCAACGACTCAAGTAAGTCGAGGTTTTCTTCACCTGGGATACCAAAGACGTATTCCACGCCTTCTGCTTCTAACGCTTTAACAAATAAATCGGACGCTTTCATGTGCTGCACGCTCCTTGTAATTTGAGCAGAAAATAAAGTTCTTATTAGTTGTGCTACGAAACAATGCTGCGAATGGGTTTACTGTGCGTAATAAAATGCCCGTTGCTAACGGGCATGTTAAAAAATAGTGTATAGGAGAGAAAAAGGAAGTCTAATCACTGATTATTATGCGCTTGTATGCGAGCAAAGAACCATCTTCGTTTTGTGACACACTAAATGTATATTCTTTGTAGTCACTGCCAAACACTGTATCTTGCCCCAGCAACGTGTCTGGCTCACCCCGGTGACTGTAGTCGGGATGATTGGTACAAATGTCCTGGCAAAAGCTATCGGAAAAGCCAAATTGAGAAACCAATTGATCAGTATTGTTGCGACGTATACGAAAATGGATGTGGATAGCTCGGCTGCTGTACCAGCCGGGAAAACAGCTTTTTAGGTTTATTCTTCCGCTAGCATCTGTCACCGCAATACCTCTGAACCACTTCGCACTTAATGCATCCACTTCATTTCCCGTGCAAAATGCCGAGTTAAATCCGCTGGCATCGGCACTATCACTGGTATCTCCTGAATAAACGCCATCTACATCGCAATGCCATACTTCAATTTCATAACCCGATAGGGGATTACACGCTTCATTAATTAACTGAAGACACAACATCATCGGCAAACCTGTTTGCTCATATGAGATGTCGTCAAGATAGTCACTTTGAAAATAGCACGGGCCTTCCGTTTGAGAACCTGTGAGAGCCACACTGCATACAGAAGCAGTGTCAAATAAACTATCGTCTGGAAAGTCTGACGTCATAGCTGACGTGCCACCGCTTGCCCAACCGTCAAAATCTTCTTCAGGTTCGGCATTTGAATCGGTGTCGTTATTGGAAGATGAGGAGTTAGATGCTGTGGAACTTGTAGAGGTGGAATTAGAACCTCCACAACCCCACAACCCGATAGCAATAGGAGCCAATGTAAGCCCCACCGCTGTTTTCATAAAGCGGCGTCGCTTGAGCGGCTTTTCCGTTAATTTTTTTGATATCATCGTGCGTTGCCCTTGGTTGTCTTTGCAAAAAAGACATTTAGCTAAAGGACAAGGTTCTCTTATTTACTCAAGCTTTACGTAGCTTTACACAGTAAATAAGCAAAGTGAAAAAAGCGCAGGTATTTGGGTAACTAAACCTAGGTTATTCAGCACTCCATTCGGATAGTGCCTTCTGTGTTACTTTATCTACCTCATGTTTATTTTCGCTTATCCACCAGCGCTCCATAATACGGACATTTTTCTGATTGGCTTTATAGAATATATCCACAATGTCGCCAACAAATGGAATAAAACCTAAGCCAAAGTCGATTGCTGAGTTTTTTACCATTTGAGCTATTAGCGCTTTGGGCATACCCAATGATTTTCCCAGCCAAACTATTCGAAGTGAAACGAAGAGCATCAGCGCGTCACCGGCTCCTGGGATAAGGCCCACGATTGAATCCAAGCCTATTCTTATTGGGATAAAAGGGAGCTTTACAGCAGTATCCAGCAAGTTCGCCAGTTTTTGCGCTTTAAGTAGTGCCTTTGGTGCTTTGCCTTCCACGACCTTATCTCCCTTTCAATATAATAAATGCGCCACCAAGGGTGATTTCCCTATTGGTTTTCCTCGAAACGTTTACTGTCAGCTTTTCAAACGCTACTTTTCAGCGCCTAACGCTCTTGCTAAGCCTGCGCGCAAACCGTTGTCCGACTGTACTGTCCACCCATGCAGGTTTTCTTGCACTATGTCAAAAAGCACGTCTATATGTTCTTTGTCACTGTTAAGTGCCGCGATGTATTCATAGCGCTCACCACCAGCTTCCATAAAGTACTCGCGATTCTCTTCACCAATTTCTTCAATAGTTTCCAAGCAATCGGCTGAGAAGCCAGGGCACATAACCTGAATAGATTTCACCCCTTTTTCAGGTAAAGACTTTAACGTTTCATCTGTATACGGTTTCAACCACTCTTCTCGACCAAAACGAGATTGGAAGGTTGTCATATATTCGTCATGTGAAAGGCCAAGTTTCTCGGCAAGCAAGCGCGACGTTTTGTGGCACTCGCAGTGATAGGGGTCACCATTCATTAAATAGCGCTTAGGAATACCGTGGTAAGACAAAATAAGCTTGTCCGCTCTTCCATGGGTTTCCCAATGCGCTTTTACTTTGTTCGCCAGCGCGGTGATGAAATTATCGCGGTCGTGATAGTGATTAACGAAGCGAAGTTCTGGGAGCCAACGGCGAGAGGTGAAATCCTTAGCGATAGCATCAAATGTGGAGCCAGTTGTCGACGCGCTGTATTGAGGGTAAAGCGGTAAAACGACGAGTTTGCGTACGCCTTTTTCCAACATGGACTCGATGGTATCACCAATGGCGGGCTTGCCGTAGCGCATGGCAAAATCAACAATTACGTCATCGCTATATTGGGCTTTACAGCGTTCAGCAATAGCTGATGCTTGCGCTTTAGTAATAGCCATAAGTGGAGAGCCTTCTTCCGTCCATACGGTGGAATAAGCCTCAGCAGAACGCTTAGGGCGAAAGTTTAAAATGATACCATTTAATACAAACCACCAAATCGCTTTAGGCACTTCCACAACCCGCGGGTCAGAAAGAAACTCTTTCAAATAAGGGCGTAACGCCTGCTTAGTTGGCGCTTCCGGTGTCCCCAAATTCGTTACCAGTACGCCAATTTTATCTGGTTGCCCGTGAGTAAAACCTTTGTTCGATTTGTATTTCATGTATTCATAGTCCGAGAAGTACTGCGCTATATCCGTATTATACTGAATTACCTTAGATTATGATCTGCTATAACGCCAAAAAAGTGCGATTGCGTTAATAGATTTTGGACATTAAAAAAGCGACAGGTGTTCGAAAATACTTTTCAAAAACACATGCCGCTTTTTTAGTTTGCTGCCACATTAAGCGTATGGCAGCACGTAAAGCTACCTATTTAAGGCTGATAGTAAGTCGCTGCGCCCGGGCCTACCGGCATACCGAGTAAGAACACCCAAATGTAGAACAAAATTGTCCAACCTACGATAAACACCATTGAGTAAGGCAGCATCATGGCAATGAGCGTGCCCATTCCCAAGTCTTTCTTGTACCTTGCAGCCATGGCCAAGATGAGTCCGAAATAGCTCATCATAGGTGCGATAACGTTTGTCACTGAATCACCAATACGGTATGCAGCTTGAATCACTTCAGGCGCGTAGCCTATGAGCATGAGCATTGGCACAAAAATAGGTGCTGTTACTGCCCATTGTGCTGATGCACTTCCTAGCGACAGGTTCACTACACCACACATCAAAATGAACAGAATAAACACCGCTGGGCCATCTAACCCTGCCGCTTGTAACGCCGCAGCACCTTTAACGGCTAATACTGTGCCTAAGTTTGTCCATTTGAAAAACGCAACAAACTGCGCAGCAAAGAATACTAGCGTAATGTAAAGGCCCATTGCGCCCATGCTTTTAGACATAGCGTCAATGACGTCTTTATCATTTTTCATCGACTTGGTGACTTTACCGTAAACAAAACCAGGAATAGCAAAGGTGATAAAGATGAATGCAACAATGCCTTTAAGGAACGGAGAGCCCGCTACTTCACCTGTTTCTGGATGACGCAATATACCGTTTTCTGGCACCACCGTTAGCGCTAGTATCGCGCAAACAATAACAAACGATATACCTGCCCAACGCAGGCCTTTCTTTTCTAAATCTGTAGGCGCGTCCATTGATTGCTTGCCTAAATCTATGGAAGCATCAGCAGGATCAAATTTACCGAGTCTCGGCTCAACAACCTTTTCGGTGACCAACGCGCCCATTGTGGCTACAACGAAGGTACTGATGAACATGAAGTACCAGTTTACTTCTGGACCTACCATATAGTCGGGGTCAATCATGTGAGCAGCGGCTTCCGTGATACCCGACAACAGTGGGTCAACAGTTCCAAGCAGTAGGTTGGCGCTATAGCCAGCCGATACACCTGCAAACGCGGCGGCCAGACCCGCTAACGGGTGACGACCTAACGAGTGGAAAATCATCGCTGCCAGTGGAATAAGTACCACGTAGCCAAGCTCTGATGCTGTGTTTGAAATAATACCTGCAAAGACGATAGCAAAGGTCACGGCACGTTTAGAGGCATTCATTACCAACGCGCGCATTGCTGCTGATAACAGGCCAGAATGTTCTGCTACCGATACACCAAGAAGCGCAACAAGTACGGTACCCAGTGGCGCAAAGCCTGTGAAATTGGTAACCAAGCCTGTCACTATTCGCTGCAAACCTTCTGCGCTCATCAGCGATATGACTTCAATCATACCGTCTTCTTCACGCCCCTTTGCACCTATTGGGCGAGGGTCAGCTACAGCAATGTCAAAGTAACCAAGTATCCCACTAAGTACCACAATGAAAAGTGAAAGCAGAGCGAACAGCGTTACTGGATGTGGGAGCAGGTTTCCTAACCATTCCACCGTGGTGAGAAATCGCGAGAATAACCCACCTTGTCCGCCCCTATCATCGGCAGACACTGTATTTGTATTTTCCGTTGTCAAAATCTTCCCTCTGTCGTTTATTGACGTCTACCACACCAAGGTTAATGCTGGGAAGGCATCAACCTTGTACATAAATAGTGACGTGTTTTAATAGTATTCAGACGGTATTTTACCCGATTTAGTAAAATTTTGGCAGTAGATAAGGTAAATGAAGGGTTAAGTCAGTGTACATTTTCCTAAATGGCCCGGCTACACAGATTAAATATAACTCGCTATATCATACCGTTAGCCTTTCAAAAGGCGTAAAAAAACCAGTCTAAAAAGACTGGTTTTTAAAGCTTCAAATTACGGCTATTTAGTTACCGTTTGACTTGTTCATATACTTGAAAAAGTCGCTGTCTGGTGCAATAACCATGACATCTTGTTTGCTGTTAAAGCTTTGCTTATACGCGTCCATACTGCGCAGGAAGCTGTAAAAATCAGCGTTCTTTGAGTAAGCGTCAGCGTAAATTTGTGCCGCAATCGCATCACCTTCACCGCGAAGTTGACGTGCATTACGCTCAGCATCAGCAAGCATTACCGTTACCTTCGCATCAATGTTTGCCTTAATGACTTCGGCTTGCTCTTGACCTTCTGAACGATGCTCACGAGCTACGGCGGCACGCTCTGCGCGCATACGCTGGAAGATCGAGTTGCTCACCTCAGTAGGTAAGTTAATCTGCTTAACGCGTACGTCTACAATTTCAATACCAAGCTCGTCAGACGATGTAGAAGCTTGTTCCATTGCCTGGTTCATAAGCGCTGAACGCTCACCAGAAACGATTTGTGCAATAGTACGAGTACCAAACTCAGAACGTAGGCCGTTGTTTACTTTTTGCTTCAGTAGCGCTTCTGCTTGCAGCTTGTTGCCCCCCGTTGATAGATAGTAACGTGCAAAGTCTTCTATGCGCCACTTAACATAAGAGTCAACAATCAGGTCTTTCTTCTCGCTTGTTACAAAGCGATCAGGCGTTCCATCCAACGTTTGAATACGCGCATCTAAATGGCGTACTGAATCAATAAACGGAAGTTTAAAGTGTAAACCTGGCTCAAAAACCCGAGTTTCACCGGTCGCGTCATCGCGCTGAACCTTACCAAATTGAATAACAATGGCACGCTCACCCTCTTTAACTGCAAACAGAGAACCTGATGCAAGCAAAACAAGAAGAACGAATGCTGCTATTAATAAATTCTTCATTATGCTTATCTCCCTTCTCTGTAGCTGTCACCGCGCAAACCAGAGGTTGGCGACGAATTACGGCTTCTGCCTGAGGTATCAGTTACAGGTGCTTGTAAGCTTTCTAGCGTGTTGCGTGAGCGATCGTTAGACGACGACTGCTGACGCTCCATAATTTTATCAAGAGGCAGATACATCATGTTGTTTCCGCCTTTGCTATCAACCATAATTTTGCTGGTGTTACCCAACACTTCTTCCATGGTTTCAAGATAGATACGTTCGCGAGTAACCTGAGGTGCGCGCTCATATTGTGGAAGCAGCTCTTCAAAACGTGCCACTTCACCCTGCGCTTCCAACGTTACACGCTCTTTATAGGCTTGCGCTTCTTCATTCATACGATTTACTTGACCACGTGCACGTGGCTCAATCTCTCTCGCATAAGCTTCAGCTTCACGAATAAAACGTTGTTGATCTTCCTGTGCAGCAATCGCATCATCAAATGCATCTTTAACTTGCTCTGGTGGGCGGGCATCACGGAAGTTCATATCGATAATGGAAACACCCATGTTGTAGGGTTCAATGATCGCTTGAAGCTCTTCCCATACACGCTGACGCGTTACTTCACGGCCGTCGGTAAGTACGTCGTCCATTTTAGAGTGGCCAACTACGTAGCGAATAGCGCTATCAAGAGACTGACTTAAACTCTGCTCAGGGCTTTCAACGGCAAACGTCCAACGATATGGGTCTACAACGCGAAACTGCATTTCCATTTGAACGCTTACCACGTTTTCGTCTTCTGTAAGCATAGAGCCTGAAGATGACTGGTCGCGAATTGACTGAACATCAACTGGGATTACTGAGTCAATGAACGTTGGTGCCCAACGAAGACCTGGTTCAACCTGCTCGTGATACTCACCAAAACGAAGGACTACGCCGCGCTCTGCTTCACGAATGGTGTAAAAGCCACTAATGAACCAAATTACGACAAGTAAACCTACAAGAATACCAGCACCAATACCGCCTAGGCTTTTGCCTGAGCCGCCACCGTTGCCACCTGACTTTCCAAACTTACCAAATAAGTTTTTAAACACATCGTCCAAATCTGGGGGACCTTGCTCTTTCCCACCGCGATTCTTCCACGGGTCGTTATTATTGCCACCCGGCTCATTCCAAGCCATGCTGATACTCCATAGATTACTGTTATATTTTTGAATTTCGCATGCTCAATGCAGTGACTAGCACTGACTAATGTCGCACAACATACTCTGATATTCCGTTTTCCAGACGCTTTTCAAGCCTGTTCCAGTCAGCGGCGGGCATTCTTACATCAACTACCCAGTCTCCCTGACTGTCGTATTCTTCACTAGCAATACAGTTTAGTTCGAACAACACGCCGCGCAATCGACTTTGTGCAGGCGGAATCTTCAACGTGTAATTCACCATGCTTTTACCTAAACATTCGGTTAAAGCTTGGCTCAATAATTCCGTTCCTTCGCCTGTTTGTGCAGATAGCCACACTCTAACAGGCACGCCTTCGTCGTTTCTTTCTATACGCGGTTGAACGTCGTCTAGTTTATCAATCTTATTACAGATTAGTAATTGTTGAATGTCCCCTGCTTCAATTTCTTCGAGCACGTTGTTTACTTCGTCCATGGTTTCACGATATTTCGCATCGGCAATATCAACCACATGGAGCAGTAAATCTGCTTCTTGAGTCTCTTGAAGAGTCGCTTTGAACGCAGCAACTAAGTCGTGGGGAAGATGACGAATAAAACCAACCGTGTCGGCCAAAATAGCGGGACCAACATCTTTTAACTCGATTTTACGTAACGTTGGGTCCAGCGTTGCAAACAGCTGATCGGCAGCGTAAACGTGTGAGTCGGTAATGGTGTTAAACAGCGTCGATTTTCCCGCATTCGTATAGCCAACTAAGGATACCGTTGGAATTTCAGCGCGTTTGCGCGAGCGACGACCCTGCTCGCGTTGCTTTTGCACTTTCTCCAATCGACGAAGAATGGCTTTAATACGTCCACGAAGCAATCGACGGTCAGTTTCTAGCTGTGTCTCACCTGGACCACGAAGACCGATACCACCTTTTTGACGCTCAAGGTGGGTCCATCCTCTGATGAGACGAGTTGAGATATGCCTCAACTGGGCTAGTTCGACCTGGAGCTTCCCCTCGTGTGTTCTTGCGCGCTGCGCAAAAATATCAAGAATTAGCCCCGTTCTATCTAACACCCGGCATTTACACACCGCTTCTAAATTACGCTCCTGAGAAGGAGAAAGCGCGTGGTTGAAGATAACAACGTTGGCATCGTGAGCTTTCACTGCCGCTGCTATTTCCTCTGCCTTACCTGAACCAACAAAAAACTTAGCATGAGGCGCACTGCGCGAAGTCGTAATAACTTCTACCGCATTAACCCCTGCTGAAGACACAAGTAATTCAAGCTCACTTAAGTCTTCTTTACTGCTCTCGTCGGAAAAATTAACATGAACAAGTACAGCCTGTTCACCGGCTTCATAACGGTCAAACAAGCGCGTTACCTTTTAAATTATTCACCTTTAGTATTTTCAGAATCTCCTGCGCTAGGCATTGTGATAGCGCGTGCTGGAACAACAGTAGAAATCGCGTGCTTATACACCATTTGGCTTACTGTGTTCTTCAGTAAAATTACAAACTGGTCGAAAGATTCAACCTGTCCCTGAAGTTTAATACCATTTACCAGATAAATTGATACTGGAATACGTTCCTTACGCAAAGCGTTCAAGAATGGGTCTTGTAAAGATTGCCCTTTAGCCATTTGATATCCTTAGTTTTTATTATTCGTGATAGGAATTTCGCTATCACTGCACGTCTAATATATACCACACTCAAACATTTAAAGTGTGACTTTCGCTGTAATTTTAGTCAAATTATCGTTAGCAAATGTGTCTAGCCATGTAACCTGCCCCCAGCCCCGTAACCACGTGAGCTGACGCTTGGCGAGCTGCCTTGTAGCGATAATGCCTCTTTCACGCATTTCTGCGTAACTCAATTGGCCGTCTAGGTACTGCCACATCTGTCTGTACCCTACCGAACGAATAGAAGGCAAATCTTCATGAAGATCACTGCGTTCGTAGAGCTTTACTACTTCATTCTCAAACCCTTGCTCCAACATCAAATCAAAGCGGGTCGCTATACGTTCGTGCAACACTGCCCTGTCTGCGGGCGCTATGGCAAATTGTGCAATGTTATAAGGGCACTTTTCACCCTCTTGTTGTTGCCAATGTGCCAACGTCTTGCCGGTACTTCTATACACTTCCAGCGCACGGGTAATTCGCTGTGGGTCGTTGGGGTGAATTCTCTCACCACTAATTGGGTCTACACCACGTAATTCATCGTGTAATTTAGACCAACCCAAGCGTTGTGCCTGCTGTGTTATTTCGTCCCGTATCTTTTCATCTGACTTAGGTAGTGGCGAAATTCCATTTATCAAGGCATTAAAGTACATCATTGTACCTCCAGCCAAAATTGGCACCTTGCCACGCGCTAAAATATCGCCAATTAGCGCATTAGTGTCGTTTACAAATTGCGACACCGAATAGCTTTGTGCAGGGTCGATAATATCAATTAGATGATGTACTACACCTGCTTGCTCTTCCTGCGTTGGCTTCGCAGTGCCGATGTCCATACCTTTATAAACAAGGGCTGAATCAACACTAATTACTTCGCTTTCAACCTTGGCCGCTATATCAAGCGCCAAGCCTGTCTTGCCTGATGCCGTGGGGCCCATAATTGCTATTACTGGCAATGCAGAATTTATGCCATTGGACACCTTATTCTCCCCATACATCTAGCACTGAATTTAAGGGGCGCACTTTAGCAAATTGCTCAATAATTTCCCATTGTTTCACTTCGCTCTGCTGATCCAACCAGTACCACAGCGCATTTGATGTCTCTTCATCTAAAACATGTTCAGGCAAAACCAATGATTTTACGGCATCATCAAGTGAATTTACTTCATCATTTAGTTCAACTAATAAGAAGTATTCAAACCACTTGAGCCACGGCAAGTGCCTGGTGCCGGCCGGCACCTGTTGCAGCCGATATTTGCCAGCCACTTTATTCACTTCAAAATGCGCGTCGTTTAGCAGTGTAACCAGTTGCTCATTGACATTATTGAGCGAAACAGCAACGGGCATTAACAACGGTTGTCCATGCTGCGCTTTTAAAAATAGTTCGCTTAACCAGATACTTGCAACTTTAGTTGCACAAAGAAGGTAAATTTTTTCTGATTTTGGGTAAATTCTACACTGGGAAGTTAGATTAACGTGCTCTGCAACGGGCATCGGGTCTGCATTGTTGTTAATAATGTCGCTATTTGGCGTCATTAACGCATTGTAATTTGACTGATATGCCGCACTTGGCCCTCGACTTTGCTTATGTGCAGCGCCACCACTTCGTCCACCACTGGCACTTCCCGAGGATGTATTTCTTGGACTGCCTGTAAATTGCCCATAAGACTGTGGCGCGCCTTGCGAGATTCCCCCCGTCGAGTAACGAGAAGACTCGTTGAACGCCTGTGCATTATCCGACGTTTGATTCTGTAAAGGCCTAATGTAATCGTGTTCTACCTGAGAAGACATGAAATCTGAGCCCGAAGGACGGTTTGCGTCCATTCCTGATAAAGGCTGTTCTTCGGTCATGGCGTGCAGCGCATCACTCACGGTTTTACAGATAAAGTCGTGTACCAATCTGCCTTGTTGAAACCTCACCTCATGCTTGGCGGGATGAACATTTACATCCACATCTTTAGGGTTAACCGTTAAGTACACCACAAAGCTTGGTTGCTCCACCACACCCCAAACGCTTTCGTACGCTTGGCGAATAGCGTGCATAATAAGCTTATCTCGCATGCCTCTGCCGTTAACAAAACTGAACTGGCAATCATTACTGCTGCGAAGCATGGCCTCATTACCTAGCCAAGCATCAATGTGAAGACCTTCATACTCAGTACTAATATGCACGGCGTTTTGAACAAACTTTTGTCCAACCACAGCGCCAATTCGGGTGGCTAAACTGCCTTCCTTATCGGCGATAAAGCGCTTTGCTACTTTATCGTTGTGTTTTAAAACAAATGAAACCTTGGGATAGCTCAGTGCTATGCGTTTTATGACTTCTTCAATATGCTGAAATTCGGTTTTTTCGGTGCGTAAAAACTTACGTCTTGCTGGCGTGTTGTAAAACAGATCTGCCACGTCAATTGTGGTGCCAACAGGGTGGGCCGCTGGCTGGATATTTACCGCCATTTCCCTACCCTCACAGTAGGCCTGCCACGCCTCACCTTGAGACTCAGTGCGCGATGTCAGTGTTAACCGGCTTACCGAGCTAATACTGGCTAGCGCTTCGCCACGAAAGCCAAGAGAGAGAATTTGTTCTAAGTCATCCAGAGTGGTGATTTTGCTGGTTGCATGGCGACTCAATGCCAGCTGCAGTTCACTTTTGACAATGCCAGAGCCATTGTCTTTTATTCGAATGCGCTTGTGGCCACCTTTTTCAATATCGACTTCTATTTTGGTGGCACCAGCATCAAGGCTGTTTTCTAGTAATTCTTTAACCACAGACGCGGGGCGCTCAACCACTTCACCAGCGGCAATCTGGTTTGCAAGTTGGGGAGATAAAAGCTGTATAGGCAAAGGACTACCCTATGATATTAACTATATGGATTCGTGGCGATACGACATGTAAGTGCAATGAGTGCTGAAAAAGCCGATGAAACAAAACCTAGGTTTAGGTTCTCGGAATATTTAGTACCTGCCCTACGCGTACAACATCACTTGAAAGATCATTCGCTGCTTTGATGCTGCTTACTTTTACATTGTAACGCTGTGCTAATAACGAGAGCGACTCGCCGCTTCTTACTTTGTGCGTTCGGTTGTTCGCCCTTTCTTGTGCCCACAGTGTACCATCAGGGGGAACTTGCTTGAAGTAACGCTTAGTCGCATTAAACATGGCATTCGCTAAGCGTTCGCGATGTTTAGACCAGTTCAGATTCTTCTCTTCTTGCGGATTAGAAATGAAACCGACTTCGACCAAAATAGAGGGGATGTCAGGCGCGGTCAAAACTGCAAAACTGGCGGCTTGTGGTTTTCTTTTATGCAGACTGGTCACCTGCTTTAGCTCTTCAACCACTTTATTACCTAAATCGTGGCTGGTCGCCATACTGTGATCCATCGATAAACCCAGTATGGTTTCAGTAAGATATCGCTCGCTTGATTTGTCATTGATAACCTCAGCGGCTCCACCTAATAGTTCCGAGTGACGTTCAGATTTCTCTAGCCAGCGGCCTAATTCAGTGTCTGCTCTTCGCATGGATAGTACCCACACCGAACCACCTCGCGGTTGAGGCTGACTAAACGCATCGGCGTGGATGGAAATAAGCAAATCGGCTTTTTTCTCGCGCGCAATTTCAGGACGTCGATTAGGAGAAACATAATAATCATCGCCACGAGTCATGATGGCGCGCATACCTCGCTCCCGGTTTATCATGTCTTCCAGTTTTTTGGCGATACTCAGGGTGATGTGCTTTTCATAGGTACCAGCCGGACCGATTGAACCTGGGTCATGTCCACCATGCCCGGCGTCGATGGCGACGATAATGTCTCGGTCTCGGGCACTGGTAGAATCATCAATAACGACAGAGCCAGTTGATGCCGACGCTGATAACGTTGGCGACGGCTTCGGCGCGCTATCTGGTAAATCGACAACCAGCCTGTGTCCGTAAGCACCATCGGGGGTTACTGCAAATAACGAGGGCTTTGTATTTCTATTGAGCTCAACAACCACTCTGGCAGATGATTTGTTTTTCGGCGTGGAGTAGCGCAGCTTTTTAATCAAATCACCGCTGTTTTCAATACCAGAAAGCTTAGCGGTGTCGCTGGTGTTATTAAGATCGATGACAAGCCGAAGCGGATTTTTAAGTGTAAAATAGGTGAACTCTGGCGCTGATTTCATATCGAAAACAACGCGCGTATTGTCCGGCGACGGCCATATCCTAACCCCGTCGATGTTATTTTGCGCGCCGTGTGCGAATTGCACGACGAAACACAATAATAATACCGAAACTATACTGCGCACCATAATTAGCCTTTCTGTTATTGTTATGCTGCTCTCGTTAACTCCGGAGCCGCTATTTATTCAGTTTCTCTTTCACTTTGCATTGCATTAAACACGCTTGCATTGCTGAAGCAATTTCGCACCGTGGGCACTTTTTGCTTCCAAATTAAACTGCCTACCCGATGGCGTAATATTTATACTAATCACTAAGTCTGGGGATGCCAAGTATTCGCCCCCTTTTTCCGACCATTCAATAAGCGCGATAGCGCCCGAACCAAAGTAATCGCGAATTCCCATGAACTCTAACTCTTCTGGGTCGGCCAAGCGATATAGATCGAAATGATAAATATTGACGCCATCCAGTTCATAAGGTTCAACCAATGTATAGGTTGGACTTTTAACGCTACCTGAATGACCTAAAGATTGAATGAAATAACGGCTAAACGTCGTTTTTCCTGCACCTAAATCGCCGTTAAGATAAATAACAGCATCGGTAGGAAGTTGACTTGAAACTGCTTGCGCTAAGTCCTTGGCAAGCTGCGCAGTATCATCTACTTCATTAGCAAAAAAAGAGGTATGCGGGTAAGACATCAACAATATTCCACAGTAATACAAAGAAACACAGTAGATGCCTGCCCGTTTAAGACAAAACCAACCTATTTAGTGGTTGATAAGCGCACGTACTGCGTCGAACAAATCGCTCGCTATCATACCACGTTGACCATACAGTTGGGCAATATCATCACCGGCCTTTGCATGAAGCACCACACCATATTTTGCTGCAATGTCTGTTTCTACACCTTGAGCAAGCAATGCGCCTAATATTCCGCTAAGTACATCTCCACTTCCTGCAGTGGCCATACCGGGATTACCATGTCGGCAAACCCAGGTCTTCTTTTCGTTGTCGATAAGCGTGCCCGCGCCTTTAAGTACGCAGACCGCATGGTACCGTTGTGAACATTGCCTTGCGTAGTTAAAACGGTCGCTCTCTACATCGTCAATCGATACGCCAAGTAAACGAGCCGCTTCCCCTGCATGAGGCGTTAGAATGCTGTCCGACAAGGTGTACGCGGTTGACTGCTTACACAATAGATTTAGCGCGTCAGCATCAATGACCACAGGCTTATTTTGGCTTTGACAGTGTTTCATGGTGGTTTCAAATGCGCTTTCTGCCCATTCATCTTGCCCAAGACCGGGTCCAATAACCACACAGGTTGCCCAAGCTAATGCATCTTCCAAATTAAAGTCGGTGACCATGAGTTCAGGTCTGCCTGCACTGACCTGAACGACCGACGACTCATGGGTATACACGCGTACCATGCCCGCACCACTTCTCAGTGCGGCTTCACTGGCGAGTCGAATGGCACCTGCTGTTCCGCGGTTACCGCCAATGCACAACAGTCGACCATAAGTCCCTTTATGACTGTTAATCTCCCGTGGCCCCATACCTTTAAAGTGGTCGATATTTAGCATGGTCGCGCTCGCTTTAGCGAACGCTTGGAACGCTTTGCCAATACCCAAGTCCGCATACACTAACTTACCGCACGATTGTTTACCCGCACCAGTAACAAGCCCCGGCTTAATGCCCACGAAAGTAACGGTGATATCAGCCTGAACACATCGCCCCAGGCTCTGTCCTGTATTTGCATCAAGCCCTGACGGCACATCAACGCTTACTACCGGTGTTGATGATGTATTCACCGCATCAATGATGTCTGCAAACTCATTGCGAATATAGCTATTAATACCTGTACCAAGAAGCGCATCAATCACTACGTCAGACTTCTCGAGGAGCTCAGCGTCAAACCCATTGATACTGCCTCCTGAATCGAGCCAGCGCTGCTGTGCTTTGCCAGCATCACCATCCAGCGTACGTTCAGGCTCAACCGCACATAAATGCACTTGTTTACCCGCAAGTTTTGCGTTTATTGCTGCAATGTAGCCGTCACCCGCATTGTTACCTTGGCCCACCAGCACTAAGTAAACGTCTGAGTTTGGCATAAGCTCAAGACACTGCTTAAACACCACATCACCAGCTCGTTGCATCAACGTGAACATATCGCAGCCCGAATTCGCGGCGGCTTGTCCCTCATTTTCCCTAACCTGATCGGCCCGAAATAATTTGTATGATAAACTTGACGTTAATTGAGTATCTAGCATGAGCACATGTCCGAATTTAGTTCTATCGACCTTGTTGAATTAACCAACAATATCAAGGCTTGGGGTACAGCGCTAGGCTTTCAGCAGGTTGGCATCAGCGATATTGATCTACATCAGCACGAGGCACACCTTCAGGAATGGTTAGACAATGGGTATCACGGTGACATGGCCTTTATGGAGAGTCATGGGATGAAGCGTGCCCGGCCTGATGAGTTGGTCCCAGGGACATTACGGGTTATCAGCGTTCGCATGAACTACTTACCTCCTGACGCCTCGTTTGCTAAGCATTTAAAAAAGCCAGAAATAGGATACATCAGCCGCTATGCATTGGGCCGTGACTACCACAAAGTGCTGCGCAAACGTCTGAAGCAATTGGGTGAGAAAATCACCGCATCCTTGGCGCATACCCAATATCGCCCGTTTGTAGACTCAGCCCCCGTGTTGGAACACGCTATTGCTGAAAAAGCGGGTATTGGCTGGACGGGGAAACACAGCCTGACACTCAACAAAGAAGCCGGCTCTTGGTTCTTCTTAGGTGAGCTGTTCATCAATTTGCCATTACCCACTGACTCACCAATTGAAGAGGGTTGCGGCACCTGCACGGCGTGTTTAACCATTTGCCCTACCAATGCGATTGTTGCGCCTTATAAAGTAGATGCCCGTCGCTGTATTTCCTATCTCACCATTGAATCAGACAAAGATATTCCCGAATATTTACGCCCCATGATGGGCAATCGCATTTATGGATGTGACGATTGCCAACTTGTTTGCCCTTGGAATCGCATTGCCGACGTTACCAGTGAAGAAGATTTCCATCCGCGACAAGTGCTTCACGGCCAAAGTCTCAATGCGCTTTTCGGCTGGTCTGAAGAAACCTTCTTACGCAATACGGAAGGCTCTCCCATCAGGCGGATTGGCTTTGAGAAGTGGCAGCGTAATATTGCCGTTGCGTTAGGAAACGCTCCGTATGATGAACAAAGCATTCTGCTTTTGAAAGAAAGACGAGGGAGCGTGAGTGACTTGGTGGACAGACATATTGATTGGGCTCTTAAGCGGCAGCAAGAGAAGCAACAAGCGTCTGATGCGAAAAACAGGCAGCAAGCGCGGCTTATTCGCGTAATTGAAAAAGGTTTACCAAGAGACGCCTAACGCCAGTACACGTTTGAATAAGGCATACCGCGAATTCAATTGGCGATATACACGTTTTGGGGTTAACCCGCTGAGGCAAGCTGACTGTTTAAATCGGCCTGAGTGCTATTCCGATAGCGCACACGAGCATTTGGCGAATGGGATGCGGCGAAAGAAACGTTAAGTTTGAGGCCTCGCTGTGCCACTTGCGTGGTTATGATAGGCGAGCCGAATTCCCACCACGGCTCCTGTTCCAATGCTTCAATAACTCGCGACAGCTCAGTTTCAGAACCGTCATACTCACCCGTTATTTCGCAATGTCCGTTCTCACATTTTACCGAGTCTAAAACAAAGCGCTCGTTGTTAGGCGGCAGCGCAAAAAACGTATTGAGTGAGCCTTCGGTTTTAGTATAGAAAACCTCTGGCGCCATGATTTGGACATTCTCAGCAACGGGGGCAACATTCATCTCGCCGTTTTTCGTAACGCTTGTATCCAAGAGCACCGCACCTGCTTCATTTGAAACCAACTTGGCGGCGGGCTTAATAACTTTCAGCTCACTCGTTTCGGTGGCACGAGAGCGCGCTAACACATTGGTTAGTCGCTCTTTTTCTGCATTGGATTCACTGAGTTGGTGTTGATAGCCAGAAAATTTATACCCCGCTATCAATGCAAACGCTATCAGCAACAACACAAGCCACGTTTTCATTTTACTTCCTTTATCGAAGTCGCTTACTTGTGATATTGCTTACTAAGTTCATGTACCGCATTAACGAACACACCTGCATTTTCAGGTGGTACGTCTAGATGGATACCGTGACCTAAATTAAATACGTGACCGCTACCTTCACCGTAACCTTCTAGAATGGACGCCACTTCTTGCTCAATTCTTTGCGGTTGAGCATACAGCATTGATGGATCCATATTGCCTTGAAGTGCAACTTTATCGCCAATGCGCGCACGCGCTTCTTTAATGTCGATAGTCCAGTCTAAACCTACTGCGTCGCAGCCTGTCGCCGCAATCGATTCTAGCCACATGCCACCGTTTTTGGTGAACAAGGTAACAGGTACTTTACGGCCTTCATTTTCACGGGTCAGCCCACTTACAATGCGCTCCATGTACTGAAGCGAGAATTCTTTGTAGTCACGAGGAGATAACACGCCACCCCAAGTATCAAATACCATGACTGACTGCGCGCCCGCAGCGATTTGAGCATTTAAATACTCAGTAACAGAATCAGCCAGTTTTGCTAGTAGCGCATGAAGCGTTGCTGGCTCAGCAAATGCCATTTTCTTGATTTTGGTAAAGGCTTTACTTGAACCACCTTCAATCATGTAAGTCGCGAGTGTCCAAGGGCTTCCAGAAAAACCAATTAATGGCACTTCACCTTTAAGCTCACGGCGAATAGTACGAACGGCATTCATTACGTACTGTAATTCACCTTCTGGATCAGGAAGGCCTATTTTATCCACATCCGCTTTACACGTGATTGGATTTTTAAAGCGAGGGCCTTCACCTGTTTCAAAGTAAAGACCGAGGCCCATCGCATCTGGAATGGTCAAAATATCCGAAAAGAGAATTGCAGCGTCGAGAGGAAAACGACGTAAAGGTTGTAGCGTCACCTCACATGCAAGTTCTGCATTCTTGCACAACGACATAAAATCGCCTGCTACTGCACGAGTCGCTTTGTACTCTGGGAGGTAGCGCCCGGCTTGTCGCATCATCCATACAGGTGTGACATCAACCGGCTGCTTAAGTAACGCACGTAAGTAACGATCGTTCTTTAACGCGGGCTTATCAACACTGGGGAAATTTTGCGACATATAACTCACCTAAATTACTGAAGATATTTGAGCGCGAAAGTATACCAGTATTCTTAACTAAGGTGTGCTAAAACCTGTATTAAAAAATCAATGTTTTAACGACAAATCGGTGTAGTGTCGATTATTAAAGACAAACAATACTTGAACATTACTTTAAAAAGACGCTTGCACTTAAAGTGAGTGTTTGCTATTACTATAACCGTTAAAGAAAAGAAGCCCTACATGGGACCGTGCTAAACTTATTGAAACCCTGCTTCGGCAGGGTTTTTTATTTGTCGCCGATCAGAGACACCGTTTCAGCAATTAATTGTCCCGCAATAGACACTTTCGGTGGAATAGTCGGCAGCGCATCTATATCAAACCATTGCGCATCATCTATCTCGTTCTCCTGACAACGAATTTCCCCTTCGTCATACTCGGCAACAAACCCGACCATTAAGGAATGTGGAAATGGCCATGGCTGACTATTGTAATAGCGCAAGTTTTTAACCTTAACGCCAACTTCTTCGAAAACTTCTCTGTGGACCGCTTGCTCCAGACTTTCACCACTTTCTACGAAGCCTGCAAGGGTTGAATACATATTGGATTCTCGGTGGCGAACGCCTTTGGCCAACAATATTTTTTCGTTGTCGTGTATAGAAACAATGATACAGGGAGACACTCTTGGATAACTGCGATGTTGACAGCGGTGACAATGCATTGCCATTTCCCAATCTACGCGTTCAGTCTTGGCTCCACATTGCCCGCAAAATTGATGAGTACGCAAGAAGTGGATGTATTGCCAGGCTCGCCCAATAACGGAAAAGGCAATATCGTATTCGGCAAAAAGAAGCTGTCTAAGCGATACCCGTTCCCAACCGGGTTCGTCAACATGCTCAGCGCCCAAATCAACAACATATACGGGCAGATCTCTATGCGCCGTCTCATTGAGCGGCGGAAGTTGATGAATTTCATCGATATAAGATGCTAAAAATGGAATATCACTCAGGTAAGCAACGGGGATAGACTCAGACGATTCTTGTACTACAATTTTGCCGCGACTAAAAACTACCCACAGGGCTTGCTGAGCAGCTAGTTTCGCCTCATCCAACTTTATCATCATTGCACATCACTCCTGTTCTTTAATGCTTCATACTACACTAAATACTGAGCGTATAGATCGCCACCATACATTTTGAAACGAACTTTTTCGCGCAAAATTTGTGTCGCTAGTGCACAGTGTTATACTGAAGCTTATTGTCGCTAAACGGGTAACACATCAAAATGTTGCAACAGTTAGAAAGCGTTAAATCAAAATGGGGCGGGAAAAGCCAGGTTATTGACCGCTGGTTAATGGACAGACAGGCACTGTTAGTTTCTTTCTGTGAACTAGCAGGTATTAACAGGCGAAGCGAGTGTTTACCTGACCCAGATGAAATAGACAACTTTTGCAGCGCATTACTCGATTATTTGTCGGTAGGACACTTTGAGGTTTTCGATATGTTGGTTGAAAACGACAATGAAGGCCTTGCACTACGAGATAAACTTTACCCCAGATTGACAAAAACCACTAACGCAGCACTCGCATTTAATGATACGTTTGCACAAGCAGTAACGCCCGAGCAGGCAGCTGAATTTGACTCAGCGCTAGCCAAGCTTGGTGAGACATTAGAAGAGCGTTTTGCCTTGGAAGATGAGTTAATAGCTCATGTACACACTAAAAAACGTGATCCAGAAGTGACGCTTTAATATAACAATGAAAGTCGAGTTTACGGTTATCATCAATGAACAAAACCACACTTATTCATAAGGCACGGGCTTATTGCGAGCAACGCGGCGCCAGATTCACACCGCTTAGAGAAAAGGTGTACGAAATTCTTGTTTCAAAGCACGGCCCTATGGGTGCTTATGAACTACTCGACTCACTAAAAGAAACAGAGTCTAGTGCCAAACCTGCGACAGTCTATCGCGCCCTTGATTTTCTTCTCGATTTTGGGTTTATTCACCGTTTAGAGTCTACTAATGCGTTTGTGGCCTGCTATCATTTTGGTTGTAACCACCCTGTTCAGTTTCTAATTTGTGACAGCTGTGGTGATGTTGCTGAAATTCAATCTGAAGGTCTTCAAGAGACCCTTGATAGCCAAGCAAAGCAACACGGATTCAAAGTATCGAAACAAACTATAGAGGCCCATGGATTATGTGCCGATTGTCAACAAACGGAAGATCACGCTGCGCAGGAGAGTGTACATGAATGCTGATTTTGTGAACCCGTTTATTGCTGGTCTTTTGAACGTGCTTGAAACCATGGCTCAAACTAAATTGACCCCGGGCAAGCCCAAGCGCAAACAAAGTGATATCGCCAAAGGCGATGTATCGGGGCTAATTGGCATGGTGGGCCCTGACGTTCGCGGCTCTATGTCTATTACTTTTGACGAGTCTTTGGCCCTGACTATAATGGAGAGAATGGTTGGCGAGCGCCCTGAGAAGCTTGATGCAGAAGTAGGCGACATGGTTGGCGAAGTTACCAACATGATTTGCGGTAACGCAAAACGAGACCTTGCTGAACGGGGTTACGAGTTTGGAATGGCAACACCCATTGTTGTATCAGGAAAGCAACATACGATTAGTCACCAGGTTGATGGTGCTAAAATTATTCTTCCTTTCATGTGCGACGAAGGGTTAGCGCATTTGGAAATCTGTTTTGACAAATAATTTCTGGCAGTCTGAAAAAATTACACTCGACAGCTACCCGAGAGGATTTCACCTGATAACACAGCAGGTGGAATCTGCACTACCCAGTATTCGTCATGTTGAAGTCGGCCTTTTGCACCTATGGCTTCAGCATACAAGCGCTAGTTTGACAATCAATGAAAATGCTGACCCTACAGTGAGGCATGATATGGAAGCGTTCTTCAACCATAGTGTAAAAGAAGAGCTTTCTTTTTTCAGGCATACTTATGAAGGTAAAGATGATATGCCTGCTCACTTAAAATCGAGTATACTAGGGTGTCAACTTACTATACCTGTCCAACAAGGCAAGCTTGCACTTGGCACGTGGCAGGGTATCATGCTCGGCGAACACCGAGATCATGGTGGAAGACGAACAATTATTGCCACATTACAAGGGATCGCAGCCTAACCCATATTATAAATGGCACAATTTGTGCTAGCGTTAAACGTTAAGCACAACACAAAATTATCAAAAATCGATAATCACTCAACGTTAAACAGGATGTGACTATGAAACAACACTTTAAAATGGCAGCGCTATCTCTTGCTGTAATTTCTTCGACTAATGCATTTGCACAAGACTCTTCTGAGCCAGAGTACAAAAACTGGTTTGGTTTGTCTGGCATGTATTACAACACTGACGACTCACGTCCGTTAGATCTAACTGACGGCGGCCTTTACGACGATGGTCGTGGCGTAGCTTTTGAATACGGTTTCCGTTTTACTCAAAGCTGGGCAGCACGTGTTGAATTTACAGCCCTAGACCTTGATTATGCAGGCGGCGGTGATGAAAGCGGTGAAATGGTTGGTGTTGACGCACTATACTTCATGCCAAATGATGCATGGTTCGTTTTTGGTGGTGTTAAGCGTCAAGCAGTAGGCGAATCAACTACCCTTGGTAACATCGGTATCGGTAAACACTGGGACATCCACGAAGATGTTAAACTTGTTACTGAAATCGCCGCTTATCACGACTTCGGTGAAGATTACAATGACTACAGTGTTAAAGTTGGTATCGCGATCCCATTTGGTAAAGGCACTCCTGCCGCACCTAAAGACAGCGACAACGATGGCGTTGTAGATAGCAAAGACCAGTGCCCAATGACACCAGCAGGTGTTCGTGTTGACGCAAATGGTTGTAGCATCGATGATGATAACGATGGCGTTCTAAACAACGTTGACCAGTGTCCTAACACTCCAGCTGGCACTAAAGTAGATGCAACTGGCTGTGCAATTAAAGATTCGGACAACGACGGCGTTGTAGACAGCAAAGATATGTGCCCTGATACACCAGCTGGCGTAAAAGTTGATGCAAAAGGTTGTACAGTATTTGACGAAGAGACAGTAGAAATCACACTACGCGTTCTATTCGACAACGAAAGTGCTGTAGTTAAAATGCCAAAAGATCCAGAAATCTCTGAATTTGCTGAGTTTATGAAGCAGTATCCTTCAACAACTGCGGTAATTGAAGGTCACACTTCTGCACCAGGTAGTGAAGCTTACAACATGGACCTTTCTAAGCGTCGTGCTGCGAACTTCAAAGAAGTAATGGTAGACATGTACGGTATCGAAGGTTCTCGTTTAGAGACTATCGGTTACGGCGAAACTCAGCTTCTAGACAATGGTAAGAATGCTGAAGCACACCGTGTTAACCGTCGCATTTCAGTGACAGTTAAAGACACAGTGAAAGTAGCTGAAGAAAAGTAATTCATTGTATATGAATTGAAAAAGGCGCCTTACGGCGCCTTTTTTGTGTCTGAAATACTTTAACTTGTTAACCCTTAAAATGAAGACCGTGGCCGCGGTCGAAGCCTTTAGTCGCCATAAGAGGGGCTAATATTCGTCGGCTATGGCAGGGCCTGCATAGTTGTCAAATCGTGAGAACTGACCTTGGAACGTAAGTCGACAGGTACCAATTGGGCCGTTACGCTGTTTACCAATGATAATCTCTGCAATTCCCTTATACTCACTGTTTTCGTGATAAACCTCATCACGATAAATAAACATAATAAGGTCGGCATCCTGCTCGATTGAGCCAGACTCACGAAGGTCAGAGTTTACAGGACGTTTATCGGCGCGTTGTTCTAGCGTACGGTTAAGCTGTGAAAGGGCAACTACCGGCACTTCAAGCTCTTTAGCCAATGCTTTCAATGAGCGAGAGATCTCTGCAATTTCCAATGTTCGGTTATCGCTAAGAGAAGGTACGCGCATCAACTGAAGATAATCCACCATGATTAGACTGATTCCACCGCGTTCGCGAGCGAGTTTTCTTGCGCGACTTCGCACGTCCATTGGTGTAAGGCCTGATGAATCATCAACAAACAAACAATCTTTGTCTTTGAGCATAGCCATGGTGTTGGAGATACGTGCCCAATCTTCATCATCCAGCTGCGCAGTACGAATTTTGGTTTGGTCAACGCGGCTTAATGACGCCAACATACGCATCATGATTTGTTCTGAGGGCATCTCAAGACTGAAAACAAGTACAGGTTTGTCTTCTGCCATCATGGCGTTTTCAATCAAGTTCATGGCGAAAGTAGTCTTACCCATCGATGGACGAGCCGCCACGATAATAAGGTCAGAGGGCTGCATACCACTGGTCATTTTGTCTAGGTCGGTAAAGCCGGTAGTAACACCGGTAACGTCTTTATTGGTTTTCACCAATTCTTCTAGACGGTCAATGGTCTTCCCTAAGATAGACTCGACATCGCGAGGACCTTCGTTTTCACCAGTTCTTCGCTCGGCAATTTCAAATACTTTACTTTCGGCCAGGTCAAGAATGTCTGCACTGTCACGGCCTTCGGGGTTGTACCCAACTTCCGCTATTTCATGCGCCACGCCAATAAGCTCTCGGGTTATCGCGCGCTCACTGATAATTTGCGCATAAGACACAACGTTCGCAGAACTTGGCGTGTTTTTGGCAAGTTCACCTAAGTAGGCAAAACCGCCGGCATCTTCCAGTTCATCATGCTTTTCCAGCTCTTCTGATACTGTTATAAGATCTATTGGCTGGCTACTGTTTAGTAGTCGAGTGATAGCACGAAAGATAATTTGGTGTGAGCGATTGTAGAAATCGTTATCGGTAACAAGCTCCGCGACTTTGTCCCAGCTTTCAGGGTCAATAAGCATGCTGCCCAAAACAGATTGCTCAGCCTCAATGCTATGAGGTGGAACCTTCAATTTTTCAACATTCTTATCGTTTTTAGACGCAGACGCCACGAGTGAAACCTATTCCAATGCACAAAAGTCAGTTGGATATTATGCGCTTTTAACGTCCATCACTCAACAAAGGAAGTCGTCATTTTGTTGCGAAAGCGCAAAAAGACAACATCGTTTAAAGCGTTTTCTCCAGCTTTAAAAACGTACCATCAACCAAGGTGTAGGCGCTGCCACCTTCCTGAAAAATGAGTGTAGAACCCATGATTGCTGAATTATCAAGGCACGACAAACTTACTTCAGTAATCTTGTCGTCGCTAAAGCCAAGCGATGATGGAGAGGCTTTAAAAGCAGCATAAAAATCTTGATTACTGATACTTTTCGTTGAATACACCGGTGACTCACAAAATGCCTGATCGAGTTTAGCCGAGTCTGAAGCATAGGTTACCGAGCGACCCAAGAACTTTTCTGACTCTATTGATGAGTGAGCTGAAACACCTACATTATAGGCCTTGGTCACCACCCAAGTACCTTCGTAATAAGCGGGTTCCTGAACAGCACAGCCTAGCGTAAATGCGCATATTCCAAACGCACCAATAATTAGACTATGAAATCGCCAAAACCTTTTGACGTGTCCAACAATACTCAATGTAACCTCCAATCAAAAAATAACAAACCATGTGATGATGTGGGTGAAGCGTGCAGGTCCGCTAACTTGTAACTAAGAGCCATTAAAACGCACTTTTGTTACTTACAAACGCTCAGCTACACATTTTTAGCGACCAAACAAAAAAAGCTGCGATCACTCGCAGCTTTTCATTAATCACCACATGTCTGATTAATAAATGTGGACTAAATTCATTTTTTCAACCTAAAGTTTCAATTGTGTTGCCTATAGCTTATTCACTTTTGGTCTATTTCAATTCGCCCGTGTACCGTAGAGATGTCTACATTTGCAGCCCCACCGTTGTGGATAAAGCGTAGCCAGCTACCTGGGCCATACTTAGGCTTTTGCGACTTTTCATCACTGATATTGTTTACAATGTTGCCGCCAGCGTGCGTCTCAATATCAAATTGTGCCGATACGCCATCTTGAAAGACAAATTCCATCGCACCGCCTACAGAATTCGCTTTTACGCTACCGTTCTTATTAAGACCTAAACTTGCGTAAGTCCTTCCATTAACCGTATTGATTTGCAGTACGTCCACCGCTTGAAGAGACACATCGATTCGACCGTTGACGGTTTCTACTGATACGTCTGGGCTATCGGAAGTGATGTCGAGCTTGCCATTAACTGACGCAAAGCTCACTGGCGTGTTTCCTGAGTGTGACGCTTCAATTTCGCCATTCACTGTTTCCGCCTCTAAACGGCCTCTCACATTCTCAAGCACGATATCGCCATTAACCGACTCAACTTCAACCCGCTCACCTATGTTTTTAAGGGTTACGTCGCCGTTTACCACCTCAACATCTACTGCTTTTGTTATACCTTCTGCAATAAGATCAGCATTGACTGCGGTATAGTGAAGGTCGCTTGCTGAAGGTATATAGATAACAAGGTCGTCGCCATCTTTACCTTTATTAAACCAGCTCTTTGAGTGGCGCTCGACTTCAACGTGTATAACCACGACATCTCCACGTCTTTCAAAGATAAACTCTTCAGTTTGATCGCCCAGTTCACCGGTGACACGAACCTGAGACTTATCCCAAACTCGGATGTCTGCTTTTCCGTTGATGTGTTCAATGTCCACTTTCGGCGAAGACGATGTGTCGATGGTCTTATCTACTTTTTCTCCTGCAAACGCCGCAGTAGCGATACTTAGCAGCGCAGTAGTAAGTAATACCTTGGCCCCCAAAGGTGCCATGAACGTGTGCAAAAATGTGCTTTTCGTATTTATATTCATCTTTAAACCCTTATTAAATTTGCTGCCACTTTGGCGCGTGCACTCGCTCAATTAAGGCAATCTGCTGTTGATATACGTGATGCAGCATTTTGATTAATGCTGAGTTGTCTGGATCGTCCTTTAATGCCGCTTTAATAACATCTGCAGCATCGTCCAATTCTTTCAATTGCTCTTGCCAATCTTCCGTTAGCGCCGTTGTACTTTCATAACTAGCAAGAAGACTATTCACTTGTTGTTGCTGCTGCATACTCATTGCGTCAATCAAGGCATAGCCATCGCTTCGACTTTCATCAGCTTTAAACGCAAAAGGAGCCGCAAACCACAATACAGTAACTAAACAAACGCTTGCGGCTATCGCCATCCACTGTTTTGATGTAACCGTAGATGATGAAGCGTCGTCTTGTGAAGCGTCGTCTTGTGAAGCGTCGTCTTGTGAAGCGTCGCCTTGCTGCGATGTTATGCCGAGTTCAATACCTCGCCACAAATCTCGTTCTGGCTGCTTCTCTTTTGATATCTCAGAAATGTGCTGAGCAAGCTTGTCGTCAAAATTACTCATCATCGACTCCCATAAAATCTTTCAATAATTGCTTAGCACGGAAAAATTGTGCTTTGCTTGAGCCCACTGCCATGTTCAACATGCTGGCAATGTCTTCATGCCTGTAACCTTCAATTGCATGGAGGACAAAAACCATTCTGGCTCGCTCGGGTAAGCGAATAACTAATGCTTCTAAATCCACATCGGTGCTGTTTTCTTCAGCCGGCATCTCGTTAATGCCGCTGTTTTCCAAATTAAACATCCGCTGCACCCAACCTTTCTGCTTGCGCATATAAGAGATGGTAATGTTTGCCGTAACGCTGTGTAACCACGTGGAAAATTGGCTTTGTCCATCAAAATTAGCAAGCTTTTTCCATAGCTGAATAAAGACTTCTTGCGAAGCATCTTCTGCCATTCCCTTTTCACCTGTAAGCCGGTAACAAAGCGCGTAGACTCGCCCAATATGTTCATCGTAAAGGGACCGAAATGCCTGCTTATCGCCCTTTTTCGCTTTAGATATCAGCTCATTTTCGCTTTTATTACCAAACACCACATTGGCGTGTACAACACGTTGTTGTGTGTGTTCCATTCTTTTCTCTTTGTTATTTATGGTGCTGATTAGCATTAGCACTTGTTAGTGTTATAAGGTTAGTCGTACCCTATAGTAGAAAGGTTTAAATGCACAAAAATATTTTTTGGAGATGCCATGTCTACCTCATTTTCTGTTAACGCTCTGTTTGCTGGAAAACCTCAGCCGCTAGGCCCTCGTGGGGCACCAAGCAGTATTGTTAAAGCCCCCGTCGACGCGTTAACGGTGCATATGGACAGAACCGATGAAGACGAACAGGCCAACAAACGGCTTCACGGTGGACCGGAGAAAGTGCTGCATCAGTTCAACCCGACCAACTATCTGACATTAAGAAAGCATTTTCCTGAAGGCGACTTTTCGCTGGGCAGCATTGGCGAAAACATCAGTGTAGAGGGCATGGACGATGCTACCGTTTATATCGGCGATATATGGAAGTTCGGCGAGGTAGAACTGCAAGTAAGCGCACCCCGTGCCCCTTGCAATAAAATCTCGCAACGCTTCGAAGTGCCCAATTTAGATAGATTTGTCGGAGAACGAGGTATCACTGGCTGGTATTACCGGGTTATTAAAACCGGAACCATCAGTGTTGGCGACGAAGTAACACTACTGCACCGTGAGGACGATACCGTTAATGTTCACACCCTAATGCAATGCGCCCATACCAAAGCAGACAAAGCCCTGGCCCAAAAGCTAGCGAATCTTGAGGCGCTTGATGACGAATGGCGCGGAAAATGCCAAAAAATTGCGGATAAGATTGCGGATAAATAAGCCATTTATCCGTAGCTTAAATTAAAAAGACGCCTGTTCACCTTCATTCAAAATAACCCAAGGCATTGCAGGGTTTAGCTGCTTCTTCATTTTCATAAGACGAAATAGCGCAGAATGTGACGTCTTGTCACCCATCATCCAGCTGGCATTTCCATAGCCCCAAGGCACTACGGCTTTACAGCCTAGGTCTTGGGCCGCAACAATGGCATCTTCTGGCGTAGTATGTACCTTGCGATACCATTTAGGTGAGGTTTCGCTGAAATAAGACGCTATAGGTAACAGGCAAACATCTATTTCACCAAAGCGCGCTTTAATATCCTTGAAGTGCGGTGAATATCCCGTATCCCCCGCAAAGAACAATGTTTTGCCTTCACTCTCAAATACCCAACCACCCCACAGTGTCGCATTGTCGTCCTCGTACAAATAAGGCACCCAAATTCGGTTACTGAAATGATGGGCAGGCACGAAGTGAATAGAGGTTTTGCCTACGTTTTTGCTGGTATACCAAGCCATTTCTTTTATGGTATAGCCTCTATTAGGGAAGTGCTCTGCGAAACCTAACGGAACAAGATATTCGGGCTTTGTGCCTAATTCGGCAATATCGGCTTTATTGAAATGATCATAGTGAATATGGGAATAAACCACAGCATCGGTTTGTGCGAGTTTGTCTTCACCTACCTCAGCGGGTTCGTTGCGGCTGAACCCCTCCGCCAATCGAAAAGCCCAATTGACGGGCCAATCAAACTGCCCAAACACAGGGTCAATAAGTATTTGCTCACCACTTGCGGTGTTAAGTAAAAAACTTGCGTGCCCTAACCAGGTGACATTAAAGCCGGTGTGCGAGTTCACTGTCGGGTTGTTGCCAACGAACTGACAATTTTGCATGTCACTTTCACATTCAATATCGGCAGACGCTGGGTAGCAATCATTAGTGCACGTGACGGGGTATGCTTTAAAACCGTCGTAAATATTGCTGAATCTGTCCTCATACCCAGGCTCATTGGCGTGCTTGATTACAGCATTTTCACCTTCTATCTGAGTAACATGATTAGAGCTGGCGCAACCAGTAACGACACTTCCTGCTACTACTAGCGACGCCGACAACGTCGTTAACTTCTTTAAACTCATTACCATTTTTAAGATCGTGTCCTTGTAGCTCCAACCTAGGAGGCAAAGCGCTTAGTTGACTGCTGCGTCTATGCTTTATTTACTCAATTGTGCAGACATCAAGAGCACCGCAGTTTAGCGCAAGCACTAAGATAGCTGTTAACCGTTATTGTAAAGCGAGAAACCATCAGCACCACAGTAAATTTGTAACAATATAAAAGCGCGCGTTAGCGGCCGCATTTATCGTCACAAACCGATTAGTTGCAAATGATAACTATTATTAATAGTATGTTTAAAATTCTTTCCTGAAGCCATTATGCGTAAAACCCGAATACTCATTGTTGAAGATGACGCGACGTTAAGTGAACAAATCACACAGCTGTTGCAGTCTCGAGGATTTGACACTCGCCACGAAAGTGACGGTAATGCTGGATTACAAGCTGTGCTGGAGGAGAACTTTGACCTTGTGTTACTCGACATACGCCTTCCCTCTTTAAACGGCTTGTCGCTGTTAAACCAATTAAGGCAAATAAAGCAAACACCGGTGATGATGATCACCGCGTCAGGTGCCGAGCAAGAAAGGATTGAAGGCTACCGTAAGGGCGCAGATGACTACTTACCCAAGCCCTTCAATTTTACTGAAATGATGCTTCGCATCGACGCACTGTTGCGACGCAGCAAAACACTAAACGACTCAGGCACGCAAAAGTCGGAAATCATTGTTGATGTGCTTTATTTAAATCGCATTCAGCAAGTTACCAAATACCACTCAAGACTACTCGAATTCACGCCAATACAATTTAAGCTTCTTTGGATGTTAGTAGATAACAAAGGGGAAACGTTGAGCAAAGCATTTCTTTATCACAGCGTGCTTAACAAACCCTTTTCGAGGTACGACCGAAGCTTAGATATGCATTTGTCTAGAGTACGCAAAAAGCTCGTTGAGACTGGCATGCCCCCTGAACGCCTTGCCACTGTCCACGGCCAAGGATATCGCTTTTCGTGAAAAATAAACTGCTATGGCGACTGTGCGCATTTATTGCCGTTGGTACTGTTCTGTTATTTTGGGCCATCGCGTGGCTTACCAATCATACCGAGACCAGCATGAGTTTTATCGATAAAGCTCATCAAGAAACCCTTTATTCCTATGGTCAAGAAGCGGAGAAAATCTACCTGGAGGATGGAGAACAAGCGTTAGCTGCTTTTTTGCAAGAAGTGAAGACAAAGGAAGACACGTGGCTTGCCGTAGTTAACTCCCAAATGACCACATTCGCTGACACCCAAATGTTAGATGAGTTTGTTGACCGATTTCAAATAGGCCGCAGCCCCGAATGGAAAATACATTTGTACTTTTCTGAAAACCCTGTGATGGAAGTCCCCTTCGTCGATGACAATACGCACTTTTTAATTCAACTTCCACAGCGTATGCGCCCAGGTTCGTTATTGCTCGCCACACGCTTAACGCTTCAAATTGCATTACCTCTAGTGATATTAAGTCTGTTGAGTTTTATGCTGTATCGACACCTAATGACGCCACTAAAGCAATTAGAAAATGCCACAAAAGATTTCGCAAATGGCAATTTAGAAGCCCGTGCAATGGCTGCAATGCCCAAGCGAAATGACGAACTTACTGGGCTTGCCCAAACGTTCGACAAGATGGCCCAAAGAACCAGCAGTCTCATTTATAATCAAAGAAGTTTGCTTGCTGATCTCTCTCACGAGCTTCGCACGCCTCTTGCCCGCATTGATATGGCAATAGACTTTGTAGAGCAAGACATTAATCGTGAACAAGCACTTTCACGCCTGCGTTATGAAGCGAGCACGATGAGAGAGCTTGTTGAAGATACCCTAACCTTTGCATGGCTAAATACAGAATCGCCACAATTGAACAGCGATGACTTTGACTTGGTAGAACTTATCAATGTTATTTGTGAAGATGCGCGGTTTGAATACCCTGATAGAACCTTGCATGTCGACACACCTGAATGCGCGAATATTGAAAAGAGCAGCCAGCTTGCTTTGGGGCAGGCGTTAGAAAATATTATTCGTAATGCTTTGCGTCATACCCCTGAGCAAAGCAAAGTGAGTTTAACGCTGACCAGCGATAATAATAACTATGTTATCACGGTTACAGACGAAGGCACCGGCGTCCCTGAATCAATGCTAGACGCCATATTCGAACCTTTTTTCAGGGTAGACAAGGCACGGGCAGCCAAAAACTACGTACATGCCGCAAAGCGCTCTGGCTTTGGTCTAGGGCTTGCACTGGCGAAACGTCAAATTGCCGCTGTGGGCGGCGACATTTCGGCGATAAATCGCGCTGCACTAATCAAAGGCAACGCATTACATAGAGACGCTAGTGCTACAAAGCAAACAGGGCTAGTCGTTACCATTACCCTGCCTAAGTCTTTTAATGCTGCTTTCGCAAATTGAGAAGTCTCTGCACACCAAGTAGTGTGCCAGTATAAACTAAGATACAGCAAAGCAAGCTTACCAGCCCTGCGATGGTCTGCCCTATAAAGCCAAAGTATTCTCCCGTGTGCAAAAAGCGGGAAGTACCCCAAGCCTGACTCCCTTTGGGCCAATCGGTTTTGTAAAGTGTCCTAGTGATGTCACCGGTTCCCGTGTCGAAATACAGTGAATACGCTAACTCTTGCCTGTGCCCTATACTTTTATCGATATAAAACCGTGCAACACCCTCACTTTTGCCAATTTCCATCCACATGGAATACCAATCCTGATAGCCATTTTCATTGGCGTGTTGCTGAGCTTTGGTAAATAGCGTGTCGTAACTGACAACGTCGGCGTCTAGCGTCTCAGGCATAGCTTTCTTTTCGCGAGTAGGGACTTGTTCACCGTACATTCCATACAATGCTTTGTTTGCCCACTCAAAATAAAACAGGGTAGCCGTTAGTCCAATCACAACTAAAAAAGGCAGTGACCACATACCAAAAACAAAATGCCAATGTCGGCGACGGTGCTGTTTATTAGTGTACTTTTGTCGTAACCACATTTGCTGCTTTAAGGATTTTTTCGATATGTGTTTGGGCAACCATATGATGACTCCCGATAACAGCAAAAAAATAAAAATAAGATTGCTATAAGCCGTTATGGTTTTGCCAATTAATTGGTAATCCCCTTCCATTAAAAGATATCGATGCAGGTCAGTTATGACATGAAATGCTTCTTCAACGACCCCTTCTCCTTCTCTTAATATATCTCCGGTATAGGGGTGAATAAGATAGCTGTGTTCGCCGGCCCATGCGGGAATTGCCGCTCCCTCGCTATTGACCCATCGAACAAAAATATGCGCTTCGTTAGGATGCTTTTCACGAAGTATTGCTACAACCCGCTCAGTCGAGATTACCGACTTTTCGATATCAATCGTTTGTGCATAAGCCATTTCACTTAGCTCTTTGAACTGGCGCTCGTAAGTGAGTAATACACCGGTAAAAGCCATAATGAAAACGACAATGCTGGCCAATAAGCCAGCAAAGAGGTGGGCCCAAAAGACCCACCTTTTAAACGTGGAAAAGTTCATCTAAAGGCGTTGCTTAGAAATCGTAAGTCACAGACAAACGAATATCTCGTCCAGCTTCTTGCGGACCAATAACGCTTGGGAATACTTCGCTGTAGTCACCCACACTTGAATGGTCGATATACGCTTCATCAAACAAGTTCGTTACCGCCAGATTTAAGCGAAGGTCGTTTGTGACTTCCCACTCGCCATAAATATCCACTAGGGTATAGTCTGCTTTGTTAAGTGAATAAAGCGAGTCGGTCCAACCGTTTTCCAAGGCCTGATGTAGTGTATCTATGTTGATGTCGTCAACCATAGTGATGTTAAAGCCAACGCTAATGTCTGCAGTAACGGTGTAATCTGCACCAAGTACCCACGTATCACCGCGACTATTACCTAAGCCAACAAACTCGTATCCGTTAATATCGATGCTGTTATAGGGTACGCTGTACAGATCTTCACGAGGCATCAATTCAACATCTACGCTTGAAAACCCAAAGTACACGTCAACAGAGTCCCAGCGATACGCAAGGTTAAACTCTACGCCAGATGATTCTAGGTCGCCGATATTATTAAATACCGAGTTGCCTTGATAACCGCTAAATAGCACATCATCAATAGTAGATTCATAGGCGCTAAGGCGCGCATTAAGGTTATTCGCGCTGTATTCGATTGACGCTTCAATATTAGTGACAGTTTCAGGCACCACGTCACTGGCAACAACGGGAACGTCCTCACCATCATATAAGTATTCGTCAAGCGTGAAACCATCACCAATTTGCTTACCGCGCGCCGCTTCTGCGTAACCAAGACCAAGGGTCCAAGCTTCGGTAAGCTGATACTCAAGACCGACGTTAAAGCTAAGTTCATTGTCGTCTAGTCCAGATGGCTCATCGGTAACGGGTGTGCCGTAATAGTCATCGATCAAGATTTGTTGCTGAAAATCAAAGTCGTCATAACGAACACCGTAGCTCAACAGCAACTCTGGTGTGATATTGCTATGAGCTTGCGCGTAAATACCCATTACGCTGCCTTCTTCTGCGTTCTGCACAGGACCTACGCCAGGGCCACTTTCTACCTCATCTTTACGATAGTCGATACCGTAGGTGAATACGTGGTTTGAAATGTCGGTGGTGTTTCTAATATCAAAACCATAGGTATCGATATCAGACAAGAAATCGAAACGGCCGCCGCGGAACGATGATGAAGTTTGGTATGCCGTGGCTTCTAAGAAAACCAATGCGCTGTGGTCAAAGCGGTAGTTCGCTACGTAGGTATCACGCTCTGCTTCACTAGGATAAAGTGGAGCACCTTCTAGTACTACCCAGTTAGGTCTTGCCGAAAACTCACCCTCTTCATCGCGCTGCTCTGCACTTATTGAAAGGTATTGATTATCCGCAATGTAACCACTGGCTTTAAGGAACATGAGATCTTGATCTGCGGCAGTACCCAGCACTTCGTTGCCGTCGCCGTCTTCAAAGTTATCTCTGTCAACCGTGCTGTAATAACCTAGCAAGCCCCATGAATCACTTAGCTTTCCATAAAGGCTGCCGCTATATCGGGTGCCTTCGTTTGAGAAATAACTCGCTTTTACTCGACCACCAAATTGTTCGTCGCCTCTCAATAAGTCTTGCGCATCTTTGGTTTTAAAGCGGATTGAACCACCAATGGCACCTGGGCCACTGGTTGCTTCACCTGCACCAGCCTGCACATCGATTTGCTTCAAAAGATCGGGATCTAGCGTTACGCGGCCAATGTGGTGAAATAGGGTTGAGGTTTGTTGCGCGCCATCTACGGTTACATTCAGGTAGGCATCTTCTAGTCCACGGATAAAGATTTTCTGTGCTACACCTACTGAACCGCCAACGCTGACCGACGGAGACTCTCTAAAAACGTCAGCTAAATCGTTTGCCTGAAACTGCTCAATATCCTCGGCAGTAATGCTCAAGTTAGTTGCTGCGCCTACCACAGCAACTCGCTCTATAGACTTGGTTTCTTCATTCTGGCTTTCTAGGGATTGCGCAAATACTACCGGACTGGATAGCGTGCACACTGCACTGGCTAAAACTAACTTTTTCAAGGATGTCTCCATTTGATAATCAACAATTACAAATAAGAAACATTCTCATTAACTTTAGTCTAAATGGATAGCACTTTTACATTTGTTACAATTCTCTCAGTTCTTCGCTGTCAAAGACTCACGCTCATTGTTGTAACGTACTTTCTGGCCTGCACGCAGACGTTCAGCTCCTCTCACCACAACCGAGCGCTTCGGGTTCACATCGCCAAACACTTCAATTCTATCGCCCATCCCCACCCCGGTTGTCACCTTAACTTGCTCCGCTTCATTATTTTCATTGAGCTGATAGATAAAGGTGCCCGACTTTCTTAGTACCAGTGCATCGCGGGGTATGGTGACACCATCATGAGTATCGCTGCTAGGCAGCGCCACGCGCACTGCACTACCTATAGGAAAGTCACCGGGGTTGATGGCAATTCGTAGCTCCATCATGCGCGATGTACTGTTGCCTACCGGTACAATGGCACGAATAGATTCTTCTACTTGGTTCACGTTATTGTGAACGCTTACGCTCATGCCGTTAGCAATATAGGGTAATACGTTGAGCGGTGCACGCACCTGAACTTCAACGCTATCAGGGTTTACCACGCGAAGCAGGGTTTGCCCTACCCCAGTGTATTCGCCCGGCGACTGTAGCCTTTCAACCACCAAAGCCGTAAAGGGAGCACGAATACTGCTTTGTGCTATCTGATATTCGGTGAATTCTAAATCCAATTTGGCTTGCGCTAACTCCTGCTTAGCATTCTCTAAGTCAGCTTGAACTTCCTCTAACTCACCTCTGGACGTGTTTTGACTTGCTTGAAGGTTTTTGTACCTCGCTAGACGTTTGGTAAACAGTTCAACCTGCGACTGCCATCTGGCAATATTTGAGGCATTTTGATTGCGGGTAATGCTTAAGCGAGTATCGTCGACTTTAACTAAAGGCTCCCCTGCTTTAACCACATCACCTACCTCTGCCATCCAAGTGATGCGACCGTCTACCTCAGAGGCAAGGTTTGCATCGATAACGCTTAGTACCGTTCCAGGAACCCAGGTTAGTTGTGAAATCGCTTGCTCTCTGGCTTCATCTATTTGAACCAGCACCGGCGGTGGTTGCTTGCTATCCTGCGCGTGTGCGCTCAACGATACACTGCTTGCAAATAAGGCAAACACACTAAGGGCGAGAGTAGATGTCATTGCTTTCATGGTTGTCTTTTCCTTACACATGATCGTTGTATTTATTTTGTTTTACGGTGGATGAGGTAGTCGGCGAAGCGCCGGTGCTCTCTATGCGCTCGGCCAGGGGTTTGAGTATATTTACAGGTGACTTTGAAGCCGTCATACGCAGCAAGGTAGGCAGTAATAGCAAGGTGAATATGGTACTCACCGTCATTCCTCCCACAATAACAGCCGCAAGACCTCGGTAAATAACGCTGCCTGCACCTGGTAGCAACAGCAGGGGCAGCATGCCAAAGATTGAAGTCAGCGTGCTCATAAAGATAGGCCGTAAACGTAGTTTGATTGCTTGTTCTACCGCGTCATCACGGGTCAGCCCTTCTTGCTCTCCTATACGAGTCTGATGCACGAGTAAAATGGCATTGTTCACCACAAGCCCTAGCAAAATAATGAAGCCAATCATGGTTAACAGGTCCATGGGCTGGAAGGTAAATATGTTCATGATACGAATAGCAATCACCCCGCCCACCGTGGCTAGCGGAATAGAAAGTACTACCAGCACGCTGTCTTTTAACGATTTAAACAACCCCGCCATTAACAGCAGTAGCAACACCATGGCAAAAAGAAAGTTATCAGCCATCGAGGCAATAGCGCCTTTTAAGCTATCCGCGCTACCACCATAATTAATAGCGCCATCGGTAGGCATCATGGCCATAATGGCAGGTTCAACCTCAGAGGTAATCACTTTCATTGCTTCTTCTAAACTCATACCCTCTGGCGGATTTACGTTTAGCGTGAGGGTTCTTCGACCATCAATGCGCTGAATACGACTTGGCCCTACGGCTCTTTCAATACCTACCAGTTCGCCTAATTGCACCACCTCGCCTGATGGCGTCATGACTGGCGTGCTATTTAAGTCTTCGGGTGTAAACCAGGGGGCTGAGCGGAAGATAATATTCATGCGCTTGGTGCCATCGAAGTACTCCCCCACATACATACCATCACCCATGGCACGTACCAGGTTCCCCATACTGCCGCGATTTAACCCGACTTCCATCATTCGGCTGTCATTAGGGTAGAAGCGAAGCTCTGGTTCGGCTTGCTCTAGAGGTGGATTCGAACGCGCATTCGCGTTAGGAAAAACTTCTCTCAATTTGTCTAAACCTGCTTGCGCAGCAATGCCGAGCATGGCCTGATCGGTACCTTGAAGATGAATGTCGATTGAGCGACCGTTTCCAAAGCCGCCGAACAAATTGCCTTGTTGTGAAAAGGTCTGTGTATCCGGCAAATCCTTTAAAATTTCATCGCGAACAATGGCTTCTAACTCTTTGACCTTAGACTGATCTTTAGCGCGCACACCCAAATTTCCGCCATTTGGCCATGTGATAATGTAGTAGTTTTTCAGCGCTGGCTGCTTTTCTCCGTCCATATAGGGCTGCAGTCGCTCAACGATAATTGGCATCACTTCTTCGCTAATAAAGTTTTCACTAGCACCTGCAGGCAAACTTAAGAAGGCGTCAACGGCATCGCGTTTTACGGGTGGCAAATAGTCCATGGAAGGCATAAGCAGAACACTACCTGTTATAGGCACGCCCATGAGCGTTATAACTAATACAAGGCGGCGAAGCGGCGTGCTTGATAGCGACATAATAGCGCGGGTTATCTTTGCCCATACCCGCTGTAAGCTATCAGCTGGCATGTTGCCATTAAGATATCGAGCGGCAACAACAGGCAATACCGTTACCGCAACCACTAGCGACATACACACTGCAATGGCAATGGTAAGAGCGAGGTCAGCAAACAATTGCCCTTCAACATCTTCCAAAAACATGACGGGAATAAAAATAGCAACGGTGGTGGCTGTTGACGCCATGAGGGCACCAAACACTCCTTTCGTTCCCCGATGGGCACAATCCTCCATGTGCGTTTGTGAATGTGGGTCTTTATTTTCGATTTCGGCTTCGGCGCTCTTGCGCGTTCTTACAATGTTTTCCAGCACGACAATAGCGGCATCTAGCACCATACCTACCGCGAAGGCGAGTCCTGCCAGTGAAATGATATTGAGCGAGCGACCGGTAAGTTGAAGCACCACAAAAGTGCTAAGTAGTGAGATAGGAATGGCCAATGCCACAATGAGCGTTGCCCGCAGCTGGCGCATAAAGAGCCAAAGCACGGCAATGGCAAGCAGCACGCCTATAAATAAATTGCTGGTAACTAGCTGCACCGCTCTATAGATAAACACTGAGGCATCGAAGCTTTGCGCCATTACTAACTGTTCAGGGGCCAAGTCCTGTTCGTTTATTTGTGCAACTTTTGCTTTTACGGCTTCTAAGGTAGCTAAAACATTGGCGTTGTTTTGTCTGTCTACGCGAATAGATATAGCCGGATTGCCGTTTTGCACACTGTAGTTTGCACCGTCAGCGCGGGTGATTTTAATTTCGGCAATGTCATTTAGCGTGATAGGGCTGCCGTCTCGCCATTCAAGGATCATTTCACCCATTTGCGTAGGCTCGTAGCGACCTTCAAAACGCAGGGTATAGCGTCTTCTGCCCACATCGACAAAGCCGCCTGAAATATCATTCGCACGCCCCAACTCGTTGGCAACTGCCGTTAGGTCAATGCCTAACTGCGCCGCTTTAAACGGGTCGAAAACAATTTGAAACTCCTCAACGCCGCCAACCCCGCTTTCCATACGCGCCCTTGCAACGCCCGGGATGGATTCAAGCTGAGGTTTAATGACATCGGTAAAAAAGGTTACATAGGTATTAATTTCGTTTGGATTGCCCGGAAGGCGCTGAAGAAAAAAGTAGGTCAAAGCGGGGGCGTCTCCCCCACTTCCAGCAAGCATAATATTAGGGGACAAGGCATCGCGAGGTAGTGGCGGTACGCGATTCATGCGGCTAATCACTTCAATGAGCGTTTTCTGCATGTCCGTATCTAAACCAAACTCTAGATTAATCCACGCATTACCTTGGTTTGCCCATGCATTCATCGACTCAAGGCCAGGGATCCCTTGCAGCACTTCCTCTTGAGGCTCAATGATCTCAGATTCGATTTCTTGAGGCGACGCAGCGCGCCAAGAGGTCTGGATGTTAATATTCGGTCTTTCAATGTCAGGAAACAGCTGTACAGGTAAATTAAACAGGCTATATAGCCCTAAAAATACCAGCAGTGTTATTCCGATACCTACCCCAGTCGCGTTTTTTATTGCTTGCTTAGTGATGTCCATAATATGGCACTTATGCTTTTTATTGTTTGGTTTACTATAGGTCGCAGGAATGACAGAAAAAGTTTAAAGCCATGACACTAAGAATTTCAGCGATTATTAACATTTTGTTTAAATACCGTTTAAAAAACGTTATTTATCGCAGATGAGTGGACCTCAAAAATACGCCATTTGTCGGCGCTGGACATATTTGCTTACACCCATCGTTAATTAGGCGTCGCGACGTGGAGTGAGGGTAGGGATATTTTAAACTCGCCCTTCGGGAAGGTCTGGCAAGCTTCACTCTGGGAATTTGAAAAGCAACGGCCATTCCTACATTCCCACGCTTTGCTAGGAAACTTACCAGCACCTTCTGGGTGGGCAATCATCTATGCGGATTGGTATTGTTCTTTAAGTATCGAACAAAAATTTAGAGCAAAAAAAAGCCGCTCTAGGAGCGGCTTTTTTCAAATACGTCAGCGATTACGCTTCAGCAATGATGATCACTTTGATTGAAGTGATAACGTCAGAGTGAAGTTGTAAGTCGATGTCATACTCACCAGTTTCACGAAGAGTACCAGTAGGTAGTTTAACTTCTGCTTTTTGTACTTCAACGCCAGCTGCAGTGATTGCATCAGCGATGTCACGAGTACCAACAGAGCCAAAAAGTTTACCTTCGTCACCAGCAGGAGCTGCGATTGTAACTTCAGCAAGCTCAGCAACTTTTTCAGCGCGTGCGTTAGCAGCAGCTAGTTGCTCAGCAATTTTCGCTTCAAGTTCAGCACGACGTGCTTCGAACTTTTCAACGTTGTCTTTAGTTGCAGGAACCGCTTTACCCTGTGGGAAAAGGAAGTTACGAGCGTAACCAGACTTAACAGTCACTTGGTCGCCCAGGCCGCCAAGGTTGGCGATTTTATCTAGTAGGATGATATTCATCTTAGCTAACCCTTATATTCGCCAAATTACTTGTGTGAATCAGTGTACGGAAGCAACGCAAGGAAACGTGCGCGCTTGATCGCAGAAGACAGCTGACGCTGATATTTTGCGCTTGTACCAGTAATACGGCTAGGGACAATTTTACCGCTCTCAGTGATGTAGTTCTTAAGAGTAGCGATATCTTTGTAATCAATCTCAGTCACACCTTCTGCAGTGAAACGGCAGAACTTACGACGTCTGAAAAAACGAGCCATGGGTGATCTCCTTAAGCGTTGTCTTCAGTGGTTTCAGTTTTCTTTTCCGCGCGATCTTGGCGAGGAGCAGAATCGTCACGACGCTCACGACGAGGCTCTTCTTTCATCATTGGAGAAGGCTCAGTCACAGCAGTCTTAGTGCGCATAACCATGTTACGTAGGATCACGTCGTTGAAACGGAAAGCATTTTCCAATTCATCAACAGCTTCTGCAGACGCTTCAGCATTGATTAGTACGTAGTGGGCTTTGTGCAGCTTTTCAATTGGGTAAGCCAGTTGACGACGGCCCCAATCTTCTAAACGATGAATCTGACCACCGTCTTGCTTTAGGATTGTGGTATAACGCTCGATCATACCAGGTACTTGTTCACTCTGATCAGGGTGAACCATAAATACGATTTCGTAATGACGCATTATAGCTCCTTACGGTTGTAGCCTCGACAGTACAGCCGACTGTATGGAGACAAGGAACGAATTGGGATGGCTGTAAGGGCGCGCATTATACGCAGCAGTTACTAATTGCACAAGCATTAATCACCTTTAGAACAATCATTTGCCCTTTCCCCAAACACTACGCTCAGACATTTAATCAAAATACTGTTTATTTATACAGTAAAATACTGTACAGTTTTTGTGTCTTTAATAAACAGGGGACCTACCATGGCCATTACCACACAGTATGTTGTTACGCACAAAGGGGTAGAAAAATTGGTAACTACCGACAAAAAAGAAGCCGATCAGTATGACAAAATGCTCGATGCAGCAGATAACCTTGCTGACTACATTCATGCGAAGGGCATCAAGCTAGACGATAGCGTAGTGGAAGAGCTCACCATCATGCTGTCTAAAAACAAAGATAAAATCAGTAAGATTTTCAAAGGCGCTACCGCAGAAAGCGTATTAGAAGATGAAAGCGCAGAAGTGGTAAAGCTACAAGCTAACGGCTGATAATTTAGGCACGCCTCTCTTTTGCGTCGTTATGATGAGCAATTAATAAGAGCAATTGCCGCTTTAGGCTGATGAGATCTGATAGCATAGCTATACGCAAAAATGTTATTTGATAACATTACCTCAACGCGGCAATGTGTTTTCTCTGGTTTTTAACTGGGTGAACAGACGTGTCGCTTTTGCTAATGTGAACATAAGACGTAAATACAGGTCGGGCTTAGCGTGAATACCATCAATAAAAAAAATAGCACTCACTCCCAGCGCAACGCAGTGTCTGAAGAGCACAACGCAGTGAATAAAGGGCGCAACACAGCGATTGAAGTTAGCAATTTACAGTTTTCGTATACCAAAGAAAGTCCTCCCATCGTTGACATTAAAGCGTGGCAAGTTTCGCAAGGTGAACACGTTTTTCTTTCAGGGCCTTCGGGTAGCGGAAAGAGCACATTGCTCAATTTGCTGTGCGGAACATTAACTCCAACTCAGGGCGACATCGCTTTATTAGCGCAGCCTTTCTCCGCATTATCGAACCGACAGCGGGACAAGTTTAGAGCACGCAATATCGGCGTTGTTTTTCAACAATTTAATCTTATTCCCTACCTTTCTGTGGCACAGAACATTAATGCGGCGGTGTATTTTGCAAGTACAAACGTCAGCAAGACAGCATCAGACGCAAAGCTTCGTCATTTACTGGACAAGCTACAGCTGCCTTCTCACGTGCTGCATGCGAAAGCTGACGCATTGAGTATTGGTCAGCAGCAGCGCGTTGCCATTGCCAGAGCACTGATTAACGACCCACAATTATTAATTGTCGATGAACCTACCTCTGCCCTAGATACCGATGCCAGAGATAGTTTTATGTCGCTGCTAAAAGACGTTGCAGGTGAAAGCACCATGATTTTTGTTAGTCACGATAAAGCCATGGAGAGTTATTTCGACCGCCACTGCAGCATGAGTGAATTAAACCCAAGTACAAACCACATAAAAACGCGAGGCGATGAGGCCACAAAAGCACAGGAGCGTGCGTAATGCTAAGTACCATTGCTATTGAAAGCTTAAAGCGCAGGAAAACAACGGCAATCCTCACACTTTTAAGCATTACCATCAGCATTAGTTTACTTTTGTGCGTGGACATTATTCGCACCCAAGTTAAAACCAGTTTTACGCGCACCGTTTCTGGTGTAGATCTTATTGTTGGCGCACCAAGTGGACAGCTTAATTTACTCCTGTCATCAGTGTTTAATATAGGCACTCCCACCAAAGGTATTGAATATAAAAGTATTGCGGCGCTTCAATCTAACAAGCAGGTATCGTGGCTTATCCCACTATCTTTGGGTGATACCCACAGAGGTTTTAGAGTAGTAGGTACGACCAACAGCTTTTTCGACCACTTTAAATACGGTGATATGCAATCACTTGAAATGGCAGCAGGCTCGACATTTACGCAGCCACTGTCTACCGTTATTGGCGCAGATATCGCCAAATCATTGGGGTACAAGGTAGGGGATAAGATTATTATTTCCCATGGTCTGGGTAGCGTATCGTTCAACAACCATGATGATCACCCTTTCACTATCTCAGGCATAGTTAAGAAAACCGGTACGCCCGTAGATAAAGCCGTATACGTTACCCTACAGGGACTTGAAGAAGCCCACACAGGACCTAAACATTCGCCCACCTCAATGTTAGGCCGTAAATCTGCTGACAAGGCGAACGAGCATGAGCATGAGCATGAGCATGAGCATGAGCATGACGAGCATACAAAAGAACATGCAGTTTACAATAGCGAAGCGTTTACGCCTGAGTCAGTATCCGTGGTGATGCTGGGGCTTAAACATCGGGTAACTGCACTGCAGCTTCAGTATCAAATTAATCAAAGTAAAAAAGAGCCGCTAATGGCTATTCTACCGGGCATGGCACTCGCAGAACTTTGGCAAATTATGGGAAATGTTGAATCGCTATTGCTTGGCCTTTCCGGTCTTATCGTCATCTGCGCGCTTATTGGGCTTGCGACTATGCTGCTAGCAACGATGAGGGAGCGTTATCAAGAAATCGCCGTTTTACGAACTATAGGCGCAGGACCGTTTACCTTACTGCTACTCATACAGATTGAAGCGATGCTGCTTACGATTGTGAGTGCCGCACTGAGTTTAGGCTTGGTAGCTGGGCTTATGAGCGCACTAAAACCTTGGTTAAGCAGTACCTATGGGTTGTTTTTAAGCAGCCCGCTGTTTGGACAAAGCAGTGTTATTATCATTTTACTGATACTGGGGTGCACATACTTGGTTTCACTATTCCCCGCTGTGGCGGCCTACAGACGCGGCCTACACGCGGGACTAAACGCGAACTCATAAATACCCATGCCTACAGCGTTGTTTCGGGTTTTGTCAGCTTCTATTTAGCCCCACATCTGTGCGCAAATAGGCAATAGGTCTTTTAATGGAGCGAGCTTAAGCGAGCTGGAGTGAGTATTACTCTCCTACTCACTTATCTATACTGAAACGCAATATTAGCTCGTGAACCTGATTAACCGTTGCGCGCAAATCGTGGCTTGCTGCAAGCGATGCTTCAGATGAACGCTGGGTTTCAGACGCGCCGTCAGCGACTTCTACTAACTGCTGGTTAATATGCTCTGCCACCGTGCTTTGTTCTTCTACCGCTGAAGACATCTCTACCGTGGCATCAGCGATACCTTTCACTGCATTGTTAATTTCAAACAATGCACCTCGGGTTTCTTCTACTATAGCGCTGCCGTGCTCAGCTGAAGCTAGCCCTTCCGTCGATACCCTTACAGCTCGATCAGAACGCTCAGCCAATTCATTAATGATGTTGTGGATTTTATCGGTCGATTCGCGAGTTTTCGAAGCTAAAGTACGAACCTCATCGGCAACAACCGCAAAACCTCTTCCTTGTTCGCCAGCCCTTGCAGCTTCAATCGCAGCATTAAGCGCTAACAGGTTAGTCTGCTCAGCGATGGTCGAGATGATATTGGCCGCTTCGCCAATATCGCTGGTTGACTGAGCCAACTCTGTCACTGTGGTAGAAATAGACTCTACCGCCTCGCGCAACGCTACGATCGCCTGCATGGCTTGTTCTGCTTTTTGGTTGCCTGTCTCTACATTGGATGCCGCTGTCCTTGCGCTCTTTGCGTTACTTTCTACTCGTTCGGCAACTTCTTGAATCGCTTGACTCATTTGTGTTACCGCAGACGCAATTTGCTGTGTAGCTTGATTTTGCTGAACAACCGCGGCACTGGTGCTTTCTGCTTGCTCATGCGTGGTGTTAGCAATTGATTCGAGCCCCGCTGACGCATCTTTAATTCGGGTTAATGCCGTGCGATTTCTGGCAAGTTCACACCCCAGTGCAAGTTTGGCTTGGCTTATGTGAGGGGGGTCTGGGAAGTAGGTTTGTGCCACCGTTTCATTCGCGTAGCTTTCTGGGCTAAGAGAAAGCAGCGCGCCCCAGTCTTTTCTTGTCTTGGCTTCTTGAGCAATCATTAAAACTATAGCTCCAAGCAGCGCAATGCCAGCCGCAGCGGCGCCGTGGGTAAATGCAAGAGCTATTACTAAGACAGCACTTATCAGCAACGTAGGCGCCAGATGCATTAGGTTTTGAGCTAAGCGCGACATCGGTGATACCGCAGATTTTCCTTCCTGCATTCTGGCGTAAACACTAGATGCGCGTGCTATTTCGTCATTTAACGCCGGCACTCGAACAGATTCGTAGCCTACTACTGATTTACCTTCATAAACGGGAGTCACAAACGCCGAAACCCAATAGTGATCGCCATTTTTTCTTCTGTTTTTAACTAACCCAATCCAGCTTTGCCCTGATTCCAAAGTACGCCACATTTCTTTGAACACAGGAGCAGGCATATCTGGATGACGGATAATGTTGTGATTTTTACCAATGAGTTCTTCACGACTGAAGCCACTTGCTTCTACAAATGCGCTATTACAATGCTGGATTACACCGCGCTTATCGGTAGATGAAATAAGACGATGATGTGCGGGAAACTTGTACTCTTTCTGGGTAACTGGCTGATTATTTCTCATTGGGTGCTTTCTCCATGTAGCAAAGCAATCATCCGTTAATCGTAGGAAATGTTGCTTACCTCCTAAGACTAGAACATAAACAAATTCTGTCTAGCAGGAAGAAAAAATTAGAGAAATTCTATATTCTATCAGCTATTTAGGAAAGCACTTTATACTTTAGGCTAGAGGTAACAAAACGGCAACGCGCGTACCCTTTCCTTCTTCGCTAGTGATATTTATCTTTCCGTTGTGCTCTTCAACAATAGTCATGGAAATAGACATTCCCAACCCTGTTCCCTCGCCGGGTGGTTTAGTTGTAAAAAAGGGCGTGAATATTCTATCCAGTGTTTCTTTCGACATACCAATACCCTCGTCTTCTACGATAAGCATGGCGCTTTTGTCATCTTGCTGCACTTTGAGTGTTATGGACTTCCCTTCTGGTGTTGCATAAATAGCATTGGTCACAAAGTTAACCAACACCTGCTGAATCTGTCCTGCATTACCAAGGAAATAGACATCCTTATCGGGTACTTCTACATTAAGTTTGTTTTTGTACCTGTGCAGGTTATTCGTGAGCTTGATCACCGTGTTCATGGCGTCAATGGCACTAATTTGTGTATGCTTTCCTGAACCAGGATACGAAAAACTTCGCAGCGCTTTTACAATTTCAATAATACGTTCAATGCCCTCGTGAGATTCATTGAACATCTCTGTAATTTCGCTCGCACTTTCTTGTAGTGAAAAGCGTTTTTCCAGCGCCTCGAACTGCGACTCTACCTCTCCACCAGCAGTGCGACAAAGCTTGCCTATTTCTTCTAACGCGTGTTGATAATCGCTAAAAATTTCTTTTGCAACCACCGTATTGCTTCGAACATAACCGATAGGGTTATTGATTTCGTGTGCTATGCCCGCAGCAAGTTGTCCCAACATCGCCATCTTGTCTGCACTAACCAGCCTTTCTTCTAGAAAGTCTCTGTCTTTTTTAACCGAACTCAATTCTATTTGCCGACTGGTGAGCTCAGTTTTTTTGTTCTGGTAACGAGACGTAATGTTTAGATAATGTTTGGTGGTATCAAGAACGTGTAGCGTTTCTTCTTCTAAGTGATCGTCTTTGGTAAGCAACACGAGCCAAGCGAATTCGCCGTCTGCCATTTCATGCATAAAGTGAAGTAGCCTTGCTTCTTCTTTTGTATCTGGTCGCTGCACTGCATTAACGCACCAGTGGGAATAGCTCTCACGCAGTGTCAGAGGGGTTTCGTCTTTGAGAAGTTTGGCGAGCTCGGGAGAGCTATACCATCCATTTTCGTGAGATAGCACCTGGCTATCATCCCCCACCGTTAGCGCTTCACCTTCTACAATAAATGCTTTTCCACAATGGGCACCGCTAAATTCAACCGCCGATTCCAGCGCAGAAAATATAAAACTCTTACCCGGCTGAGCATTTGAAAGCTGTGATGCGGCACGGTTAAGGTACAACAACTCCCTTTCCCGCTGTTTTGAATCTTTTAAGGCTTTTCTTAGCGCTTGATTCGCTAAGTAAGCATCTTGTGAGTAGGTTTCAAGAAAAGACTCTGCGTTTTTACGCGCTATTTTTTGACGTTTAAGCTGTCGTTCTAAAGAGTTAACGCGGGCTTCCAGCGCTAGAATGCGCTCTTGTTCGGTGGAATACGATGTTTCACTCACCAAAAAGCCCTCCGTTTAGGGCGCCGCTATGAATTCGGGCGCCACGCTTTTCAATAGGGCCAGTTGAACCGCAAGGCTCTACGGGCGCTAATTAACTAGCCTATCAAGTAGTGTTAGTACTCTCTCACTGGCTTGTTCCATTTCCATAAGCTTAGCATCTGCCTCAGCATTGTTGCCATTTTGTTTAGCTAGAACGGCAGCGATACCGCTACTATGCACTTTTGCATGCGGCGCTTCAATCTCTCTGAATGCCGTTGTTTGGCCAATTGCTTTGTTAGCATTGTCACTATACCACTGCCCAAGGCGGCAGTTCTTATGATCGCCAAAGTCCGCCACAGATTTATTGCTGTAGCCGCACAGCACTGCATAAACCTCGGCCTTCCACACTACATGATCCAATTTTACTGTTTGAATGAACGTAGCAATTGCGCCTTCACTAATGGTGGACTTCATACTGTCACAGTGTTGCACCATAACTTCGTAGCTGCCATTTAGCTGATTAATGCCGGTTTCTAGCTGCTCGTTGTTTCCGCGCAGCTCATTGACACCTGAAACCGCTTTGGAAGTAGACTGAATTATACCGTTCACCAGCTCAGATACTTCTGTTGCTGATTTGTTGGTTTCTGTCGCCAATGCACGTACTTCATCAGCAACAACACTAAACCCGCGGCCTGCATCGCCCGCTCGCGCAGCTTCGATAGCAGCGTTTAGCGCAAGTAAGTTAGTTTGATCAGAAATACTCGTAATAGTAGTAACAAATTTATTAATGTTATCTGCTGTCGTTGATAGCCCCGATATACGTTCGCTCATGCTGCCCATTTGGACATTAAGCCCGCTCATGTCGGTAACAATTTTGCTTAATGTAGTCGCAGAATCACTAAACAACTCATTAATATTAGCAACAGACTGGTTCTCAGCATCGATACGTTGATAAGTAGCCAACACCGTTTCACGAATACCTTCTAATTGACGCATTGCATCAACAATGCACTTCATTACAACGGAATCGTTCGACGATGCATGCTGACCGTTTGCAGCCTCAATGGCATTAATGAGTTCACTATTTTCTGCCTCTAAAACGTCAATTTTGTCTAAGGCTTCTTGCACTCTTGCTTCTAGTTTACGTACTTGCGCTTCTTTTTCTTCGTATTTACTGCGAGATACAAACATGTGTGGTTACCGATATGTTTTTTATAGAGTTATTTTGTTCAGATTAACAGATATCCAGACCATTTAACTATTAGTCTGAAGTAGCGTTATGCTATGAGTATCGGCGGAATATTGAAAAACTGATGAAATAAAACGCTCGGTTGAGACGAGCTTTATTTTTGTGGCAGTAGATGCGGCTCTATGGGCGGGCGACGGGCGCCTTTTTTAGGACCATACCACAACGCCAGATAGTCTAGGATAGCGGACTCCGCATCACCTAATGGCCATAGCTTTTGCGTGTCTTGCATCCATCGAATAGTTTCAAGCCATCTCTCTCTGCTCATTGCGTTCTGTGTAATTAGTGAAGGCGAATGGCATGCGCTACAGTGTGCAACCACTAGATTATAGCCGGGCGCTACAGTAAGACCTGACTGGGGGTCAACAGACACAGTCGTGGCGTCAGCGGAATGCATACTTGAGCCGCTATTTTTATCGCTGCTTTCATTGATGGCCGCAACCAGTGGTGTGCTAACTAACCCTGCCATAATAGAAACAAAAACGAATAGACGGCGCATGCGAGCGCTCCATATCTCAAACACGTTACTCGGTACCATGTGTTTTACACAACCCGCACAGCAATGCGATGGCAGGCATTGTTTAAGTAGCCTTTTGGATTCCAGCCCGGCAATACCATAGGTTGTGCTTTTCCATTTTCATCTACGGCTTTGGCCCATATTTCGAAATAACCTTGTTGAGGAAAGGCTATTTTTGTAGTGAATTGCTGCCATGCATGTCTATTTACGGGAAGCGTGAGCTCTGCTATTTGCCACGTTTGTCCGAAATCAATAGATGTGTACACTTCAGCCACTTTACCCTCGCCACTCCATGCATGACCGCGCACGCTTAGTTTCTTGGCCAAAGGATGATCAGTGCCCGATTGTGGATAAGTAATGAGTGACTTAATAGGCATAGCTTCAATGATACACATATCTTCATCGGCTACTTTCGCCCCCGGAGCAACGGGTTTACAAGGGAGTCGGTACGCTTTGCCCAGCATTTTTGCACCGTCATGCACGCGGTCTCTGACCACTATCTTCTTAAGCCACTTACCAGACGTAGACGCTGGCCAACCACCAAAAACCAGTCGGAGCGGATAGCCATTCATTAAAGGCAGAGGTTCATCATTCATTGCCCATGCAATCAACGACTCATCTTCCATCGCTTTGTTTATCGGCACCCCGCGAGAAATAGCCGCTTTGCCCGGTGTACGGCTTAAATGCTGGTCATCACCATAATAGCCAATGTAAACAGCGCTATCTTTTACGCCCACTGACGTGAGTACATCTTTAAGCCTTACACCTGTCCATTTAGGGCATCCCACAGCTCCGGTAGTCCATTGGTTCCCCGTCGCTGCTGGCGAGAACTCGGCACGTCCATTACCGCCGCATTCCAGCGTTAGTTGGTAGGTGTAATGTTTGAATTGGGTTTTGAGCTCTTCCAACGTGAAGGTTTTTGACTGCTCGGCCGACTCCCCTTCAATAGTAAGCGTCCACGTACTCGCGTCTGGCTTTTGCGGGGGAATACCATTATTCCTTACGAAAAATCGAGAGGCAGGCGTAACCGCATCATCAAGTAAGTGCGCTGGCGTTTGAGCGTTAATTGGCCGGTCGTTAAGTATTGTTAGCCCGTCTTTTCCCTCGATAGAAAACGGCGTGTTCGACTGAGCAAATGCAGCGGGAATAAGTCCTGCTGGCATGAACTGACCGTAAACGACTTCAGCACCAAGTAGCAAAGACAGAGACTTCAGACCTTTGATAAAACCACGCCGAGTCAGCGCGTTGCTAGTTCGCTGAAAAACCTGTTCGTCGGCCTTTACAGGGTCCTTAGCGTACAGTTCATGAAGGCCATGTTTTTTCACTGCTACCACCTCGTCATTGAGTGCTTTGTGTATTAAGAGTGCATTAAGAATAATTGTGATAAATCGCGCAAAAAATCCCACTATATTGCGAACAAATAGCCCAATATAAGCAGTGCAATCCACAGCGTTTCTGCCACAATCATCACAATTGGCAGCATACCGACTTCGGCTAACTTACCAAGGTTAGACTTCATACCGATTGCCGTAATTGAAACGACTAAGAAGAAGCGTGATATCTGGGTCCCCGTTTCAATAACTACTTCGGGTAGGGTTACAAAGCTGTTGAGTAACATAAGTACAATAAAGCCAACTAGAAACATCGGCATTTTAGGCACTTGCGCCCCGTCAGCCTGACTTTTGGCTTTGTAAAAGTGTTTAATGGCAATCATCATAATGAGTACCACTGGCATTAGCATGGCTACTCGTACCAGCTTGGTCAGTGTCGCCATGTCGCCTGCACTGTCAGACACCGAGTAACCTGCCCCCACAACTTGCGCCACATCGTGAATAGTGCCGCCTAAGAAAATGCCAGCTTCCGTATCATTCATGCCCAACTGCGCCGCCACAATTGGGTAGAGCACCATGGCGATGGTCGACATAGCGGTTACGCCAATAACCGTCAGCAACGTGTCTCTTTCGTGGTTTTCTCCCTTGGGAAGAATGGTGGAAATGGCGAGAGCCGCAGACGCACCACAAATGGCTACTGAGCCTCCCGTTAATGCACCAAAACGCTTTTGTAACCCGAGTAATTTGGCGAGACCCACTCCGACAATAATTGTTGTGAGTATGGCAGCGGCCAGCATAAGAGCGGTCTGCCACCCAAGTACCGCTAAGTCACCTAGCGCAATGCGTAGACCAAGCAGAACAACTCCAGCGCGAAGAAGAGTACTTGCCGTGAAATCGATACCACACGCACAGGGCGTATCGTTCTGATGCAAAAACGATACGGCCATACCCAAAAGTAATGCGAACAACATAGCAGGGGCATTGTAATGCTCACTCAAAAAGAGCGCCGCCATACCGGTAATGGTTGCAATTCCTAGCCCGGGCCAAATATTTTTACATTTTACTGCTATATCGTTCATTTTCTTTTATCGCTCTGAGGCCACAAGCGCAACAAGCACTACGCGCTTTCGCTCGCCAGAATAAGGGCGGCGGCCATGCATTGCACGGTAATTGTCAACAATAGCCACGTCACCATCTTGCCACTCTAAGTCAAAGGTGTAAGTTTCAGACAGTTCTGCAACGCGCTCTAAACCGGCTTTAGGAATTGCACTTCCATCGCCAAAAGTAATTGCCGACGACGGGTTTTCCCTTACGCCTTTCCATCCCATATACGCAGCTATTAGCTGGTTATAGAACACTTCTGAGCCATCACTAAGTTCGATAACCGCAGGTAAGACAGGCGTAATGGCTCTTAGACTACCATCCTCCAACCATTGCCAGGTGTATCCTAACTCTTTTAATTTAGCTTCTGCCTCTTCTAATGACTCAACGCTTAGCGTGCTTTTCCAGCTTCTTCCTTGGCCAGAGTTGGCATCATTGGCTGCTGGCATAGTAGTCGTATATTTAAGGCCTTTCTCTTTAAAGTCTTTAGCAAGCGCAGGATTTTCTTCCTTCAATGCTTCAAACAATTTGTCGGAGCGACACAAAGGCGTTGCTCCCCCCTCATCCGCTGCAGTCTTACAAAAGAAAAACAGCTTGCTAGGTGAAATAGGCGTCTGCGCCATTTCATGATGTAGAAAAATTTCTACGTCTTTCGGCGCTTCATTTGCTGTGAATACGCGCTCAGTAAAGTTAATACGCACGGCATTAGACAACGACTCCTGATAGGTAAAGTTAGGATAGCCGAAGCCTGCTGAGAAAACGTCAAAGGTCTCTGCGGAATCAATTGGAAACCCTCGGAAAAGTAGTGCTCCCGACTTTGCAAGTTTTGCTTCAAGCTCTGATTGATTTGCTTTTACAAATGCAACGGTCTCTTCTACCGTTGTACAACCCTCGTTGTTCACGACTATTTCAGGGAACACACCGCCGTTATAATTGTGCTGAGTAGGTACACTTGCGTAGGCTACCGCAGAGCTGTCATTGACGTTTTTCATAGCTAACTCCTAGTCGTAAATAGGGTGGAAACGGTTAAAGGCAGCTTCGCAGAAGCGCCCTGGATCGTTAAATCTGCGATTTACGTTCAATGCAGATATTGCCTGCATTTCACTGTCGCTGAGTGAGAAGTCAAAAAGTGCGAGGTTTTCTTTCATACGCTCAACTTTTGACGTTTTTGGAATGATGGCGTTACCGCGCTGAATTCCCCAACGCAAGACAACCTGCGCGGGCGTTTTACCATGGGCTTCTGCCGCGGCTTTTACTACGCTTTGCTCAAGCACTGATTCCGTCTGATCAGCCATTTCAAGCTCTAGATAAGATAAGGCACCTAGCGGAGAGAAGGCCGTCACCTCCAGTCCATAGTCTTTTGCCAAACGAATTAGTCGCTCTTGCGTAAGGTACGGATGAGATTCAATTTGCAGCATGGCTGGCTTAATACGCGCATAGCTCATCAGGTCGTTAAGCAAACCGGTGTTGTAATTACACACACCAATTTGTTTTGCTTTTCCGCTATCGGCAAGCGACTCCATTGCCTCCCATGTCTTATGCAAAGGCACAGGCGCGAGTTCCATTTTAGGCTCGGCAGCATCAGGTTCGTAAAACCATTCCGGTGGATAACGGGTCTCGATAGGCACAAATTTCTGCGCTATTGGGAAATGGATCAGGTATAAGTCTACATAATCTAACTGTAAGTCTGACAAGGTTTTTTCTAAAGCAAGACCCACGTGCTCAGGGGCGTGAAAGGTATTCCATAGCTTAGAAGTAACCCAAAGCTCTTCTCTGGTGCACAAGCCTTCATCAATCGCTCGCTTAATGCCTTCACCCACTTCCTTTTCATTGCCGTAATCAGCGGCACAATCTAAGTGTCGATAGCCAGCCTTAATCGCTTGGTACGTGGTTTCCGCACATATGGCAGTATCGACCTTCCAAAAACCAAAACCTACCTCTGGTATCTTATTCATTGTTTCATTCACCTTAGAATTCGTTGCTTTAAGCTAGTACGGACTTTCTCTTAAACGTACTGCAAAGATAAAAAGCCGCGGTTTACTTTTGCAGTATGCTCTTGTATAACTTTAGCTTCAAACTTTAGTCTTGTATAAGACATAAGTTATTACACAGATATACCGATGTCAACAAAGCGTTAACAAACTTAATGAAAAGTTTGGAGTGCAATAAAAAGAAATGTCTAGCGGTGGCATAACAAGGTAAAGCGTTACCTTGTTATGCTAGGTGTTCGAGAGTCGGTAAGAAACAATTTGATAGGAACGGACGTTTAAAACGTTGTGGTTGAACAGTTTGGCGTTGATAGCAAAGGATTAATCAAGTTCAACTTGGTAATGGTAGTGGTCAGTTCTACATTTGCTTTCACGATATTCAATGAGTTTACCGTCAATAGACTCAGTGACGCGCGTAACCATAAGTAACGGCATTCCTTTTTCGATACCTAAGCTTTTTGCATCACTTTTTGAGGCCAAAACCGCTTTAATGCTGTCACGGGTCTTAAATACAGTTTGGTTGTAGTCCGTTTGATAAAAATGATACAGAGTATGCGGAATATCTTCTCGCTTCTCGATGTCAGGAAATCGCTTAGACGGTAAATAAATAGTTTCAAGCATACAAAATTCGTTATCGAGAATTCGCCTACGCTTAAGCTTCACTACTTTGTCTTTAGCGGTAATTGATAGTGCAGTTTGGACACTTTCAATTGGCTCGACCAGCTCTTTACTTAACAGTTCAGCTTTGGGTAGGTCAGCACCTTTTCCGTCAGCTTGTAACGGAAAGAAACGAAACAGCGCATCTTGTGCCGTATGCTCAGAAACAAATGTACCGACCCCCTGACGACGGGTTACAATTTTGGTATCTGTCAGCAATGTTAGCGCTTTGCGAACGGTTCCTTGGCTAACATTGAATTCGTCAGCAAGCTTAAACTCACTAGGTAGCATCTCGCCTGGTTGCCAACGGCGCTCGACAATAAGCTGCTTAATGTATTCAGCGACTTGTTGATACAGCGGCTGAAAGGCAAGACTTGGACCGCTGAGTTTGTGATCGAATTGAGATGAAGACATGAACCCTAACCTAAACGCTTAATTTTTGTTGTTATATCATACACAAGAGTTATAGCGCACTTTTGATATAAATCACATACATTGCAGGAATTACACGTGATGCTTTTGGAAACACTGCTTCCCATGTTTGCGCTATTAGGGCTTGCGACACTGCTACAGACCTTAAGCGGGTTTGGTTTTGGCCTTATGGTGGTATCAAGCTTTACGTTATTCGGCATCTTGCCGCTTACGGCGACCACCTTTATGGTGAGTTTTCTAAGTCTTTTCAATTCCATCAGCTTAGTAGTGAAAAACACGGAGCAAATAAATAGACGTGCTTTCACTATTATACTGGTTAGCGGTATACCCTTTATGGCGGTAGGCTACGCATTGTTGGAATACCTATCTGTTGGGATGGCAACTTGGCTCAATTTACTGCTCGGCTTGGCTATTCTCAGCTGCTGCGGCCTTTTATTAATAAAAAGAAAGCGGGCACAGCCATCTGGTCGCGCATACGGCTTTTCTATCGCTGGCGCTCTAGGTGGATTGCTAGGCGGTCTTTTTTCTACCTTTGGCCCACCTGTGGTATTTCAGTGTTATCGACAAACCTGGCCAATAAATGAAATCAGAATAACACTGCTGGCCGTATTTAGTGTTACCTCACTTATACGCCTTGCCATAATACCGTTTGGTACTTTGCCTTCAACAGAAGTGTTTCTGTCTGCTGTTTTCGCCATTCCCGTCATTTTAATTTTCACGCGATTAGGACGAATTCTCGCTGCTCGCGTGTCCGCTGCCGCTGTCCGACTGTTAGCCTTGACCATGCTTGCATTAAGTGGCGTAACCCTTATTGTCCAAAATATCAGTATCTAAGACGGCTTGATAGTGAACGCGGATCTAAATCTTCATAATTTTCTAATTGCAGATTGACACCCAAGTTACATTTCATTAACTTATGTCTTATATAAGACATGAAGGGTAATGTAGAAATGAGTAACGCGTTTTGTGTAAATGAGCCAGAATGGAACGATATTAAAGCCGCTGACATTACTGAGCAGCCCTTTTTGTCGGATGATAAGACACTTATTGTCCCCACCCAATATGGTGAGTTGAGTCTAAGTATTAGTCAGTTTGGTTTACGCATTCAAAGTGACGTCAATGCAGCAGATGATTTTGGTATGCTTACTCAAGCGCCGGAAAGGCTATCGCTAGTACTTTCCGGTGATCAGTCTCACAGCACCCTGGCAGCAGGCGACTATCGATTAGAAGTTTTTGCCGCACCTCTTCATTTCAAGCTGTATAAAAATGACGTTTTAGTTCAGCAAAGCGCCACCGACGGCCACTTTGTACGTCAGCATCGCTTACCGCCATTCGCTAAAACCGACAAAGGTTGGTTAGTAAGTTTAGAGCTTAGCTACGACGAAGCCGTTTATGGTCTTGGAGAGAAATGGGGCAAGCTTGATAAACGCGGCCAGCTAATTCGCTCATACAACCACGACGCTTTAGGCGTAAACGCCGAAAAGTCTTATAAAAACACACCTTACGCATGGAGTCCTGAAGGCTGGAATTTGTTTGTGCACACTCCAGCCCCCGTCACCCATGGAGTCGGCTACGCACTTTGGTCACAGCGAGCTTACGTGTGCTTAGTAGAAGATAACCTACTCGACATGTTCTTGTTCCATCAAGACTCGCCAGCGCAAAGTCTTAAAGCCTACAGCGAGCTCACCGGCTTTGCCCCTACGCCGCCGACCTGGAGCTTAGGCGTCATTCTTTCTAAAGCGTATTATAAAGACGCCGACGAACTACTCGCGGTTGCCCGCGAAGTGCGCGAAAAGAATATGCCTTGCGATGTTATTACCCTTGATGGCCGCGCATGGCAAGACACAGATACCCGCTTTGCTTTTGAGTGGGACCCTAAGCGCTACGCCGACCCACAGCCAGTTATCGATGAACTTAAAGCGTTAGGTTTTAAAATCTGTGTGTGGGAATACCCCATGATTTCAGTGAAAAACCCCCTTTACAAAAAGGCGGCCGAAAAGGGTTGGCTGATAAAGGATAAACGCACTGGCGAAGCGTACCGCTATGCGTGGGACTTAAGCCCATTTGGTGAAGTACTTACGCCTTTGCCAGACTCAGGTATTTTAGACTTTACCAACCCTGAAGCTTACGAGTTTTGGAAAACGTCGCACAAACCTTTATTTGACCTTGGCGTAGATATGATAAAGGCCGACTTTGGCGAACAGTTGGAAGACGACAATATGCTGTCGTATAGCGGTGATTCAGGTAATCGTCTACATAACGTTTACAGTATGCTTTACAACCGCTGTGTGTACGAGGCTGCCGACGCTTACTGCAAAACAGGTCCTTTCCTATTTAGCCGTTCAGCTTGGACAGGAAGTCAGCGCTACCCATCACAATGGGGCGGTGACCCGCAAGCCGACTGGCATGGCCTAGCCGCAAGTATTCGTGGCAGTTTGTCCTGGGGTATGTCAGGCGGGCCGTTTTTCGCTACCGATATAGGCGGGTTTTACAAAGACACCCGAGATGCAGAACTTTACGTAAGATGGGCACAAGCGTCAGTGTTTAGTGCCCACATGCGATTGCACGGTATTGGCCCTCGTGAACCCTGGTCCTACGGCGATGCCGCTTCCAATGCAGTATTTGAGGCCCTTAAGCTAAGATATAAGCTTATTCCATACCTAAAGGAAACCGCAGAAAAAGCATCACAAACAGGACTTCCGGTTCAGCGCGCCATGGCGTTAGCCTTCCCTGAACAGCCGCTTTCGCACGGTTTTGAACAACAATTTATGTGCGGTGATGACCTACTTGTTGTGCCTTGCGTGGTGCCCGGCGGAAAAATTAAATACTACTTACCAAAAGGTGAATGGATACGTTTTGGTACCGAAGAAGTCGTGCAGGGTGAGCAATACAGAGAAGAAATACTTGCGCTTAACGATGTGGCGGTGTTCATCCAAAAAGGCTGTCGCATTGTAATGGGCCCAGATGTTCAACATACCGATATGGATATGTCGAACACCACACATTGGCCAGCGTAGCGCATAGGAGCAGTTCATGGATATCACCCTTACCCTATTGTCATGCATGGCATTTATGGCACTGGTTGCCGTTATTTCTTACATGAAAACAAAAGGGGAAGTAAACACGCAAGACGGTTACTTCCTTGCAGGAAGAGGGTTGACCGGCACTTTTATTGCTGGGTCCATGATCCTTACCAATCTTTCCGCAGAGCAGCTAATTGGATTAAATGGCTCTGCCTTTGGGTATAACTTAAGCGCTATGGCGTGGGAAGTTACCGCTGGTATCTCTACCATTATTATGGCGCTTATTTTCTTGCCTCGTTACTTAGCGGGCGCTTTCTCCACCCTACCTGAGTTTTTACGCGACCGTTTCGACGATAGCGTTCGCAGAATGACGGTAGTTTTGTTTATGGTGGGGTATTCGTTAGTTACCATTCCATCGGTGCTTTACTCTGGCTCTATTGCCGTGCTTAGGCTTTTTGATGTACCCGGGCTTTTCAACGTAAGCTATGAGGTGGGACTGGTACTTACCATCGTCATAGTCGGTACGATTGGCGCTCTCTATGCCATTTTCGGTGGTTTAAAAGCGGTAGCCGTATCAGACACGATTAATGGAGTTGGCCTTTTAATTGTGGGTTTATTGGTTCCCGTTCTTGGCTTGGTGGCCTTAGGCGACGGCAGCTTTAGCCAAGGTCTATCTACTATTGCTACAACGGAAACTGAAAAGCTCAATGCTATAGGTGGTCCCGACGACCCTGTTCCTTTTGGTACTATTTTCACGGGTATGATTTTAGCCAATTTGTTTTACTGGGGTACTAACCAATACGTAATTCAGCGAACCTTAGGCGCTAAAAATCTGGTTGAAGGCCAAAAAGGGGTGTTGTTCTCTGGCTATTTTAAAGTGCTTGTGCCCTTTATGATGATGTTACCAGGCGTGATTGCTTATCACTTATATCAAGACGAAAACCTTCAAACTATCGACCTTGCCTACCCTCATTTAGTAAAAGATGTACTCCCACAGTATTTGTCGGGTTTCTTTTTAGCAGTATTGCTTGGTGCGGTGTTTAGCTCTTTTAATTCACTGCTTAACAGTGCTGCCACCCTATTTTGCTTAGACGTATACAAACCCTTCAAAAAAGACAAAGTGAGCGACGAAAAGCTTATTCGCGTTGCCAAGATCACCAGTATTGTTATTGCTGTGCTCTCTTTTATCACGGCGCCGCTGCTTATGTTTGCCCCTGAAGGATTGTGGCAAATCATTCGCATATTCACTGGCTTTTACAATATTCCCGTTATCACTATTGTGCTTGTTGGCTTATTTACAAAACGCGTTCCTGCGCTGGCGGCAAAAGTCGCGATTATCTTCCACGTAATTGCCTATGGACTGCTTAAGTTCGTATGGGAAGTCGATATTAACTTTATCCATATCTACGCCATTTTGTTCGCTATTGAATTGGCTATTATGTTGACTATAGGCAGGCTCTACCCAATGACTACTCCATGGCATTTCACTGCAAAGGCTGAAGTCAATATGACGCCATGGCGCTATGCCATTCCCTGCGCCATCGTGCTTGTTGGCCTTATCGCAACGCTTTACCTGATGTTCTCTCCTGTAGGCTTTGTGAATGGACTAAGCAACGCGTTTGTCCCTGCACTAGTCGGCTTGTGGGCAACATGTTTCGTGGCAATTGGTATAAGTCTGAAATGGTGGCGAGTAAAGTATGAGCAAGGCTTGAAACGCCTTGCTTCTCAGCACGCCTAACTCTTCTTCGTCATTTTTGTATAGAAAAAACACAAAAAAATTAACATAACGTTTGCAAACGGCTTAACAATTGTTTAACTTAATCACTCTTATATAAGACATCAGATGCAAGATATCTTTTATATAGAAGACCGTATTTTTACGCTATTGAATTTTGCTATTGAAAGAATAATACGCGTAGCGCTGTACCCTACGCAGCCAGAATAAAAAACGAAACGCCGATTACTTGCTCAAATGCTTTTGTATCCGACTAAAGGTAGCAAGGTGTAAGTGAGGGCGTGATAAGCGAAACACCCTGGAGAACAACATGAATACAAAGAGATCACTCATCAGCAAGGCGGTAACCCTTGCTATGACATCTGGATTGCTACTTCACACCAATGCATTTGCGCAAGAGGCAGATACAGAGCAAGTCGACGCCTCAAAAGATGATAAATCATTTGAACAAATTGTCGTTACATCGCAAAAGCGTGTTCAAAGCATCAGCGATGTGCCCGTTGCTGTATCAGTGTTACGCGGTGACCAGATAGAATCTGCCTTTGCTAACAATGTTGAAAATCTACAAGCGCTTGTGCCTTCTGTGAGCTTCCGCAAAGGGACAACAACTCGAAATTCAGCCTTAACCGTTCGTGGTATTGGAACAATTTCATTTAGTATCGCCGCAGAGCCAAGCGTAGCCACGGTGGTAGATGGCGTTGTATTAGGGCGTTCTGGTCAAGCGTTTGCCGATTTGTACGATGTAGATCGAATTGAGGTATTACGTGGTCCACAGGGTACTTTATTTGGCAAGAACGCCTCTGCTGGTGTGGTAAACATCACCACAAAAGATCCTTCTCAGGAGCTCACAGGCAGTCTTTCTACTGAGTTTTATCAAGATAACGAATACCGTTTAAAAGGCACAGTAAGTGGTGGCTTAACCGACGACCTTTCAGCCAGCTTAACCGTCTTCCAAGGTAAATTCGACGGCTATATCGACAACGTTTACAACAATGAAAAAGTAAACGGCTATGACCGTGAAGGTGCCCGTGCAGTTGTGGTTTACGAGCCAACCAATGATTTAAAAGTAAAGTTCATTAGCGAAATTTACAGCGCGGATGACGACTGTTGTGCTGATTTAGAAGGCGTATCTAGCGGTCGAAATCCCGACTCAAAGGCAGCACCCAACAGTGAGACCATTGCCGACGGTATCGATTTAGAGCAGCGTCAAATTGATCATGACTTCGAATCTCGCACTATTGACGACCACTCGGCCTTCTCCGTACAAGTGGACAAAACCATTGGTGACTACACCTTCACGTCGATCACTGCCCAGCGCTCGTGGGAAAATACAGAATTCCGCGAAGGTGATTTTACGTCTATTGCTGGCGACAGCGACCAGCCAGTATTTGGAGTGCCGTTTCAGCTGCATGACGTAGGTGAGCAAGAATGGAGTCAGTTTTCTCAAGAATTCCGTGTTGCATCAAACCTAGCTGGCCCATTCAACTTCTTAGCCGGTATGTTCTACTGGAACATGGATTCAGAGCGTAACTTCACTCGTGATGCAAGTTGCCAAAACAATAACCTTCAACTTGACCAAGCACTGACATTCTATGCGCAGAATAACCTGTCTGGAGACGCGCTGACAGACGCACTTTCTGACCTAGACGCTTACGCTAATTCACTAGGTGTGACATGTAATGCCAACGACATTGTGTCTGCCACGGCATTCATGAGCACTGAGTTTAATAACTGGGCCGTTTACGGAGATGGCACCTACGACTTAAGCGATGACTTACGCCTTATCTTCGGTCTTCGCTATACCGATGATGAAGTGTCTTACACTCACCGTCGTATAAGTAACGACGAATATGGACGCCGCGGTGTGGGCGTTCGACCTGCGACCGAGAACACCGATGCAGAAGGTGTGGTAGATGAAACCAATTTGTCTGGCCGCCTTGGTGTTCAATACGATCTCGACCAAAATCAAATGGTTTATGCAACCTATTCTCAAGGCTACAAAGGCCCTGGTTTCAATGTTTACTATAACTTCAACCCAGAGAATGACGGACGCCCAATTGGCGCGGAAGAATCTGACGCTTACGAAATTGGCTATAAGTACGCAAGTCGCGATCTACTTTTAAATATCGCGCTATTTAGCACTGACATTGAAGGCTTCCAAGCAAACAACTTTGATTGTTCTGACGGCGCATGTATCACGCGCCTTACCAATGCTGGTGATGTGACGACCCAAGGCGTTGAAGTAGACTTTATGTGGAACGCAACCGACAACCTGACGCTAATCGGTGGCGCTGCGTACACCAAGGCTGAGATCGATAGATTTAATTGTCCTGAAGAGGCTGAGTGTACCGACCGTTCGGGCTTGGATGTTCCATTCTCACCTGACATGAAATACTCACTGTCAGCGGAGTACTTCATGGAAACAGAGCATGGTTTTGACGTTTACTACAACGCGTCTTACATCTATACCGATGAACAGTACTCTGACTTGCCAGGCAACACGGGTGAATTCAATCCTCACTCATTGTTACCTGACTACAGCATGCTTAACGCAAGCGTGAGCTTCTCATTCAAAGACGATGCCTTCCGCGTATCTTTGATTGCGAAGAACTTGCTTGATGAAAGCTACGCGACCACATATAGCGGCGACAACTTCCGCTATCAAATACCGCGCGATGCAGATCGCTATTACGGCGTAGCATTTAAAGCAAGGTTTTAATCTCGTTATAAATTAAAAAACGTGTGTGTTGAAAGGGGCGTGTGAACGCCCCTCTTTTTTGCACAACTACAGACTGTTAGTCCCTGAAAATCAAAACAAACGCCTTTGACCAAATAATAGTATTAATTTATCTCTTCGTGCTGGTGTTCATGAGAGTGGGCGTGTAAATGGTCATTATCATCACGACATGGCTCACCCGGCAACTCAAACTCTATCGTGGTATGAGCAAGCTCAAAGGGGGCTAAACGCTCGTGAACTTCCTTTTTGAGTGCTCTCAGTTTGTCATTGTCTATTGCACAGTTTATTACCACGTGTGCAGTAAGCACGTGCTGCTCTCCGTCAAGCGACCAAAAATGTACATGGTGAATTTCTTCAACGTGCTCGATTTTCAAAAGCGTGTTGCTAATAGCATTCCTTGTAGCCAAGTCAGGTACGCCCTGCAGAAACAATGACATAGTCTGCACAACATACCGAACAACATTGACCAAAATAAATAGCGTAAAACCAATAGATAAAATTGGGTCGAGTATAGGCCATTCAACAAAATGGAGCACAATGGCTACTACCAGTACCGCTACCCACCCCATCGTGTCTTCAATTAAGTGCCAGTTAAGCACCTTTTCATTCATCGAATGACCGCCGTGGAGTTTATAAGCTGCAAATCCGTTCACGACAATACCGAGGATCGCTAATCCAATCATACCCTCTGTAACGGGCATTTCGGGGTTAGATAAACGAGGGATGGCCTCAGACAACACCCAAATTGAGCCAATCACCAAGATAACGCCGTTGATCATAGCTCCCATAAGGCTCAGCCGTTTGAAGCCATACGTATACTTTTCGGTAGATGCTTTATTCCCGAGCTTACTTAAATACCACGCCAGACCTATGGATAGAGAGTCTCCTAAATCGTGAACAGCATCTGCCATTATGGCGACACTGTTAGTAAGCCACCCCCCGATGAATTCAATAATAGTAAAGATGAAATTTAGCCAGAACGCCCATCCAATGCGTGTGGAATCTGTGCCTAGCGCTTCAGCATGCGCACCGTGGTGATGGCCGTGATGCTGACCTTTATGATAATTAGAGGCGGAAGTGCTGTGATTGTGGTGATGCATAATAACAACTCACATGAGATCGTATATTGAGCTTAACGTGATGTGTACCCAGGTGCGAACAAAATATCGAGCACAGGTCATTAACAAGTCCCTGAGATAATTTGTAAATAGCCAGTGAAACAAGCACCTTTAAATTTTAACCCACCCTCTAATACAACCTTATCTTATTGTTTTATTTGAAAATAAACGAAAAGCAACAAAAATAAGACCGACAGCCAAATGTTAATTTTTTGAGAACAGTATTGATCTTTATGTGTCAGTCGCTTAATGTAATGTAAGCGCTTTCAAACAGCCATTTTTATTTGACCTAAATTGTAAGCGCTTACAAAAAGCTTTTTACGTGGCATTTGCCACTACATAAAAACCCAATTTCTTTAGATCAGGGCTGAAAACAATGACGAAAAAAGCATCTCAACTTTCGCGGATAGCTGCCGCGATCTCAGTCGCAACCCTATTTGGCTGTGGAGGCGGAGCAACCACATCTACAGACATCGACGTTGTTGATCCTGCGGCACCCGTTGCTGACTGGGAGCTGGTATGGAGCGACGAGTTCGATGGGAACAGTATTGACGATGACAACTGGACTCATGAAGTAAACTGCGACGGTGGCGGCAATAATGAATCTCAGTGTTATACCGACAGCGAAGACAATTCATTTGTGTCTGACGGTAGCCTAAAAATTGTTGCTCTACCCGCGGAAGAAGGAGCGCAAAAGCCTTATACGTCAGCCCGTCTAAACACGCGCTACAAAGCAGACTTTAAATACGGCCGTATTGAAATGCGTGCTAAATTACCCTCGGGCCAAGGCAGTTGGCCGGCGTTTTGGATGATGCCTACTGATGAGGTTTACGGTGGCTGGCCTCGTTCTGGCGAAATTGACATCATGGAAGCCGTAAACCTTAAAGCACTAGATGCTGACGGCAATCCTGAAAGCCATATTCACGGCACCCTTCACTATGGTCAAGAATGGCCAAATAACGATAGCTCAGGCAAAGCCTACTCGCTTCCTGATGGAGCGAATCCAGCAGACGACTTTCACACCTACGCCGTTGAATGGCAAGAAGGCGAAATTCGCTGGTACATGGACGATTACCTTTACGCTACGCAGCGTCGTTCAGAAGTTCGTTATAACGCAAACGGTGACGCAACTGGACTTTCTCACCGCGGCTGGTATGCGGAATACTTTGAGCAAGGCACAGGTGAGCTAACCACTCACTGGGACAACGCGCCATTCGATCAAGAATTCTACATTATCCTTAACTTTGCAGTAGGTGGCGACTGGCCAGCTAACGTAAACGAAACAGGCATTGATGCTGAAGCGTTAGCCGAAGGTCAGACTTACGAGGTCGATTATGTTCGAGTGTACCAATGTGCATCGAACCCAGACACCGGCAAGGGCTGTGAAACTGTTCGCCCAGGTTACAACTCACTAGACGATGCATTAGTGGAAGGCGAGGCGCCTATCCCTTCACCACCGTCAACCGGTGTTGCACAAAACCTTACTATTTTCGACGGAACACCTAATCCAAACTGGCCTGCGTGGGACTGCTGCGGTGGTTCAACACCAGCACTTGTAGAAGATGCCGAGCAAGGACAGGTTTTCGAATTTGCTATTAATGAAACACCTACGGTAATGGGCTTTATCAGTCGAGCTCAATTCATTACCGACCCAGAAGGTGAAGCGTCTCCGTTTGATGCGTCTCCAATGGAAGAAACTGGCAGTGTTAAATTCGATCTGAAAGTTACATCGCTGCCTGCAAATGCGACAACTAATTGGCTATTTAAGATTGAAAGTTCTGAAGGTTCAACTGCCGCAGAACTTCCACTGATGGACGGCTATGTAGGACCCGCAGACACCGCTGGTGCTGCGCCTGAACAGGGTGTGTGGGAGTCTTACGAATTTCCACTTAGCGCGCTTGCAGCAGCAGGCTTAGATACAAGTGCTATCGATGTCATCATGGTTTTCCCTGCGTGGGATACCGGCAATGGAGCAGTGTATCGCATGGCTAACGTAGAAATTTCGCAAGAAGGCGGAGCTAGCTACCCAGAATTAGTCATCTTCGAAGATGGGCAAAACCCTAACTGGCCTATGTGGGACTGCTGTGGCGGCTCTACCCCTACTGAAGAAATGGACAACGAAGAACACGGTCTAACTGCAGAATTTCGAATTGGCGCAGAACCGACTGTAATGGGCTTTATCACGCGTCCTGAATCTGGCGGCGGTGACACCCCGTTCGATGCTACAGCACTTACCGACGGTGGCTTATTGCAGTTTGATATGCGCGTAGTGAGTGCGCCTAGTAACGCCGAAGCATCTTGGATATTCAAAATCGAGTCTAATGGCGCATCTACTGCTGTTGAATTGCCACTTTCTGATAGCGTTGAGGGTCAGGAGCCTGTGGAAGGTGAATGGCAAACCTACACATTTACTATTTCAGAATTGCAGGCACGTGGTTTGGACGTAAGTGCTATCGACGTCATTATGGTTTTCCCAGCTTGGGGCACAGGTGAAGGCGCGGTTTATCGCTTAGACAATGTGAAATTTTACCACCCTGATAGCGGCGAAGATGCGTCAGGTGCGGGCATCACACTCTTTGCTGATACAGCAGCTGAACAATGGTCAATCTGGGATTGTTGTGGTGGCTCAACGCCAACTGAAGAAGTAGACGACGCGGAACACGGCACAGTAGCAGAATTTCGCATTGGCGCTACACCAACGGTGATGGGTTTCTTAGCTGATGAAACCGTATCATTCGATGCTTCATCACTACTTTCAAATGGCGCGATTAAGTTTGAAATGAAAGTAAGCTCAATGCCTAACGACGCCTCTGCACCTTGGTTGTTCAAAGTAGAGTCCATTAATGTCTCTTCTGCTGTTGAACTTCCAATGTCGGCCAGCTTGGAAGGTGCTGATCCGGTTGAAGGTGAATGGCAAACATACACTTTCCCACTACAAACCCTATATGACGCAGGCTTAGATATCAGCGCTATCAACGTCATCATGATGTTCCCAGCATGGGGGCAAGGCGAAGGTGCAGTTTATCGCATCGACAATGTAGAAATAGCAGCACAGTAACAAAGCAAATGCCGCTTTAGCCTTTAAAGCGGCAGTGACCAATTGATAAGAATTAGTAGGGCAATTATGAAAAACACACCATTTAAAAAGACCCAGCTTGCCACATCAATGGCTTTGTTGATGGGCTCTACCCTAGCTCTTCCCTCTTACGCACAAGAATCAGAAGCGGTAACACCGGCAGAGGGCGAAGTTGAAGTTATTCAAGTAAGCGGTATTCGCGGCAGTATGATCCGCTCTATGGATTTGAAACGCAGCTCAAGCGGCGTAGTAGATGCCATATCCGCTGAAGAACTAGGTAAATTTCCTGATACCAACCTGGCTGAGGCACTTCAACGCATTACAGGTGTAAGTATTAGTCGTTCAAACGGTGAAGGTAGTGAAATTACCGTTCGTGGTTTTGGTCCTGAGTTCAACCTAATTACCCTGAACGGTAGACAAATGCCGGGGACGGGCTTTACCCGTTCCTTCAATTTAGCCAACCTTTCTTCTGAAGGTGTAAACACGCTTGAGCTTCAGAAGACCGCCCGTGCAGAAAATCCCAGCGGGGGACTAGGTGCAACGGTAAACATTATTACCATGAAGCCGTTGGCGCAATCAGGACAAAATGCCACGTTTTCAGTGAAAGGTATTTACGACTCGTCTAACGAAGCGGGTGATGACGTAACCCCTGAAATTGCTGGTGTCTACAGCAACACGTTTGCCGATGACATGTTTGGATTTGGTCTGTCATTCTCTCACCAAGAACGTGACTTTCAGCAGCAAGCGGCAAATATTCAAGGCTGGCAGCTTCAAGAAAACGCTGCACTACCTGACTTAGACCCTGAAAATGTGGTTGATAACCGCACCAATATTACCGACGCTGCGTTCTTCCCTAAAGACATGAACTACAGCATTACTGACGTTCAGCGTGAGCGTTCAAACGCCCAAGTTACTTTCCAATTTCGCCCAGTTGACGATTTTACGGCAACGATAGATTACACTGCAACACGCGCCACTACTGGCACCAACACAGTGGGATGGGGTATTTGGAATAACTTTGGCGCTAATATTAATGCGTACGAATTAGACGAAAATGGTACAGCAGTCTATGCCGATATTAGTGGCGACGACGGCTCGTTTACTGCCAGTCGCGAAACCACGCGAGTTGACGCGCGTTCAATTGGTGTAAACCTAGACTGGGTAGTGTCTGACGATTGGCATTTCCGTCTGGATTACCACGATTCTTACAACGAGATTGATAACGGTTATGACAAAGGTTTGGGTAGCTCTGGTCAAATTATACTGGGCTCAAACCAGCTTGAGTCAAAAGTTTACGACTACAGAGCAGGCGAGATTCCACAAGTTTATGTGAACTGGAACAACGGTACGAATGAAATCTTACCTAGTGAAATTGACTCTAACTTCAGCCAATTCATTTACTCACCAGGTCGCTCTGATATTGAGCAACTGCAGCTTGACGGCACGTGGTATAACTCAGCTTTCGACATACCACTGGTTAAAATTGACTTTGGTTACGCCCGAACAGAACAAGCATTGACGGGTTTTGAAGCGTGGAGCGGACTACGCGGTGGCCCGGGTTTTAGTCCATCTTTCACAGAAATTTTCCCAGACAGCATGTTTATTCGCAATGACACATCAGGCTTCCTAGACGCTTTTGACGGTGGCGGCGCAGGCATGAATCCGGGTTACTATTACACCTATGATTTTGACGAAGCCATTGCCCGTCAACTTGCTTTCATTACTGGTGATGTCGTTGGCGAGAGTAACGCTTACTCTATCGACCCTTACTTCAGCGGTGCGCCTTCTGTCAGTAACGTAGAGGAAATTACCGACTCTATTTATGTTCAGTCAGAGTGGGACTTCGAGGTCGGTGATTATTACGTGCAAATAAATGCTGGTGTACGCTACGAAGAAACAGAAGTGCCAAGCTCTGCGGAGGTTCGTGTACCTGTGCAGGTAAATTGGGTCGCAGCTTCTGAGTGGATCACGCAGTTTGAAGACGAGCTACAGGTGCAAGACTTTACTGGCGAATATGACATTTTATTACCCATGTTCGACGTAAAAGTAGATGTGACGGATGACATTGTTGCGCGTTTCTCTTGGGGTAAATCAATTACCAGAGCGCCGATTGGCTTGCTACAAGGTGGCTTGGCATTCAGTGGAAGCCCTAAAATTGGCGCGAGAACCGCATCGGCGGGTAACACCAGCTTGCTACCGTTCGAGTCAACTAACTTAGACCTTTCATTTGAGTGGTACTACGACGAGTCGAGCATGCTTGCCGTGGGTTTATTCAGAAAGTCGGTTGAAAACTACATTACAACCACAGGTCAAGATCAGCAGTTCGAAGGTTTACGCGACATCTATCAAGGCCCTCGCTGGAACGAAGCCGTGACCGCATTAACGGCAGCTGGTGAGCAAGCCACCGATAGCGCTATCTATAATTACTTTATTGATAACGGCTATGCTGACGAAAACGGTGTGGTAACCCCTAATGCGGACGACCCGTTAATTACCTGGCGTACCACACAGCCTGGTAATTCCAGCGATTCAAAAACCGTTGAAGGTATTGAGCTAGCTATACAGCACACGTTTGGCGACACTGGTTTTGGTTTCGGCGCCAACGCAACGTTAGTTGACGGTGACGTTGAATACGATCCTTACAACCTGAACGAGCAAGACCCGCTAGTAGGTATCAGCGACTCCGCCAACTTCCAGGTGTTTTATGAGAAAGAAGGCCTTTCTGTAAAAGTGACCTATGCATGGCGCTCAGACTATGTTGTGGGTATTGGCCAAGCACAAGGTTCTTCAGATAACCCAGCAACTCAGTTCGACACCTTTGGTCAAGTTGATGCCAGCATCAACTATGATGTGAATGAGCACCTAACTATCTTCCTAGAAGGCGTAAACATTAACGACGAAACAGAGCGTGGCTACGGCCGATTCGAAGAGCAATTCTTATTTGCTCGTCAGTACGGACCTCGCTACACGCTTGGCGCTAGATATACTTTCTAAGTTGATAGAGCAATAATACTAAGGGCCTTTTCAGGCCCTTTTTTGTTTTAGCACGCTAGAATTATCAAACATTTCTTCCAATATTTGATAACCTCACTAGACAAGCTCAGGTACGAGTAATAAAAGAAGAAAGCGAGTGAAGTATAAGAAGTGTATTAGCGTACTAGTGCTATTTTTGTTGGGAATAAACAATACCTTCGCATCTGACGATGACAGATATTTCCAAGCGTATTCCCAAATTATAGGCAGTAAACCCGACAGTGAAGAAGAGTTAACGGCATTAGTCTCTGACTCTGATGTCTTATCTGAACAGTCATCTCTTGCATCTGTTTACATTGCTTTACTGCAATCTATGCTTGATCATCCCACGGGATTCGAAGAGTACAAACTTGCCCCGAAAGACCACTTAAAAGATATAAAGCGTTCACACCCAGCGTTGTATTTCAGACACAACATTCTGTCAGCTTATAACCTCGCCATTCAGGAAAAGTGGCGTTTAGCCCATAGCACTATTGACGAAGTAATAGCGTTTGCCAACGACAATGATCCTGAGCTTTACTTTGACGCTATTGCGACTAAATCCATTTTTCTAGCGAGAATGGGACTAATAAGAGCATCCCTAAACTCTGGCGCGAAAGTGTTAGGCGAACTGCCTTCATTAACCGAAAAACGCTTCTTTGGAGACGGTGCAATAGAAAACATGGAGCTTGAGATAGGGCTCAATATGTCTTACTTAGGGGAGAATAAGCGTGCTTTAGAATTGTGTTCTCGTGCAGAGACCTTTTTTTATACTAGGCCTTTGTCTAGCCCCCATCGGTATTACCAAATTGCCCTAGACTGCCAACGAAGAAACCTCGAGAACTTAGGTCGAATAGATGAGGCTTTCGACATGCTCGAAAAATACACCGAATACGCTACATCCATTGAGGACTGGGATACCTACACCTATGGACTAGTTTTAAAAATTGAATATTTCTATGCTCTGGGCAAAGTAAAAGAGGCGCATGAATTAATTGAAAAAACTGAGAGTTTCATATCCTTACTACCGACCTCATACGATACTAACACTTATCAAATTTCTCGGTTCAAAGCACTAGTAGAACAGAGTGAGTTTGAAAGAGCTAACGCGTTGTCAGCTTTAATTATCGACAACTTGAGTGACGAGTACAGCTCACCCGATTTACATTGGGCACAATTCAAATCTATTCAGTCTTCTCTTTTCGAGCAGCTGGGGAACAAAGAGGCTGCCATTTCAGCATTGCGAGACAGTAAGAACTTTTATCAATCTCTTTACTATCAAACTGACGACAGAAAAGAACTGTTTAGCGACTATTATGAAAGTGCGTTAGCTGAGCGAAAACTACAACTGTTAAAACAACAGCACGAATTATCTCAACTGGAACTTGCAAACAGCAACAGAATGAATCTAATTCTTACTGCTGGGGCGCTGACTTTATTAGGACTTTTAGCCCTCATTAGCTATCTATATGCTGTCCAGCGAAGGTTGAAAAGAGAACAGGAAACATTAGCGACCGTAGATACGCTCACAGGCGTTCGTAATAGAAGAAGTTTACTCGGCGCAGTGCAGTTAGAGCTAAATGAAGCAAAGGCGTATAAAAACGACTTATCTTTGGTGTTAATCGATTTAGATAACTTCAAAGAAATCAATGACAACTATGGCCATGAGTGTGGGGACGATTTACTCAAAGCCTTTTGTGAACACGTTTCCAAGTCCATTAGAAAAACAGATACATTTGGACGTTATGGTGGAGAGGAGTTCATTCTGTGCCTTCCTAACACGTCGGCTGCCGAGGCTAAAAAAGTTGTTAACTCTATCCTTGATAGTTATCGAAAAGTGCGTATTTCGCCAAATATCAGCGCACAAACCTTTTCTGCTGGCATTGCGCAGTATCAAACAGGGATTGAAACATCGAATCTCATTAAGCAGTGTGACGAAGCACTTTATGTCGCTAAAAAGTTTGGTAGGAATAGAGTTTGTATTTTCAGTCAGGATGACTAAGAAAACCAAAGAATTGAATGCCAATAAGTCGAGTGTACTACAGTATTAGAGTCATCAGACTTTAACACTGTAGTAACTAGTTTTAGCTACGGTCACTTGCGCGTTTCAAGCGACTGTTTTCGCTTATCCAACATTACTCGGTAACGGGCGTTCCGTCCTTGTTAAATTTCGCTATTTCGGCGCCAGAAGACTCCCACTCTTCCTTTTCAGCTTTAGTGGCTTTGGGTGAGAACCAACCGACATAGGCGTAAAATATTCCTATTAGGGGCGCCGTCCAACATGCAAAGGCAAGAGGGATGTACAGCAGGTTTTCTAAGTTTGCGCCAGAAATACCCAGGCCAAGAGCAGATATCACAAACGCACCACCGGCATTCCAAGGGATGAGCGGAGACATTAACGTGCCCCCTTCTTCAATGCCACGGGACAGGTTAAGCGTGGAATAACCCATGCCTCTATAAACGGGTGAATACATTCTTCCCGGCAAGGCTACCGACAAGTACGGGTCGCCAGCCACCAGATTAGTAGAAAACGCCGTACCAACCGCTGCTATCTGTGTACCAGCAAAGGTTTTCGCTTTGCTCTTTATTGCATTGATAATGCTTCTTAGACAGCCTGTCGTTTCTAACGCTCCACCGAAACCAAGCGCAATCAATACCAATGAAATAGTCCACATCATTGACTGAACGCCGCCGCGATTAAGCAAACTATCTATTTCAACAATATTGGTTTAAATGGCATATCCGTTATTTGCATAATCGAAAACGGCTTGCAGACTCTGACCTTGCATAAACATGGCGAAAGCTCCTCCCACAACCGCTCCTGCAAATAACGCAGGAAGGGGGGGAATTTTCTTTAAGGCCAACCCCATAACAACAAGCGCTGGCAATAACGCCCACCCCGTAACGGTAAAGTTATCTTCTAATGCACTGGTGATACCTGCAATTTTTGCAAATGAGACGCTCTGAGCATCGATAACGAAGAAGCCGACGCCAAGGTAGATCAGAAATGCGAGCACCATGGCAGGGATTGTCGTTGCCATCATATTCTTGATATGTGAAAACACATCGGTACCTGTAACCGCTGGAGCAAGGTTTGTAGTATCCGACAGCGGCGATACCTTGTCTCCGAAAAAGGCGCCTGAAACTACTGCTCCCGCCGTCCAGTACATGGGGATATCGAATCCTTCACCGATACCCATTAATGCTAAACCAACGGTGCCTACGCTGCCCCAACTTGTGCCTAAAGAAACTGAAACGACTGCACAGATAACCATACCCGCGGCCAGAAAAATTTGGGGAGACAGGGTCTTTAACCCGTAGTAAATAATGGTGGGTACCGTACCGCTGGCTATCCAAATACCTATGATCATCCCTACGACAATAAGTACACTTACCGACGGCAACGCAACATGGATAACTTTAAAGATTCCTGCCCGCACTTCTTCCCACGTTAGACCAAGATAAGTACCAACAAAACTTGTTAATGCTATGCCAATGGCAAGCGGTATATGAGGCTCAAACACGCCGAAGTAAAATATCTGGGTGCCGAGGATTAAAAGCGTCAATACAACAGGTGTTAACGCAAGTAAGAGACTTGGTGTTGCACGCTGTTCATCTGTCATTTTACTACCCTGTAATTTTCCCGAATGACAAGGATGAATGCAGGACGGAAACACGTCTTATCTACTTTCATCTCACCAACGATTGTTGTTTATATTACAGGTTGGCTACGGGATGAACTGCATAATAGATCGATAAACGGAAGGCTCAAGGTCGGTGCAAACAAAAAAAAGCCGCCAGTTTTTGAGGTTGGCGGCGTTGTTTTTTCTAGTAGCGTTGAGAGCTACTTACTGTTTAGTTTTGGCAACTTATACTCGCCGATTTGTCAGCCTCAGGGGTAAACTGAATATCTGCCACACTCAAGCTAGCCTTCCCTGAACTTCCCAGCTCAAACGGCACAACAAGGCCGGTAAAATCGATACCTTCATTAACAAAGCACTGTAGGTCAATACTTATGTTTGTCCATGTGTCAGCTGGCATTGCCTTTAGCTGCTCGCTAATATCAATTTGAGTTGAACAGCTGCCCGCTGCGTCTCCCTCGCCTTCACAGTTCATGCCTACGGTTACAGGTGCATTTATGTCTGAGTGACGACTAACGTTAAAGCTTAAGGCACCATGCGTAAGTAGTTGCGCACTTAAATCTTCACGGAAGAAGCTCTTGCTTGCAAAACGCATAGCGGCGAACTCGGTGCCATCGAAAGTGATTTTACGCGCATCTTCCTGCACTTCCTTATCAACCGTACGATAAGTAATGGCTCCAACAGTATGCGTGCTTGCGTTCACTGCCAGAGAATCATCACCAGAGTAGAGCCATAATACCCAAGGTGCCTCAACCGAGCCCTTTAGAATTTCCATCGGCTTGTTGCTGTCAGTACTCACCTTAATTTCAGTATTTAGCGTATCGCTTAGAACATTGTCATCGCTGTACGTTAAGCCGAAGCCATAAGGCAGCAAAGGTTCATAGGTTTCATCGCCCTTGTTAACGATCTGCTGAGGCTCTGACGGCCAAGAGAAAGACAGCTTGCCTTTAAAGTCCTGCTCACCAAACAAAACGTCTGCCACCGCTGCACCTTCAGAGCCAGGAAGCCAAGCTGCAACAAATGCATCAGATGCATTAAGCTCTGCGTTAACCCACATCGGACGGCCGCTGATAAACACCGACACCACGGGAATTCCCTGAGATTTCAAGTTTTCGAGCAACGCTAGATCCGTCTTGCTACCGTGTTGATAAATTAAGGTTTCTCTGTCGCCATGACCTTCTGCATAAGGCTCTTCACCGAACACCACTATGGCGACATCAGGTTTAGTTTCAAAGCTACCGTCAACCGATAGCTGTACGTTACCACCAGCATTGTCTACATGTGCTTTAATACCGTCATAAATAGAGCTGCCGCCAGGGAAGTCATCGTTGGTATTATTTGTGCCTTGCCACGTAATACTCCAACCACCTGATTGCTTGCCGATGTTATCCGCACCATCGCCCGCTACCAATATGCGTTTGCTTGCAGAAATCGGGAGGGTTTTATTTTTATTTTTCAGCAGTACCAGAGACTCGCGCACCGCTTGCGCCGCCACTTCTCTATGCTCTGCCTTACCAATAAGCGAACGGTCGCCAGATAACGGGCGGTTTGCCGGGCTTGGCTTTTCGAAAAGTCCAGCGCGTACTTTCACTCGAAGAATTCGGCGTACCGCATCATCAATACGCGACATAGGGATGGTGCCGTCGTTTACTTGAGCAAGAGTGTTGTCATACAGCACCTTCCAATCGTTTGGCACCATGAAGATATCTAAGCCTGCGTTAATGGCCTGCGCACAATCTTCGTTGTTGCAACCTTTAACTTGCCCATGACCGTTCCAGTCACCGACTACAAACCCGTCAAAGCCCATTTGCTCTTTAAGTACGTCGGTTAGTAAGTATTTATGACCGTGAAGTTTCTCGCCATTCCAGCTATTGAACGACGCCATAACAGATTGTGCGCCCGCCGTTAGTCCGCCCACGTAGCCTTGGGCGTGAATATCAAATAACGCTTGTTCGCTGGCAACATTGTCACCTTGGTCATCACCGCCAACCGTACCGCCGTCACCTACAAAGTGCTTTACCGTGCTAATTACACGCTGGTCGCTTAAAAAGTCTTTGTCAGCCGCGCCTTGAAGACCTTTAACCACTGAAGCAGCATACTCTCTAACAATGGCTGGGTCTTCAGAATAGCTCTCGTAGGTTCTGCCCCATCGGTCATCGCGAACCACAGCAACGGTAGGCGCAAATACCCAATCGATACCTGTTGCCATGACCTCTTTAGCTGTAATGTGCGCAATCTTCTCTACCAGTTCAGGGTTATTCGCCGCGCCTAATCCAATGTTGTGAGGAAACAAGGTTGCGCCTATAACATTGTTATGACCGTGAACAGCGTCTGTCCCCCACATTGTAGGAATTGTCGAGCCGTCCAAACTGTCATCGATGGAAGCCTGATAAAGCTTTTCTGCAAGTGCTACCCAGTCTTCTGGTGTGGCGTGCTTGTCGTTATTAGGGAATGCACCACCGCCGTTAAGATAAGAACCAAATCCATATTTGCGCATATCTTCTACCGTGATATTGCGAATTTCAGGCTGGATCATCTGCGCAATTTTTTGCTCGGTAGTCATGGTAGACAGAATTTCTTCTACCTTAGTTTCGACAGTAGCGTTTGTTTTAACTTCAATATCTAGTTTAGGCCATACCTCGCCCGCTTTGTTTGGCTGTGGCTCAACGTCATCGACTGAAGCCGTATTTTTTTCAGCTGAACATGCACTAACTAAAACGCCAACCAATGCACCGGTAACAACTTTCGCGATTATACTTTTTCGCATTCTTAATCCTCGTTACTTTTCAGTGGTATTAATGTGAGATACGCGACTTCCTACAAGGCCATAGTAGGCAATGTAAAGGTAGCAAGAAGCGGGTAGTAAAAATGACAGCGTAACGCCGATAGTGTCTGCCAGCATGCCCTGAAGAAGTGGAATAATGGCGCCGCCAACTATGGCTAAACAGAGAATGCCAGAACCTTGTGGGGTGTCTTTTCCTAGCTGGTGAAGTGCAAGGCTAAAAATGGTGGGGAACATGATTGAGTTAAACAAACCTACTCCCAAAATACTCCACAGCGCTATATCGCCTGTGCTTGAAAGTGATAGCAAAATAAGCGCAATAGCCATACAAGCGTTAAACGCCAGTACATAACCGCCTGAGATTTTTTGCATAACCACAGCACCGATAAAGCGCCCTACCATCGCGCCTCCCCAATAGTAGGCAAGTAGCTTGGCCGCCCCTGCCTCACTTAATCCGCCAACCGCCGGACTCGCTAGATAATTCACTAGCATGCTGCCAATAGCCACTTCCGCGCCGACATACATAAAAATGCCGACAGCGCCTAAAACAAGGTGCTTGTGATGCCATGCACCTCCTTTAAATACTCCAGTGCTTGCGCTGGTGTGATTTAGCTTCGGCAGCTTTAAGTACATGAAAATAAGAGCCAGAAGAAGCAGTGATGCAGCAAGAATTAGGTAAGGCACTTGCACGTCTGAAGCGCTTGGCGTACCGCCTCCGTGCTCTCCTGTAGCGCCATATATAAGATAAGAACCGAAGAAGGGAGCCACGGTTGTACCAAAAGCGTTAAATGCTTGGGTCATGGTGAGTCGTGACGAGGCAGTTTTAGGGTCGCCGAGTACCGTTACATAAGGGTTGGCAGACACCTGAAGTACGGTTATACCAGACGCTAATACAAAAAGAGCTAACAGAAAAATACCGTATATTTGACTTGATGCAGCGGGGAAGAACAGCAAGCACCCCACGCAGGCTATAGCGAGCCCAAGTACAATACCTTTCTGGTAACCAATGCGCGACACCACCATGCCTGCAGGCAGTGACACAATGAAATAGGCACTAAAAAAGCAAAACTGAATCAGCATTGCTTGTGTGAAGCTAAGGTTGAATGCACCTTTTAAGTAAGGAATAAGGATGTCATTCAAACAGGTAATAAAACCCCACATGAAGAACAGCGTGGTGAGTGAGATAAGCGCAAAACGGTATCCACCGTTTGCCTCTGCCTCTTGGGCGCTTGAAATATTAGGCTGCACTGGTGTGTCCACGAATAACCTCTGTTGCTATTTTTCTATTTAATGATAAATTTACATTTGAAAGCGCTTACATCTAACTACAAGTGATTTTGTAAGCGCTTACATTGAAGAGATAATTACACGAAGCGTAATCGAATTCAATGTAAATATGATGTTATTTGACCTGTCTAGCGCAGGGTTAATATGAAAAAATTGTTATAGTCAGGACATACCCACGATGCAAGAAATTAACCTTCCATCCAATTCAATGATGTTGTCGAAAGACTTTTTGTTTGGTGTGGCTACATCAAGTTTCCAAATAGAGGGAGACAGAAAAGGAAGGTTAGATTGTATTTGGGACACGTTCTGCGAAAAGAAAAATGCCATTACTGATGCCACTAACGGTGACATTGCCTGTAACCACATAGATTTGTGGAAACAAGATGTAGAGCTAATTGATTCTCTTGGTGTTGATGCTTATAGACTGTCTATCTCTTGGCCACGAGTGATGAAACAGGACGGTAGCGTAAACGAAGTGGGCATGCGCTTTTACGTAAACTTAATCAATGAAGTTATCAAGCGCGGCATGAAAGTGTTCGTTACGCTTTATCACTGGGATTTACCGCAACACCTTGAAGACAACGGTGGCTGGCTTAATCGCAACACAGCCTATGAATTCGAAAAATATGCTGAAGCCGTAGCAAACGCGTTGGGCGAAAAAGTCCACTCTTACGCGACATTAAATGAGCCATTTTGTTCAGCCTATTTGGGTTATGAGGCAGGCATTCATGCACCTGGAAAGACAGGCATGGCAAATGGTCGAAAGGCAGCGCATCACTTATTGCTTGCTCACGGTTTAGCGTTGAAGGTGCTTAACCGAGTTTGCCCAAAAAGCCAAAACGGTATCGTACTTAACTTTAGCAATTGCCATACAAAAAGTGATTCACCCGAAGACATACACGCCGCCAAACTCGCCGATGATTACCACAATCAATGGTATCTAAAGCCTATCATTGAAGGCAAATATCCAGACATTATCGATAAGCTCGCTCCCGACGTTAAGCCAGACATTGCGGAAGGTGATATGGCTATTATTTGCCAACCAATCGATTACTTAGGCATTAATTATTACACCCGCACTGTGTATCAAAGTGATGGCAATGGTTGGTTTGAAATTGTGCCTCCAGCCACAACCGAATTAACCGCAATGGGCTGGGAAATCACTCCTGATGCCTTTACCGAGCTGCTTGTTGATTTGCACCAACGCTACGACTTACCGCCTATTTATATCACTGAAAACGGAGCAGCAATGGATGATGAGCTCATAGATGAGGAAGTGTTGGACAATGGGCGTACCGCCTACTTCCACACCCATTTAAATGCGGTAAATGAAGCAATAGAAAAAGGCGTAGACATACGCGGATATTTTGCATGGAGCCTAATGGACAACTTTGAGTGGGCGCTGGGCTATTCAAAGCGTTTCGGCATAGTTTATGTCGACTACGAAACCCAAAAACGTACGCCAAAACAAAGCGCTTTGGCTTATTCAAAACTGGTTAAGAGCCGGATAAATGGGTACATTAGCGGTATCAAATAAGGACAAGTACCAAACCGTATGGCAACAATTTACCAAGTATCAGAGGCCGCAGGTGTTTCGTTAGCTACCGTTTCTCGCGTTATGAATGGCAACGCGAAGGTAAGCGAGCGCACCCGCAAAAAAGTAGAGGACGCTATGGCATCGTTGGGATATCAACCCAATGCCATTGCGCAATCTCTTGCGTCAAACCGCACTAACAGCGTCGGTTTGCTCGTATCTGAACTGCACGGCTCTTACTTTGGCGACTTGATGAGTACGGTAGAACATGTGCTTAAACAAAACGGTAAGCACGTTATTATTACCGCCGGTCATGTGGATGAAAAGCGCGAGCACGAAGCTATTGAGTTTTTAAAAAGCCGCCGTTGCGATGCCCTGATTCTTCACGCTGAAGCCGTCTCCGATGACTACTTAAAAACACTAGTAGACAGTAAGATCCCCGTTGTTGTGATAAACCGAAAAGTGGACGCTCTCGACGAGAACTGCTTTGTTGTGGACAACGAAAGAGGCGGCTACATGGCAACGAAAGCTGCTATTGACGCAGGCCACAAAAAGATTGCGTACATTAGCGGCCCGCTATTTAAAAAGGATGCGAGCGATCGTCTGGCAGGTCACAAAAGAGCCCTTCAAGAAGCAGGGGTTACCTTTCGTGAAAACAGTGTCTTTGAAGGTGACTTCCACGAGTCATCAGGCCAAGAAGGCATGCAGCATCTTCAGAGAACATTCTCTGACTTTACCGCATTGGTATGCGCGAACGACGAAATGGCCTCTGGTGCAATGACCGCCGCAAGAGAAGCGGGATTTGATATACCGTCACAGCTTTCTATCATTGGCTTCGATAACGTACTGTTTTCGCGCTATCTTTATCCAAAACTCACTACCATTAATAACCCTATTCACGCTATGGGAGAAATGGCTGCTTATTGGGTGCTACAACATGTTTATGACATAAAAAGCCCTATTCCTATTGAGCACTTATTTGAACCCGAAGTAGTAAATAGGGACACATTAGGCAAATTATAAAATGAATAAAGCCCTGTCTCCGTCGCTGTATTACACACTCATTGTCTCTCTTGGAGGGTTTATTTTTGGCTTCGATGCCAGTGTGATAGCAGGAGCCAATGGCTTTATCGATGCCGAATTTAACCTAAGCGATTGGCAGCAAGGCTTCGTCGTAAGCTCACCGACACTAGGTGCGCTAATAGCCATGCTATTTGCCGGTGGCGTTAGCGACGCTATTGGCAGGCGCAAAGCACTCATTCTTGTCGCTTTCCTTTACCTGCTTTCTTCTGTCGGCTCAGCCTTAGCCCCTAATTTCGAACTATTAGTGCTTTCTCGCTTTATTGGCGGCATTGCGTTTTGTTCGCTGATCATTGCCCCGCTGTATATTTCGGAAATAAGCGCTCCAGAAAACCGAGGCAAAATGGTGTCGGTGAACCAGCTAAATATTGTATTTGGCTTCGCCCTTTCCTATTTCACCAACTATTACCTGTTGCAGCTCAGCAATAGCGGTGCAGGTTGGGTTACTGAATGGAGTATAGATACGCATTTGTGGCGCTACATGCTGGGCTTGGAGGTTATTCCCGCTGCACTATGGTTTGGTTTACTGTTTACTATTCCGCGTAGCCCCAGGTGGCTGGTACTCAAAGGCCAACACGAGGAAGCCGAACAGGTTATAAACCGCTTATTCGACAAAGCCCAAGCCAGCGCTCTTGTTGAAGATATAGCGTCTTCACTTAAAGAAAAGTCGTGGCCTTTTCGTGAACGCCTAGGCTTTCTAAAGGCAAAGGCCATGCGATTTCCGTTAATGGTCGGCATTATCATTGCCATTGCTCAGCAAATTACCGGAATTAACGTTATCTTTTTTTACGCGCCCACGATTTTTGAACAAAGCGGTGTAGGTACCAATGCGGCATTTATGCAGGCTGTATGGATTGGCTTGGTTAACGTAGCATTTACCGTAGTCGCTATGCTAACTATTGATAAATGGGGAAGAAAACCGCTGCTACTGATTGGCTTAACTGGCGTAGTGATCAGCATGTCTATTTGTACCTATGGCTTTAAACAGGCGACATATCAAGTACAGCAAACGGCCATAAACGAAATACAGCAAGATGCGCCGAGTGTGGCAATAAAGCTAACTCCACTAACCAGCGATATTTATTATTCAGACGTTGAGTTTAAGCGCACGCTAAAGACCACACTTACCAGCGACGAATACGATGCGTATCAGCAACCATTGCTAACCAGCAGTATTAATATGAATGCACCTTTAGTGTTGTTTGGCATCATTGCGTTTGTTGCTTCGTTCGCGATGTCCCTTGGCCCTGTGATGTGGGCGATGCTTGCTGAAATTTTTCCGAATCAAACCCGCGCTTTGGCTATTTCATTAGTGGGCATGGTGAATTCACTCACCAGTTTTCTAGTTCAAGTTGTTTTCCCTTGGGAGTTGGCCAACTTGGGAGCCGCGGCCACGTTTGCAATTTACGGCGGGTTCGCCTTAGTCAGTCTGATCTTAGTTGCCAAGCTCTTCCCAGAAACAAAAGGGAGAACCTTGGAGGAAATCACAGAAGAATTTGAGCGATGCGCTTAGCTGAGGTCAATCCTGTATATTAAGGCAACCTGATAGCATGCTGACCTGCACAAAGGTTATCCATTCTCGCCTCTTCTAATGGTAGTGTTGATGATACATTCAACGCGCTTGGGATAACGTGAGAAGCAACAAGGATAAGATGGTTGGCGGCGTAGCGATTTAATACCTCACACACTTTATGTTGAGTAGTTACATCCAATCCCTCGAAGGGTTCATCAACAAGCAACACTTTTGCGTGAGATAAAATAGCGCGCGCTAAGGCTAGTCGCTTACGCTCTCCCCCAGAAAGCGCCCTTCCCGCCTTGCCAACCCACATAGACAACGGCAACAGTGCCTCTAGCCCTAATTGAGCCAACAGGTTAGTCATGTCATCAAGGGGAATACCCATTCCGGCAGGGTCTAAATTTGAAGAGACACTGCCAGAAAGTACTATTGGCTCTTGTTCCACATAGCGCCAGTTTGTAATTAAGCCATCGGGTATACGCATGCCATCCACTTCTTTAAATCCAGTAGAAGGCACAACCCCCGCAATTGACTGAAGCAAAGATGACTTACCACAGCCGGACGGCCCGGATATACATACGATGCCAGTGGCTGGGAATGTAGCGCTAACCAAAGGTAAGCGTCTATTTTTGGCAGTATAGGCAGATAACGTGAGTGAATGGTGCAGTTCGGTGGGTTCAAGTACTTTAATGGGTGAGGTTTTGAGCTTCTTAAGGGCTTTCGCGCTTTGTTTGTGCTGTGCAAACTTGGTAATGCTGTGAAAAGCTGCACCAGCCCAATCAGGCGCAGCCATCAATATCATGGGCACAACAATAGCAATAGGCATATACGAAAAGTCAGATATTGGGCTAACTGCGCCCGACATAACTAACACTACCGCAAAAAATGCCGCGCCTTGAAACCACCAGCTCGCGCGTTGCGCTTTGTCTTTCTGCGTAGTTTGTTGTCGCCACACCCTGTCAGCACTCGGCACACTATTGATCACATGCCCACTCTCTTCCTGCGGCTTATCTTTCATTGTTTTATTTAAGTGCCATAAAGCGCTGCAGTTAAGGAAGTCGGCTGACTCTTGGCGAAACACTTTGTTTTCCTTTGTCGCTTTTTTCGCAACGTTTAAACCACTAAAGCCTTGCAGCACAACGATGAAGAGCCAAATGACAAAAAGTGTAAGTAAAAACGAGGTGCCGGGAAGGTCAAACCATACCGCAGCAACGCAAAGGTTAGTGAATATAAATGTGATGTTAGAAAGCGGAGCTATCCAAGCAATCCACCGACTGGCAAGCGTTTCGGTATGCTGGGCTAATGCTTCTGTTGTGAATGCTTTGTCGGTAATTTCACTGTTTTCAAGTTGACTGAATACAAGCAAGCGCCCCTCTGCGATACGGGTAAGCAAATCGTTATGACCCACCCACATACTGGCATATCCCGAAGCAATGCGAAGTAGTGCTAGCGCCCGAATAACCACCGCGGGAATAACGTAATTAAAACCTATTGGTGCAATAGCGCTGATAGCAATAAACCACGAAGAAATAACAAGAATAGTTATTCCTGCCATACCATGTAAAAGAGCAAGCAGCAGCGTGAGATAAGCCGGTTTACTTTTCATCAAGGCCACACTCCTTTTGATTGGCATTCGCCTTAAAGCGCGTTGCCGTCACGCTGCTACAACCTTGCGGGTATCCATCTTGTACTGCGCCTCTTTTGCTTTTAAGCCCTGCCTCTGATTTTGACTTTGAGCTGAAGTTTGAGTTGGAAATAACGTCTTGTTCAGGCGTGCTTCGCGATACCGTCCAAAAGCGGTTAAACCAGTTTGCAGGGAGGGCTTTGTGAGAAGCCCAAATCAGTGTTTTATCTTTGCCCAATCGTTCAATTAGCTGTGCCAATCTTGTGTGCTGAGCATCAGGTAAATGGGCCGTGGGTTCATCGAGCAACCATATATTGTCTTTGCGCAACAGCGCTCTCGCAAGCGACAGCCTTTGCGCTTCTCCACCTGAAAGCAGCGGATAATCCGTCATTACCGTATCAAGCCCCAAAGGCAATAACGACAGCCACAAGTCAAGTTCTACTGCTTCTAGCGCTTTCATAAGCGCGTCGTCTGTATAGGTGTCGTTCAAGCACAAATTTTCACGCACGGTACCTGGCGTGATCACGGGGTGCTGGGTTATCCAAATTACCGGTTCACTGAATGTATGTGTGCTAGATCTTTGACCACCTAGGGCTTCTAATAACAGTGTTTTACCCGAACCTGAGCGCCCGCTAATAAGTATTTTGTCGCCCTTTGATACTTCTAGAGATTCAGCGTGCAAAAGCACAGACGGCTCATCAACATCCGTTGTAGCGCAAGAGCTTTGCGAGTGAGTTTGCCCGGCGTTAATGTCATAGACCTTAAGATTGTTAGCCGTTAGCAATACACCGTGTTCTGAAAAATGATAGTGGGATGTGGCAATGTTAACCGCGTTCACTGCACTACTATCAAGATTTTGCGTGAAGCACGAGAATAACGGCGCGAGTTCAGTTTTGGCTGCTTCCGCTTGCGCCTTCTGATGGTATACCTGCCCCAACTTTTTCATTTCACTTAGCAGCAAAGGTACGGTCAGCAATATCCATAAGCCTTGCTGGAGCGTTATTTCCGGCCCAATACTCAATTCACCTAACAGTGAAAAACCAATAAATACTGCCGTAAGTGCAACCGCGAGTGTTGCGAAGAAGTCGAGCACGCTGTTGGACAAAAAGGCTACGCTCACTACTTTCATAGTACGCGCATTCAAGTTTTCACTGGCATCTTTTAGCAGGGCAGTTTGCTTTTGATGCGCCTGATAGCTAGTCAGCATAGGCAATGCAGCTAACCTATCAGTAAATAAACTTCCCAAACGTTCAAGGGCGATAAAGTGCTTTCGATGAAGGGCTGCCGCCCCTTTACCCACAATAATCATAAAAAGTGGCACTACTGGCAATGTAAGCAGTAGGCCAATCCCTATAATGGGGTTCACATAAAAGATAACGGCTAAAGCAAATAATGGGACAACAACTGCAATCAATTGCTGCACTCGATATTCAAGTGCCCAGTCAGCAAAAGCCTGTAAGTGCTGTAGCCACAACGTTTGCCAATAGTAAACCGAGTGCAGTCGAATAAGCGCATGTTGACGCTCAATGAATACGTGTTGTAGGTGCTGTTCGAGCTTGTTTAACACCTGCATTCTTGCACTACTAGATAAGGCATTGAATGCGCCTTGTAGCAGCCAGCTAAGCCCCAGAGAAACGGCAAGTCCTGTGACATCACTCGCTGTTGCAGGAGTCTGGTTTACTACCCAGTCATGAGCAATATGTGAAAAATAATAGAACCCAATAATCAAAGAAAAAAGCGACAAACACTTAACCATTACTAGGGCCATAAGAGAGGTACGCAAGCCAAGCGACTGCGCCTTATCTATCTTATTGGACCACGCGTTGAGCGTTTGCCGGTTGGGAACTTTTTCTTTGATCACTGTGGTTTTGACTCATCTTTTTCGTTACTTAGTAACGAGAGCAAATCTCGCATTTTTTTTCATTCTTTTCGAAGTGGTGGTGGGCTGGCTGCAAGAACGCTCCAACACCTGCCAACTAAACTGATGACTCGGTGTTCACCCGTTTTCAAACCTTCAGCAGCAGGGACGCTGCTGAAAAGCCCCCAAGGACGGGCTCACGGCGTGTTCTTCGGTCAGCCCACCTCCACTTCTACTCTTGGTCTTCGGGCCTATCCATATTTTCCGTCGACTCCAACCACATGGCGTTGATAATGCCAAAAGAGCACGCCAGTAAAACTCCTAAAATCCAAGCGAAATACCACATAGCGTTCTCCTTAATAAATGGTGTGAGACTGGTCAAGGTCTTCATTTTTAATACGCCCGCGCATTACGTAAAAGCTATAGGCCGTGTAGCTAAGTACAATAGGCACAAAGATACAGGCAACGATAAACATTACGTTGAGCGTCATATGGCTAGACGTTGCGTCCCAAACCGTTAAGCTCGCCTCTGGCATAGTGATGCTTGGCATTAGAAATGGGAACATTGAAAAGCCAGCCGTTAAGATAACGCCTGCTATAAATAGCGCACTCGATACAAACGCCATGCCTGCATTACCTTTCTTAGAGAAAAGCGCACAGGCCAGACCCGCAATAATACCCAGCACAGGTGCTGCCATCATAAGGGGGTATTTGCTGTAGTTGCTCACCCAAGCTCCAGCTTCAATGGCAACCTCTTTCTTAAGTGGATTTGACGTAGCAATGGTATCGACTGCCGACGTAATCACGAAGCCATCTAATCCAAATGCTACCCAAAGACCTGCAAGTACAAATAGCGTGACACCAGCCAGGCTTAACACAACCGATACTGCACGTGCGCGAACTTCAATAAAGCCATCGGTTTTCATTTGTAGCCAGGTTGCACCGTGATTCAGCAACATAGCCACAGATAGCAGTCCTGCCACCAGCGCAAACGGTGTTAAAAGGCCAAAGAACGAGCCTGTGTAAGTTGATTTAAGCGTGCTGTCCATTTCAAACGGTACGCCCAACAGCAGGTTACCAAACGCCACACCAAAGATAAGGGCTGGGATTATACCGCCAGCAAATAACGCCCAATCCCACGCTTTACGCCACTGCGGGTTAGGTAATTTACTGCGGTAATCAAAGCCTATCGGGCGCATCCAAAGGGCAATTAAGGTAAGGGCCAGCGCGAGGTAAAACCCAGAAAACGCAGTGGCGTAAATCATCGGCCACGCGGCGAAAATAGCGCCACCTGCGGTGATAAACCAAACTTGGTTGCCATCCCAGTGCGGCCCTACTGTATTTATCATTACGCGGCGCTCTTTGTCATTTTTACCAATAAGCGTGAGCAGTGCTCCAACGCCCAAATCGAAGCCATCAGTAACCGCGAAGCCAATTAGCAGAACGCCAACCAAGCACCACCAAATGACTCTCAGTAGTTCATAATCAATCATGCTTTTGCTCCTTGCTCATCAAGGTCAATAAGATCAAATTCAGTGTCAGGCTGCTTATCTTCAGGTGGAACTGGCCCTTTCTTGGCAAACTTCTTCATTAGGTAAAAACCAATAATGAACATGCCGGTGTAGAAAGCACCGTAGGCTACAAGGGTTGTTACCACGTCGCTTACGGCGAGATTAGATACCGACGTATGCACCGGAAGCACCTCTGCAATTGACCATGGTTGGCGGCCATATTCAGCGACAAACCAGCCAGCCTCACAGGCAATCCAAGGAAGCGGCAAACCGTAGAGCGCGCTTTTTAATAGCCAACGTGGCTTAGTAATCTTGTGTTTAGTACTGTAGTAAAAGGCGCACACAAATAGCGCAAGCATAATAAAGCCAGCCACAACCATAAGGCGGAAACTCCAAAACAATGGGGCAACCGGCGGAATGCTGTAATCTACTGCCTGTTGAAGCGCGGCATCAGAAGGATTTGAAACGTTCTCAGTGAAAGGCTCTAACAACATAGCGTAGCCCAAACTGTCTTTATTTTGGTCGAAGGCAGTTCGTTGCTCAGCTGTCGCGGTGCCGTTTCTTACATCATCAAGCACTTCATAGGCTTTAATTCCGCTTAGAATACGCTCGCGATTCTCTTCTTTGAGATCCTTAATACCTTTTACTTCTTCGGTTAACGAACGGGTAGCAATAATGCCCATTGCCCAAGGAATTTGAAGGGCGTACTCGGTTTCCTGCTTCTCGTCGTTTGGAATACCAAACACAGTAAACGGCGCAGGTGCAGGATGGGTTTCGTACTCAGCTTCAACTGCTGCCAGCTTCACTTTTTGTACATCACCAAGCTCATAACCACTTTCATCACCTAGCACGATCACAGAAAGCGTTGAGGCTAGGCCAAAGCTAGCAGCTATGGCGAACGAACGGCGCGCAAAGGCGATATGCTTATGATTAAGCAGGTAGTAACTTGAAATTGCCAACACAAACATTGCGCCGGTCACGTAACCTGCTGATACAGTGTGAACAAATTTGACCTGTGCTACGGGGTTAAAAATAACCTCAGCAAAGCTGGTCATTTCCATACGCATGGCTTCAAAATTAAATTCAGCGCCTACCGGGTATTGCATCCAGCCGTTAGCAATCAAGATCCATAGTGCAGAGAAGTTTGAACCAATGGCCACCAGCCAAGTCGCCATCAGATGCTTCACCTTTGACATTTTGTCCCAGCCAAAGAAGAACAACCCCACGAAGGTAGACTCCAGGAAAAAGGCCATTAGGCCTTCGATGGCAAGTGGCGCACCGAAGATATCGCCTACATAGTGAGAATAGTAAGACCAGTTCATTCCGAACTGGAATTCCATGGTTAAGCCTGTGGCTACACCAATGGCAAAGTTAATTCCAAACAGCTTTCCCCAGAATTGGGTCATCTGCTTATAAATTTCTTTACCCGTCATTACGTATACCGATTCCATAATGGCAAGTAAGAAACTAAGCCCCAAAGTTAAGGGTACAAATATAAAGTGGAACATTGCAGTTAATGCAAATTGCCACCGCGATAGTTCTATTAACGTATCGCTCATGGGTTATCTCCCTTGTATTTCGTGTGCGCGTTAAACGCTTAGCAGAAAAGTGGTTTAAAATTCAGTGATGAACACGTGAATATGCCGCATGGCAATAGCACGGTTTATGCCATACATCAGTAATTTGGCTGCTTAAGCCTCAATTACCGATAGACGGCGGTATTTCCGTACTGTGCAGATAAATCATTCCACGACCGAGCGTGTGGCTTATTGATCCAACGCAACAATTGGCGGCGATAAATTCGCCATATTTGTCACTTATGTGACAAATATGACACAAAAGAAAGACTGCTTAGCCGAATGTCAAAAAGTGGAGTATAAGGAAAAGTTAAGGGGTATATGAGAGTGTGAACGCGCCTCGTAATTCTCCCAATTCGAACCCTGTAGCTTGATCGTTGGGATAGTGCTTTAGAATGGATTGTTTTACTGAAGGTGCCACATTAGCTCCGTGGCATGCCATGCATACCTGACCTTGTTCAATAGCCATCATGTACCTAAACTTACCGCTTTCGCTATCGTATTGATAAGTTTCAAGGGGTCTTTTAGGGGTCAAATTGTCTTGCTTAGCTTTGGTCAGTAATTGTGAAAACCATGCTAACTGCTCACGCTCCCATTGATCTGCCGCATTGTTTGGGTTCCTTACTTTCAGCGCGGTACGCCCAACCTCCCACCCGTTTTGACTGAGCGCCAGAGCAATAGGAGCCGCTGCGATCTGGCATTCGTTAACGCCAGCTTCTAGCCCTCCGGATTGAATTGCTTGCTGTAGTCGTGATTTTAGCGCGCCTCCCAGCGCTTTTGCGTGTAATCGCGCTTCTTTGACTTTTTCCTGCACACTATTTTCACTTTGTTTCTCATAGGCAGTCGCTGTGTCTGCCAATGAATGAGCACTACTCGCCAATAAGCTTATCGCCACCAGCATTACGCCATTTTTCATTATAAAACTCTCCTAGGAATTGAATGAGTTGCTACCCAAGTATTGCCGTTTGTCTCAAACAGTGAACAAGCTCTATGCCAATATGATAAATTGCTAAAATCAAATTAGAGCAAACTAATATTCAGCGCCCCATGAATATATCCATAGTACAAGCGATGATAGATGCGATAGATAAACCCGCAATCTTCATTAACCCAAGCTACGTTATTGAAGCTGTCAACCAGCCCTACAGAGACACCTACCCTGTGGATATAAAGCTTGGCTTTAGTACCTGCTATCAAGTCTCTCATCGCAACAGCAAACCTTGCGATAAGTGCGGCGAACATTGCCCCATGCAAGAGAGTAAAGCCACAGGACGAGCGGCTAGCGTAGTACACGTTCATACCACCAGTGAGGGTCAAAGCTACTGCGACATCCTCATGCGCCCGATCTTCGACGGTAGCGGAGAATTATTAGGTTTCTTGGAAATAATTGATAAGCTTTCGTTTGCTTCAAACCGACCTTCAGCAGGAAAGATGGTCGGCGAATCAGAGGCATTTAAAGCAATGCTAAACAAAATAAATCGTGCCGCAAACTCAGATATTTCAGTACTACTGTTTGGCGAAACCGGCACGGGTAAAGAGCTGGTGTCCCAAGCACTTCACTCGAGTAGTCACCGTGCTGGCAAACCATTTGTTATCATCGAGTGTACCGGCATGTCTGACACGCTGCTTGAAAGCGAACTATTCGGTTATGAAAAAGGGGCATTTACAGGCGCTACCACGAATAAGAAAGGGCTCGTAGAAGCAGCGGAAGGCGGCACATTGTTTTTTGATGAAGTCGGCGATATCCCACTTTCAACACAAGTAAAGCTTCTGCGGCTGTTCGAGTCTCAAACTTATCGGCCTGTAGGAAGCACAGTGTCTAAAAAGGCTGATTTTCGTTTGGTGTGTGCATCACACAAAAATTTAAAGCACATGGTGGAAACGGGCGAATTCAGACAGGACCTGTACTACCGCATTGCCGGCTTTCCTATCAACCTCCCTTCTTTAAGACAAAGAAAATCAGATATAGCACTGATAGCCGCTCACTTTTTGGCAATGTCTAAAGAGAAAAAACGGTTTCATAAAAACGCGCTAGAAAAACTAACCAACTACCCGTTCCCGGGAAACATTCGCGAACTCAAGAACATTGTAGACCAAGCCATTTTACTGGCTGATGAAACCGTTATTTACGATACAGATTTACCCGAGCTCGATAACATAAGCGCTGATGCTATCAATGATGCCTCGTCATCTCACGGTAACGTTGTGACCTTAGACGAAATGGAACGCCAATACTTACGTCAGGTTCACACGTCTTTTGAAGGCGATACCCAGCAACTTGCACAAGCGCTGGGAGTGAGTACCCGTACACTTTACAGAAAGCTGAAAAAAGCGGGGGTTGGAGATACTTAAAAAATAATAGGTAGAAAAATTACCAAAACGCAGGCTATGATAAAAGGCGCTAACCAGATAAAGAAAAATGACTTTAAGACGCCTACTTACACTAACACTTTGCCCTTGTATGCTTTTGCAAAATGCATTAGCACTTGGCCTTGCTGCCCATACTATGCAGCAAGCACGTGCGTTTGTAGGTGAAGATATTGAACTTATTTGTACTGGCAAGACCATGCGCTACATTTCAATTAGCGCCACTGAGTTTGAAGGTGAGTTCGTTTTTGTTAGCCCCGAACTGCTCAAAGCACCCGCCGAGCACGTTGACTGTACCAATGGCACGTTAGCCGACTTACCTCAGGTTGACGAGCCACTACATGCCACATTACCTTTACTATCGCTGGTTCGCTATCGCGCTTTAGTCGCGCGTTTAGCGGCTAAGCCCTTTACAGATTTTGCTTACGCGGCGCCGCTAAGTCGTGCCCCACCACACGCATAACAACCTCCCAAACACACTGAACATGCATGCTTTCACCATGCACAACACTCGTTTTTTAAAATGGAATTGTTATGAAGCAATCTATCATTGCGCTTGCCGTATTCACTGCGTGCGCGCCCGTACACATTTACGCAAACACCATCGACTTAGCCGATAACACTTCGACAGAAGTGGTCACCATTATTGGCACACCGCTTTCCCTTAGCACGCAAAATATCGAGCAAGAGTCTGTTAGTGCTACCAGCAATATTGACGCTGACTTTGGCGATCAGCTTGCCACATTACCTGGCGTGTCGATATCTCGAAACGGCCCAGTCACTGGGCTTATTCAGTATAGAGGACTTTATGGTGACCGAGTTGGCGTAAGCATTGATGGCGTTGATATTGCTGGAGCAGGACCAAACGCCATGGACTCGCCCCTTTCTCATGTGCTGCCAGAACCAGGACTGACCACCACCCTTTACCGGGGGATTGTGCCAGTAAGTGCAGGTGTGCAGACGCTAGGCGGAAAGCTTCGCATTCACTCTGATGCCTCAGCACTTTTTGACTTGAATACAGGCTTTAGCGGTAGCGTAAGTGCCAGCGCAATATCTCCGGGGAGCGGTCAGCAATACCAAGGCAATCTGTTTTATAAGAGTGGCCAGGCTTTTGTTAGCGGCGCCTTCACTCATCAGCAGCGCGACGAACAAGAGTCGGGAGATAACAGCGTTATACCAAACAGCCATTACCAAAGAAATGGCGGTAAGTTTAGGGCGGGCTATGAGTGGGGCAATCACCAAGTCGATGTGAGTTATCAGCAACTTAATACTAACGAAAGCGGCACGCCTGCTTTAGCCATGGACATTGGTTTTATTGATGCCGCTTGGTATCGACTGGGCTATCGCTATAACGCAAATGATAGGGAGTTCTTCACGTTAAGCTGGTTTGGCAACAGCAACCAACATGCCATGGACAACTTCTCACAGCGCATGGTGATGTCTGCCGACATGGCGAGAGAGAATAACGCTGATGCTATTGCTCAAGGTGTAGATGCCACCTATGTAATGCCATTTTATAAAGGCGACCTCAAACTGGGAGCCAATCTGCACCACAGCAGGAATAACTCGACCATCACCAACCCTAATAACGGCATGTTCTTCGTTGATAACTTTACCAACGTAGAAAAAGATACAGCCAGCGTATACGCAGAATGGCAGCGAGATAAAGCATCTTTTTCAACAACAATTGGTACCCGATATACACGTGTTGACATGGATGCCGGGCTAGCCGGTTCTAATATGGTTATGATGAACCCAGCCATTGCTTCACTCGTTGATGATTTCAACGCGGCAGAACGCAGTAAGAGCTATAACATGTTAGATATTGCCGCTAGCACGCGATATCACGCCAGCGACAATGTCGATGTTGTCCTTGGGGTATCGCAGAAAAACCGTGCCCCTACTTACTTCGAGCGCTATACGTGGCTACCTCTTGGTATTTCTGGGGGAATGGCAGACGGATTTAACTACATTGGTAACTTGGCTCTAGACAACGAAACAGCACGCCAGATAGATGTGGGTATTGATTACCGTTTCAAAAGCTGGTCAGTTTCTCCTCGTCTCTTTTATCAAGATATTGAAGACTATATTACTGGTTCTCCCAGCACGAATATGGCTGCCAATATGGTCTCTACCATGATGGCAGGCACAATACCATTTCAGTGGACTAATACAGACGCCGTAATCAAAGGGGCAGATCTGACTGTTTCGGGTAATGTGTTTGATAACGTGAAGCTTAACGCAGTAGCAAGTGTTCAGCACGGTAATCGCGACGATATCGACGATGCGTTGTTTCGTATTGCCCCTGAACAGCTGATCACCACCATTCAATGGGACACACAGCTGCTTGATACGCCAATGGCACTCCAATTAACGTCAGAATTGGTAGGAGCACAAAACCACGTTTCAGCGCTACAAAGTGAAAACACTACCGCTGGATATGGATTGGTGCATATTACGGGGCTTTTCACCCTTATAGATAATGCACAGTCAAACCTTCAGGTAACGGCAACCGTTCATAACCTGTTTGATAAACACTACGCCCCACACACAGCAGGAATTAACCGCGTGATGAATACTGATGTTGCAGTAGGTGAGCGAGTACCCGCTGCGGGGCGAGAGTGGCATTTATCGCTGAGCTACAGGTTCTAACCGTTTAAAACTCAAACTGCAAAAGGCATAAAGATAAACCAGTGATTCTCCTTCGCTGGTTTATCTACTCGTAATGTCTGATACACATGCCGTTTTAAACGCTAGAAATGAAAACTTGTGCACTAACGTGAGTATTTTGAAGGTAAAGAGCTGTGTCAGATTACAGCGGGAAATAAGGTTGAGAATGCCTGCCACAAGAGCCGCAGGGCCAACAGTGTCACCACTATCTTGAACGCCAGCATAAATTTTTCAGCGGGGACACGCTTTAATACTTTCAAGCCGATGAATGTGCCGAGCGCACCACTGGCAATCATAATAATGATTAGTCCGGCCCACTGGGCAAAAGAAAACCCTACAAAGGTAAAAACAAACGCTTTAAGGCCGTGTTGCAGTGTCATACAGCTGGCAAACGTGCCGGTAATCTGCATTTTGCTGTAATTATTTCGGTGTACAAATGCCGCCACCAAAGGCCCTGTGGCACCTACAAACATTGAAACCAGCGTGGTTACCAACCCTGCCAATGTTCTACCCGCGGGGTTCATTTCTTGTGCTTTGGGTTTACTCCCCCACACCAGAAATAAAATAAATGCGGCAACCGCAAATTGAATAATAACCAACGGCAGCTGAACCACAACAAACGAGGCCAAAAAAGCGCCAACGATTGCGCCTAAAGAAAAATACTTCAGCATATTCCAGTCGATATGCCTTGCCGTCATCAGTGCACGGTTGCCGTTTGAACCAAGCTGTACTAAACCGTGAACCGGGATCAGCGCACTGACTGGCATAGTACCGGCCATTACTGCCAGTAATAAGACCCCGCCACCAATACCCAGCGTTGCTGTCATCATCGACGTAAAGAAGGAGGTAACAACAAGTACTACTGATGATGACATCGACATCGCATCATTGGCCGTTAACCAGCTATAAAGTAACTCCAAGGGTCAAATTCCACCTTAATTCGTAACACAGTTTGTATGGTTTGAGTGATCATTACACCAAAACATATCGTTTAAATATCATACAAAACTTACGCCTAGCGCGTTAGGTTATTTATCATGCCTTCTATTAGTTATTTAAACAAAGCACTTCGGATAATACACGACAAGCAATGTACAAAAGGCGCTAAGCTAGTTGCCAGGCAACTTCTCCGCAATAGCGGGTTCACTGATAAAGATATTTATGATTGTTTAAAGCAGGGCTCGATTATTAGCATTACCATATTTGAAGCCTAGGGTAGCGTTAGACCTTACATCTTACACTTACCGCTTGCCCACCCACTCGCATGGGTCTAATTTCTACACCTGAAAAACCCGTTGACTTTCTTCATTGTGCACAGGATACTCGGGTCATTAAATACTCACTAGCAGCGCACTGTTTTTAAATACTATGCCTAAAAACACGAATACACATACTGCTTACTCAGCGTCTGCGCTGATTATTATTCTCGCTATTCTAAGGAATGGGCGGGTTAGCTAGTGCGTAAATAGAATTCACTAAACCCGCCGCAAAGGCGGGTTTTTTATTGGCTCGTCTTGCGGTAAAAATAACGGAACGACAGCCATGAACAATCCAATATCTCACGTGTTACAACAGTTGCACGACGCAGTAAACCGCGGCGATCAAGACGCCTTATCCCAATGTTATGCTAGCGATGCAACAGTGGTCGCGACCCCTATGTCCAGCTCAACGCAAAACCAAGCCGCTGAAGAACATGCCACGCAGCGAGACTGCGTTGATGCCCTGCTTAAATTTCAAAAGAAATTCATGCCCGATCATTTTGTTACAACCGGAGATGAACGGGTTATACAAGCCGGTGACGTAGCGCTAGTCGTCGCTAAGCTTTACCTTGTCCCCAAAGCAACACCCAACGCCCTACCCTGCGAGGGTAAGCGCGCCGTTTACGTTCTGCAAAGGGATGCAAGTGGTGAATGGCGCTGTGTCATCGATAACTTCTTCGGTACTGACTTGTTAGATTTTGCGTGATTCTCTTTTATCCACAAGATCAGAGTCAAAAGCGGAAGTAGGTAAGTTGGGTCAGACGATTTCTTAAATAGGGGCATATTGCTATGCCCCTAGTCTTCATCTACGATCTAAATGCTTGTTAGCATTTTGCAGAGCACTACATCTAATTAGTGGTCGTGATCGTCGTGCTCGTGTTCTTCAGCAATACCTAGCCAAACTGCACCTGCAGGCTCAAAATCCAGTTCAAGCAAGGTTTCTGTGGTCTCGGTTTCCAAATCAACAGCAAGGATAGCTTGCGCAACAGGGTCAACAACAAACAAGGCTTCTTCGTGTTGCGATGCCGCCATGCTAAATGACTGACCTTCTGCTAGGTTTGCGGCGCTGGCACTGGCCACATCAATTTTGTGCGAAAATTCCCAGTGCGTGTCACCGTCTTCTTCATGCGCTTCTAGCAGTGTTACAAAACCTTTGTCATCTAAAATAACAAAGAGTTCACCGCCCATTGAGAAGCCGTATGACACTGCATGAGCGTCAGTCTCTGGCTGCCAGTCAATCACGCTCATTGTGCTAGTTACAGGCGACACATTGGCCAAGATGGCGCTGCCACCGCCGTGCTGTGAAGCAATACCAATAAACGCTTCAGCGTGTTCATGTCCATACATTGTGCCAATGCGCAAATCGCCAAGCCCATCAATGTTGTCAATAAACGCGCTGGTAAATACCTCATCATTTTCGTTGAGAATTAATACGCCGTCGCTACAGCCAAATGCCACAGCGATTTCGTTTTGAGCGGCGCCATGTAAATCAGCACACTCGCCATCAAAGCGTTGCTCTTCTTCGTACTCGCCATCATGCCAGTGATATACCGCAACGCTGTCTGGCAAGATTGGGTTAGCAGAACGAGACTCTGCATCATCACGACGTACAGTACTAATTAGCATGTCTCCACGCGGTTCCGCGACACCGTGCATATTTACAGTAAATTCCAAAGTAGGAACTGCTGTAATTTCACTGGCAATTTGGGTATCGGTTACCACTTTTACCGCTGCCGGCATGCTGGTGTCCGCATTTCCATCGTAAAACACAGCAAGCTGACCGTCGTGTGTTACTACGTGAGTCGGTTGACTACCTTCAAGTGTGAAACCAGACAGACTTGGGGCTTCTTCATAGTCGTGCAGGTGCTCTACGTGATCTTCTCGCCATAATCCACCATCAAGAAACTCAGTTAATCCGTTTGCTCGGCTGTTGATGACTGCAAAGCGATAGTCTGCAGAGGCGCTTACACTACTTCCATCAAAGGTTGCAGAAAACGTATCAAGTACTGAATTATCATCTAGATCAAAGACAGTGAGCGTATTTGATGCAGCATCGGCAACAACCAATCTGCCTTCACTTTCAATATCATAGTCTGAGTCGTGGTCGTCATCGTGATCATGGCCGTCGTGGTCGTGATCATCCTCTGGCACCTCAATAGGATCCAGCTCTACAATATTGGTTTCTGCATCACCACAGCCTGCGAGCAAAAGTGCGCTGGCTATAGCGCTTAGTACTAGTCTATTTTTCATGTGTGTATTCCTATCAATAATTCTTTTTTATAAGCTGATCTTAGAAATAACCGCGTACGCCGAAAGCAAAGTTTCTACCCGGGCGTGGTGCAATATCTTTCAAAAATGAGGTGTGAACGCGCGCTTCTTCGTCGGTTAGGTTTTCACCGCTCAGGTAAACCGATAAATCAATATCTCCCAAAGGAATGTCGTACGTGATTGAAGCATCAACAAGGGTGTAGCCGTCCGTTTCAGTCTCGAACGTCGAGATATCGTCTTGTTTTGCAAAATATGTGATGTCTAAATCTGCGCGAATGTTATCTAACGTGTAGGCAACGTGTGAGCCCACTCGCATGGGTGAAGTGCGAGGCAGTGCGCCACCATCTTTAAGGCGGGCTTTAACGTAGTCGGCGAAGAAATCGAGTTTTAGGTTGTCAGTGGTTTGCCAGGCAACTTGTAACTCAAAACCATGAAGGATGGCGTCAGCTGAACCAAACAGATAAACAGGTAACTCATCGCTGTGTTCATCTTCGCTATGCTCTTCTTCACCGTGCCCCTCTTCGCCATGATCATGGTCATGACCACTTTCAGCGAATAAGCCGGTTTCTTCTTGGAAGTAGTAGTTATCTACTTGGTTATAAAAAGCATTAAATACAAAGCCAACGTCACCCTGTGTTTTTCTGAACGTTAGGTCGATGTTATTTGCTGTCTCAAGATCGATTGCCGTTTGAGAAAGCACAAACTCGCCTTCCTCTGACAAATCAAACAGGGCGCCAATTTCATAGGTACGGGTGCCAATATGCGGGCCAAAAGAAAGAAGCTCAGAGGCAGAAGGGGCGCGCTCTGAACGGGAAAGTGAAACGCCCACGTTATAGCTTTCACTAATGGTATAAACTACACCCGCTGATAGCGATATAGGTGTAAACTCTTGATCTACCGCGAACTGTCGTACGAACTCGCTGCCTTCATGTTCATGTTCGTCGTGAGCATGCTCATCATGATCATGTTCATCGTTGTGCTCGTGAGCGTCAAGCTCAGGCAACAGCACACTTGATGCGTCTAATGTTACGCTTTCCGCTCGCGCCCCTAATTGAACCAGAAAATCACCAAAGTGACGCTCTTCCATGAGTGCTACAGCAAACATCTCCATTTCTGAAGGCGGTGTAAAGGCTTCTTCGCCTTGAGCAAATACATCGCTCCCTTTGTAATGAAGGCTGATACCACCGCGCCAGCCAGCCATGGGTTTATGCAATAACTCTACGCGAAGTTCTTCGGTTTCATTACTAAAAGTGGTACCTACTAAACCGCCCTCAACTTCAGCATGTTCATAATCGGTATAGCCCGCTCTAAAGTGAACACTTTGCAAAAAGTCATTGGTAAAGTTGTACTCACCTAAAAGCTGATACTTAGTTTGCTCAAGATCAGCGAATACCGAAGTATCTCCGCCATGGCTGTGCCCAGGCACGCCATACTCTCGCTCAAATCGCTCTACCGCTACGCCAACATAGCCTTGGTCGAATAAATAGCTGGTCCCTAACGTAAACCCATTCGATTCTTCGTTACTGTTTTCAACCACATGGGCGCCATCTGGGTCATCAATGTCAGGGGCAACAGGTGTTTCATAATCATTTGAATCGCGATAAAAACCGTCAGCGTAAAAGGCTATGTTGTCCACCCCAGTAGTCACGTTAAACGTTCCAAGTTTCTGGTCGTTAACGGTTTGCGTTTCTAATACAAATTCACCGCGCGTTTCAGTGGACGTGGGCACACGTTGGTCAACTACGTTCACCACACCGCCTATCGCACCGCTTCCGAAGAACAGGGTTGCTGGCCCACGCAGCACTTCAATTTGTTTAGCGGTTGAGGCTTCACTTGCTACTGCGTGGTCGGGGCCAACACGGGAAACGTCGCTCACATCCAAGCCATTTTGAGTAATCAGTACCCGTGGTCCGCTAAGGCCACGAATAATTGGCGTGCTCGCAACATTGCCATGGAAGTTAGACTGTACGCCGGGTAATTTTTCTAGCGTATCGCCCAGCGTGGCCGCTTGTTGCCGACGTAAGGTTTCGCCAGATAACACGCTCACTGGTGTGGCCGATTCCATCACCGATAAATGCATAGGCGTGGCGTGCACGTCAATCACTTCGATAGCACTGCGCGCCAAGACAAAGTTAGCGCCTTCTGCGTTGTCAGATTGAACTTGCGCATGCTCATGTAAGTGAGCGAAGCCAGAGGCGAATATGTGAAGCGTATAGTCGCCTTCCTTTACGTTAGAGAAAGTAAACTCGCCCAGCTCGTTAGTGCTGGTAACGCGCTTTAGCGCCTCAATTTCAACAGTGGCATTGGCGAGCGGCTTTCCGGCTGCATTAGTTACCGTGCCAGAAAGTGTTTGTGCCAGCGCTGCCGGAGATGCTAATAGCAACGCAGGCGCTGAAAGCGATAAGCCTAACGCCAATCGAGACAGTTTCATTATTCTAACCTCTGAATTTGTGTAATATGATAATGTATCATATTTATTTTTATGGTATGTTATATTGTAACGTTTACGCAAGAGGTAAAAATGAAAACTATTTCTATTACGTGGAAGAATTCACAAAAAGCGCTACGCGCCTCTTCAACTTTTCTTAAGGTAGGTACTTTTGTCGGATTGAATTTGGCTGGGATTGGTATCAACGCTGTTCATGCTGCGCCTCATACTCACGGCGAAGGCAAACTACAAATCCTACAAGCGGGAAGTGAGTGGCAGTTTGTGCTGCAGCTGCCTGCTGCTGATGTTCTGGGGTTTGAATACGCGCCATCCACGTCTAGCGAGAAAAAACGTTATAAAGAAACGCAAAAGGTTTTTCAGCGCTTTGACGATATTTTTACCCTGAGCAATACGTGTGAATTACTCGATACCACACTTGAAAGCCCATGGGAGGTAGCTAACGAGCATGACGAGCATGACGAGCATGACGAGCATGACGAGCATGACGAGCATGACGAGCATGACGAGCATGACGAGCATGAAAGTGAACACGAAGACCATGCCCATCGCAACACTCATTCTGATTTTCGTGTCGCATATTTGCTTAGTTGCCAAGGCCCCGTAAAGCGTATTGAGATGACAGGGTTTCCCCATTGGCCAAGCCTGCAGCACGTTAATACAATTTGGGTAACCAACAAAGGACAAGGCGCACTAGAGATAACGCCAAGTCAGCCAACCTTACTGATAAGCAGCTAGTTAGATTTTTTACTCTCTCAGGCGCAAGCTTCACCCATTATGCGTGCGCCATAGCAATTTTCGGACATACTATGAATTCGATATATCAAGGAAGCAGCGCAATGCCAAAAGTGCAGTTTATTTCAGACAAGCTCGCTATGCTCCTTTCATCCCTTTGCGTAATACATTGTTTATTAACGCCTATTTTATTAATTTCCATACCTGCATTGGCAGGTGTGTCAATTCTCAATGATGAAACCTTCCATCAAATATTGCTGTTCTTTGTGTTGCCCATCGGTGTTTTTGCGCTCTCACTAGGCTACCTACATCACAAAAATAAGTGGGTAGTATTTGCTGGCGTTTTTGGACTAACGCTTTTAAGTAGTCCGCTGCTCGTTGAGTGGATAGGCTTAGGACACGAAGTGCTTGGTGAATATGGTGAAGTAACAATCACGGTAATCGCGTCGTTTATTATCGTTGGTGCGCACCTGATTAACTATAGGCTTAGGTCGACCGTGCAGGTGCCTATTTGCGAAGAGCGCGAGACCACCCAATCACAACCCTATTAGTTTCATCATAATCTCAAAAGCGGGTAATTCTTATCGAGCGACGCTCGCAATATTAGTGATGTAAGTCGTTTTTGAGGTCTCATTCAGAGGTTATTTTGTCTAGTTTTAATCATTCCGACACGGTACTTCCCGATGTCACTACAGAGCATTCCACTGCACAACTTCCTGTTATTGATAGTGTAGGCATGCAGGGCATTGCTATCCCTCTGCACGTGCTAGCTAAGCGCGGTGAGCGATTAGCCAGCCAAGTAAAAGTCGATGTAACAGTGAGTTTAGATCAACCCAATGCTAAAGGCATTCACATGTCTCGATTGTACAGCTTGCTACAGCGATATTTGAGCAACCAAGACTTACATAAGTCGGCACTTGTGTCGTTAATGAACGCGCTTATCGAGTCTCAAGATGGGCTGAGCAACAGCGCCCAGCTTAATTTACACTTTGACCTCACCGTGTCGCGTCCTGCGCTCATAAGTAGGATGTCAGGATATCAATCGTACCCTGCTTCACTTTGCGTAAGACGATCACCTGAACGTTATGAGGCACAGCTTAAGTTAAGAGTACCGTACTCTAGTACTTGTCCTTGTTCGGCCTCCCTCTCTCGCAAGGCGTTATCAGATGCATTTGTACAGCAATTCGAAGGAAAAGATTTATCCGTAGAAGAAATGGGCGCTTGGCTCGCTTCTAAACAAGCCAGCATCGCCACGGCGCATGCACAGCGTTCCTTTGCCGATATAACTCTAGATTTAAGCGACAACGAGATCCCCGATTTTATTGGTATTATTGACCTGATAGAAAACGCGTTAGGCACACCGCTTCAAACCGCAGTTAAGCGTGAAGATGAACAGGCGTTTGCCAAGCGTAATGCTGAAAATCTAATGTTTGTAGAAGATTCGGTAAGGCGACTGCATGAAGCGTTAAGTACGTATTACCAAGCTACCTATTTTCGTGTAAAAGTAGAACATCAAGAAAGTCTGCATGCACACGACGCCATTGCTGAATTATCAGGCCCAGTTCATCGATAAATTCAGACATAATTTGGGTGTTGAAACCGGTAGGCAGAAGAAGCAATAAAAGGAAAATAACATTGTTATCTCTTAACAAGCTCTCTTACATCAGCAAAGCGGCGTGCATAGGCGCTGCAGTATCAGCTATTGCGGCGTGCTCGTCTACGCCATCAACCCCGCTTGCTGGTGTAAAATCACACACTCTGTCAAATGCCGTGATATACCAAACCAGCAGCAAAGAGTACCCTGTTCTCTCAAGCTTTGTGTATGGCCAAGCTATTTCAGCGCTGCCTACGCGTTTTGCTAATGGCGATGTTGTGGTGATGGATGTTGATGAAACCGTGCTAGACAATAGCACCTACCAAAAAGAACGGGAAAGTGCTGGCTTGGGATATTCTTCACAAAGCTGGGCCGAATGGGTAAAACGTGAAGAAGCCACACTGGTGCCTGGTGTAGCCGCTTTCATCGATGAAGTAGTTGCACGAAATGGCAAGGTGGCGCTTATTACGAATCGCAATAAAGCGCTTGATAGTCACACCTGGAATAACCTTTTGGCGCGAGGTTTGCCGCTTACCACGAGTAATACCTGTGTTGTTGGCCGCACTGCTGAAGACAAAGAAGCGGTAGGCCAAGAAGGTATGGTTAATGACAAAGACTTGCGCAGAATGCAGCTTACCCAGGGCAAGATCGCATGTTCGAATACGTCTAAAGACGCGACGTCTACGTGGGCTGTGCCTCACACTATTATCATGCAAATTGGCGACAACATTGAAGATGTGGGCGGCGTAACCCAAGAATCTGCCAACGTTGAGTTGCTCATGCCACGAGTGGGCACAGAGATTTTTATTCTGCCTAATCCAATGTATGGGTCTTGGTAGAGAGCGAAGCTAGAGTAGCCGGGGCAACTCGCGTGTTCATCTTAGCTACTCCACGAATAGCGCTAGCTCCCGTTCACTTTTAAGCCCAAGCACGTGTTTAAAAAATAGCGTTGCTGGGCAAAAGCCAGTGAAGCTCTGTTGGAACAAGTTTGCGCCAATAAACACGGTAAACCACATAAAGTTTGCATGAACAAAATGGGTTAGTAATACAGACAACAACACCATGAGCCCTGCGAAGGCGGTTAATGCTTTTTCCTGAGACATAACGTAATCCTTAGATATTGGAAGAGATTAAAAATAAAATCGATAGGCAATAAACGCATTACTTGCGTCTTCAAACTGCCCCCAAAACGTATAGTTATCCTTACCTGAAAAGACATTCACCCCCGCTCTCACTTGCCACTTGTCGGTGGGCGAATAAGCCACTGTAGTCTTTAGGTATCCGTCGCTATCGCTGGGTGAATAAAACAGAAAAGTATTTAACGTCAGTGTTTGACGAAGTGCTAACCACGTTAAACGGGTGGTTACCCAATGGCGGTATTTTTCTTGAACTCGCTCAGAAGACGAGACTGTTCTATCTAGGCCATCCGCATTGTGTAAGTACTCGGTATACCACTGGAAACCACCGGTAAGATTTGCGGCAATCTCTTGGCTATAGCCTAGTAAGAAACGACTTTGATCATTCGCTATTTGCCCGTCACTTCCATCTATGTCTTCAAGGCTGTTGTAGAAAACGTATTCCGCATTTGCTATCCCCCGCCCCAGAGGCGCGACAACACTTGCGCCATAGGCATTCATTTTACTGTAGCGCGGTCTTCCAAGAGAATCTGTCGCGGTGGGCTGCCTTGTATAACCGGTGTAACCATAGCCTGCAATCTCCATCCCCTTAACAGATTTATACACCCTTAAGGCAAGCTCACTTCCTCGTGGGCGATTATCACGTACAACAGAAAACGAAGGGGCAATGTTTTGATCCAATTGCGGGCTGTAAAAAGAAAACACTTCGCCTGTAATACCAATATCAGGCTCAAATTCAGGTGTGACGACTAAATCTACATTGGCAAAATCCGTGTAGCCCGACACCTTTAATGCATTACTCGGCGCTTTAAGGTATTCGTCTTCTCTTCCTGCAAAGAACGACTGATAATCTTTAGGGAAGAGATCATTTAAGAACAAGTAATCCCCTGTCCCCCAAGTCAGCACTTGCTTACCGACTTTGATATCGAATGCGTTTGCCCAGTTCCCTGCGCCGACTAAAGCGCTGGGAAGAATACTGCTTAAGCTACCTTGCCATGCCAGTTCGCGAAGTTGTGATTCCCACGACGATGTAACGCCGTCATACCAAACGTCTGCTTTACTGGAAATTGAGGAACTGTCTAATGCATAATCTGCGCGAAGTTGAACTCTGGCGTCGCGCAATGTGCTGTTATTTAACACAGATGGCGCGTTAGCAGCTTGAAAACTCTCGTTCATTTGTGAATTCTGACTGCCAAACGCGGTAGCCATGTCACGGGAAAAACGGTTTCCTACGGCGAGCTCGGCGAAACCAGAAATACGAAGCTTACTTTTGATGTCAGTGCCCCATTCGTCATCCCACTCATCATTCCAATCATCACCTGATTCGACATTGTCGTCCCCAGGCCACACGCTGTCCCACTCGTCGTTTGCGTTAGCTTCCTGTTCTTGTTCACCGCTTTTCACCGGGTCTTTCTGATTTTGGCTTTCAACACCCACCGTCTGCGCGTTTAACGGCAGACTGACTACAGCCGTGAGCGCAAAGGTGAGAATAATCGGCGCGAGTAAAGCGTGCGCCCTCCATTGCTTTTTAACCCGCTCAGAAAGACCATAGGCTTGGCTAGGCAGCGTTATCCATATGGATGGAGCTAGTAATTTAGGCAAGCGCACCGTGCTAAATTCCTTTTTCAAAATAGTGTTATTTAATATAGCGTTGCGGTGGCACACGTAGGCTACGCTCACTAAATATGCTATCTGGAAGACCTATGTCGTACTCAATCCCTCTGAATTCCATAAGGGTATAGCCACCTGATGCAAGGTCCGTCACCTTACTTCTCACCACAGTAGGGTTGCCCTGTATAGTCTCAATGGTCACAGCTTCAACACGACGGTAGTTATTGTCACCCTTATAAAAGTTAATTAAGGTGGGCAAGTAAGTGTCTTTGTCTATCTCTACTACATAGTGGCTGAACTCTACGAGCGCTGTGTCCTTAGGCGTCGCTTTTAAGCGATAATGAGTTTGGGTTTGTTCAAGCAGCTCAAAACTGTCTTGCGCCGTTGCGCGGCCTGAAACATCTTCATAGAAGAAATGAGAACCAACAAACGATGTACGTTTATCGCCTGCCGCGATTCGCTTTACTAAATCTAAAGCTGGTAAATATAACCAACGGTCGTCATCAGAATTAAGCGCCGCATGCTTTTCAACGCGAAATACCGTACCTTCAACTTCAGTAGGACGGCTAAAGAAAACCAGCATACGTTGATCGCCGGTGTCGGCGCCTGCCTCATTCAGCACATCTTTGCGCAGAATAGTAAACTGACGCATTTGCTTTCGACCTTGCTCATCTACAATCAGCATTCTCGCCATTGAACGCCCGTCATTGCCTGCGTAATACGCTGCTTGCTCGGCCTTATTGACGATTTCGGCAACATCTATATTACTACCGTTTTGGTTTGCCGAGGTTTGAGCGAAACCATTACCTGATATAAGTAATAGCGCAACAAGCCCCGTGAATGAGCTGCGTAGATTTAACATTGTTGGTCGACGCAACCGTAGAGTTGATAATAGGGAAATACGCATTTTAGGCCTCCTTGAAAACCCAACGTTTAAGCAAAGTCATCGCAGCTGGCAACACCAGCAGCGTAACGAGTGCCGAAATAAACATGATACTTGCCAGGAAAATACCCACGGTAATATAAGGCACGAGTGGCGCTAAAAGCAGCGGCGTAAAGCCAAGCGCAATAACCAGCGCATTACGAGTTATAGCGCTCGCAGGCTCTTCAAACATAGCACTTAGCGTGGCATTCACATCACCAGTTTGCTTGTAGATCTCTTTAGCTCTAGCCAAGAAGTGAATGGCAAAGTCTACCGACAAACCCAATGTAAGGGCCGAAAGCACGGCAATTGGCATGTCGTAATCTTTACCTACAATGCCAATAGCGCCGTAAATAAAGGTGATAGTTATGGTAAGAGGCAGCATAGCTAATAGGCCAAACACCAGCGAGCGCAGCAGCAACACCATCATCACGAAGACAATAATGAAGGCGCTAAGTAAGCTGTCTAACATGCCTGCCACCATATTGTCCTGCCACACCACATTTAGGTACGCTTTACCTGCCCATTGATAAGTTAGGCCGTCAGGCAGTGGATGTTGAGCAAAGTAGTTATCTACCAACTCAATTACCTCTGTCATATCTTGGTTATCACCACTTGATAGCTGCAGCCACACCAAGGTTTTACGATAGTCTGGTGTCACGAAATGCCACAAGTCTTGCGGTCTATGAGAGGACTGATACTGTAAAAGCGTTTGTGCTATCGCTGGCTGAGTATTAGGTAACACGTAGTCACTGTCATTGCCCGAGTGCAGCTCTCGGTTAACTACTTTAACCACATCACTGAGGGACTGAGTTTTACCCACCAGCGTTTGAGTGCTTAAGTAACTTTGCAGGTCTGAAAGCAGCGCTACATTATCGGGCTGTTGAAACGTTTTGCTTGTGCCTTTAATTTCATCAATGCTTGAAAGCAAGCGATTTAAGGCGTCATATTCGTTGCTGTCTAGATCACCGAACAGTGCATCATCGACGGCAAATGCGAGAGTCTCATAATTATTACCGGCATTTTCATTGTTGAGTGTATCGAGGGTTGTTTTGCGCCATTCATCTAACGAAGAGGGCAACACTGCACTTTGCAGTATTTCACCTGCACTTTTCAGCTTGCGGGTATCTTGAATAACAATGTACGCGTTGTACGTACCCGCAAACTCCTTGTTAAGCGCCTTATCTGCTACACGAATTTCATGATTTTCTTTAAACCAGCGCACAGGGTTGTCGTTAATTTGTATTTGGAAAATACCCCACACTGATACCGCTGAAATCACCATGAACGCTACGAGTAACGCACCTTTGTAATTAAGCGCAACATTGCGAATACCGTATACAAATCGCTGTAGATACGTAGCCTTTACTGAAGATGAGTTGGCATCGGTATGTAAAGCAGCCTGCAGCTTAGCCAGCGCTTCTGGGGACATTCTTGATATATAAGCAGGAATAAAAGTGAGCGTAATAATGAAAGCCAACAGGATACCTGAGCCAATGAAGGCGCCGAAGATTTGCACCGGCGGGATCGGTGTAAGCATAAGTGAGTAGAAACCGGCTGCGGAGGTCAGCGACGTATAAAGCATCGGCTGAAATAAGTGTTCAACCACAGTGGTAATCACATCATCGGCCTTCTGACCTGGTTTATAGCGGTCTGAAAACTCAGACAATATATGTACCGAATCGACAACAGCTATTGGCATCAAAAATATGGCAATCATGGATGACATGATGTGCACAGTGAAACCTAAGCCGATTAAGGCGCCCATTGTGATAATTACCGTTGCCATTGCTACCACCATTGGGGCAGTAATCAACGTGAAATTACGGAAGAAAACAAATAGGAGAATAAAAATCATCAATCCCGCAGCTGGCGCTGAAATTGCCATTTGAATAAACATTTCAACGCCGAACTGATCTTCAGCAACGGGCAGCCCTGTTATGTGCCACTGCAATGTTTCGTTTGTTGTATTCGCGCCAATAAATGCGCGAATGTCTTCTGCAATTCGAAAGCTTTCATTTTTGTCTTTAATTGGCACATAAATAGCGGCTGCATTTTTAGAAGAAGAGGCTAGGGTACCTTGCAACATCGGAAGACGTGCTATTGCCTCAGCAATTTTCCCCGCTTCCTCTTGAGACGCCGGAGCGTTTGGCATCATCCAAGAAAACTTAAGCTCGCCACTGTCGCCCTGAGTGATGTTGTCCACCGTTGAAAACGACATGACATCTTGAGCAATCACGCCCTCAGTGTTCAATATATGTTGAGAAACCTTGTCTATTGCACTTAGATTCTCTGGTGTGTAGATGCCTTTATTGGTAGTTCTATCGGCATTCTCAGTAGCAGTGTCATTCGCCGATGATGCTATAACCCCCACCACAATCGCGTCATGCATAGCAAAAGTATGCTTCACATCGTTATGAAACACGCGGGCAGGATGATTGGCTTCAAGCATATTCTCCGGATCGGTGTCTATCGTAATTAACCGCATTTGATAAGCACAAAATAAGACAGCCAACAATAAGACGGCATATATCCACTTTCCTTTGTGGGTAGACAAAAACAGTAATCTTTCAATAACTGCCGTAAACATAACAATGAACTCCTAGTTGGACTGCGCTTAAGTGCACTCATTAATGCTTAGAAAAATTTGGCTTTTCCCATGCATCATCCTGCTGCACTGAAATAGATTCGAAGACTGCTTCTTAATAAGAGCTGCAACTTAATTAAAGTTATACGCGAGACTAACAACTTTAAATAAGATAAATCTTATATAAACAATTTAATGTATTTTCAGAAAAGATCAAGGGTAATGCGACAAGCGACAAGCGACATATGAGTGTTAAATGTGTTTGTAAAACGCTACACACTACCGAGAAAAAACTACAGAGTCGTTTCACGACAGTTTTACAAAACGGATAAAAAGAGCTAACTAACCAAAAAATAAACCATAAAAATCAATAATATATAATATTTCTAAATTGTTTTTAAGGTTTGGCACAGATCACGCATACATTAGACTAACGGATAAATACAGAACGCAGTTTGTAGCTAGGACAGCTTTAGCGACGGAGAGGCCAAATTGCGTAGATGACAAATACTGAAGGTGACGAGATGGGAAGTGCATGGAGTGTGTCACCAAGGAAAAACGGATGTGTCAGTATTGTAACTAATGGATGCCTGTAGAAGATTCGTTAAATTGCTGGTCGATGATGAGGTTAGGTAAAAGACAACCTAATTAAACTCGCAGGATGCAAGGCACTTGTTTCATAAGGATTGCAAACAAGCTCTGAGTACCTACATCGCAAGCACCGACAGTGATGTCTCGTGCAGCAAGGGATTGTTGACCCAATTTGGATTCGTTGAATGTACGTGTGTGTTGCTTCAGCGAGACCATAGTGAGGACACTGGTAATGTCGTCGATGTTATTAGTGAGTTGTCATCCGACGACTACCCTCTCCCCTCAAAGGCCCATCCCGGCCTTTACATACCTCTGATTTTGGCCCGCCTTTGGCGGGCATTTTTTTATCTTCATTTGTGATAAAATTGTGTTGTTTCTTTATCGCCTACCAAAAGGGCTACCTGCGTGCTTTCGCCGTCTGCATCTACTATCGTTTTTAGAGTTCTTTTTTGTGCGTTGCTCGCTACGTCTGTTGGCCAAAGCGTAATGCTTACCACACTCCCTTCTATGGGGCGACAGGCGAACCTTTCTGAATTCCACATTGCCACTATTATGTCTAGCTCTGCACTTATTTTTGCGTTCGGTACGAATGTGTGGAGCAAGGTCGCTAAGCGTGCGGGCTTTAAACGTATTTTAATGGTTGGTCTGTCGGGTTATAGCTTGGGCACATTTGCCTTCGCTAGTGCATGGATGGCAGGATTTTCTGGCATTATAAGCGGCACCAATTTGTTTTTGGCATTGTTGATAAGCCGAAGTCTGCAATCAACCATTATGTCTGCAACTCCGCCTTCTGCGGTAGGTTACGCCGTCGCTATCAGTACGCCCCAAAGTAGAGTAAGTGCAATCAGCAAAGTCACCTCTGCAAGCAACGTAGGGCAAATTGTGGGGCCCGCCTACGCTGGGCTTTTAGTCGGTTTTGGCTTATTGGCACCGTTGTACAGCATCGTGTTGCTAACCTTACTGGCGCTTTCATTGGTATATTTTAAGCTACCTGTTCTGCCGCCTTTGTCTCAGCAAAAAAACGCTCAGCAGACTAGCGACAATGACCAAGCGCCTAGCAAAGTACCTTATGTATTCGTCGCTGCATGTATTTGTGTATTTTGCGCAATGGCGATGATGCAGCAATCACTGGGTTTCTTTTTTATCGATTTTTACGACTATTCACCCGTAGACGCTGCTCGGCAAGTGGGTTTCGCGATGATGGTCAGTGCTGCCGCGTCTCTCACAGCCCAATTTGGGTGGGTACAAAAAGGCCGAATAAGCAAAGAAGCGATGATCACTATCGCGCTTCCGCTATTGGGCTTAGCCTACTTGCTGCTCTTTCTTCAACATTCGTTATTTATGCTTTATGCGGCCATGACATTAATGGGTTTAGGTATGGGAATGGCCTACCCATCTTTGGCAGCTGCAGCAACGACCTACTGCGCCCCCTCTCAACAAGCCACTATCACTGGGTTAATTACAGCGACTACTGCCATGGGCTACGTAATAGGTCCACCACTGGCAGCTTTCATTTACCAACTGGACATCGCGCTTCCGTTCGCAATAGCGTCAGCGCTAATCGCAGCAACCACGTGCGTCGTCTACATAACATTGCGAAGAATAAGACACGTTGGCTAGGGCCTGTTAACCGTTGCCATACATTTGGCCCAATTCGTCATAAAAGCTAAACAGGCCTTAGCGAATTAATGTCAGCCTGACAGGTGACAGGAATACGCCTATTTCAAAGGTATTTATTTTTTTACCTTTTATTTTTAAAAAAGCGGAACCTTTTTATAATTAGGCTATCTTAACTTATACATGAAGTCGTTGAGTGTGCGTCTTTGTGGTGTGTAAATGTGTTTTCCAAGTTATGTTGTGGTTTTTTAAGGGGCATTTTAGCCCCTTTTCTTTTGCTCCAATCTTCCTTTTCCAGTGTGTATTCCTCGCTTATTGTTATAGTGCTAATCCAACGTACACCTATCTATTTTATTTGTATTAGTTTCTCTTAAGACCGGTCAGTTAATCTAAAAAATAGAACTAAACAATCCTGATCATTTCACCTTTAGAAATAGAAATGAGAATTATTTCTAAATAGAATAGCTACTCAAGATCACAGGAGTAAGCTAATGTCTAAACCGCAACCTCGCAGAGCTATTGTCACCCAATCAGTCCGAATTACCCCGAATATGCAGCGTGTACACCTTAGTGGGGAAGACCTTCTTACCTTTCCCTCGGTCACTGCAGGTGCGTACATTAAACTTATGTTCGACCTAGAAGGAAACTCGCTGAAACGCCCCACAGATACGAACCAAGTGGCAATGCGCACCTATACGGTTGCGCACTTTGACACAGAGAAGCCTGAAATGGTTCTGGATATGGTTATTCATGCCGATGGTGGTAAAACTGGCCCTGCGTCGGCATGGGCGACAAGTACAAAGCCTGGCGACATCATCACGCTCGCAGGGCCCGGTTCTAGTAAGGGACTCAGCGAGCAATATGATTGGATATTGTTGGCTGGCGACATGACAGCGCTTCCTAGTATTAGAAATCACCTCGCCGAGCTTCCTGTACAAACCAAAGGCTACGCCGTGATTAAAATTGAAGACGAAAAGGATGCGGTTACACTTAAGAAGCCCGAAGGAGTAACGGTGATATGGGAACATGAGCAATCTTTACCTTCCCGCCTTGACCAGTTAACTTGGCTCGACGGAAACCCCACAGTTTGGGTGGCGTGTGAATTTTCTGATATGCGAGCGATTCGGACATGGCTCAAGGACGAAAAATCCGTGGCGCACGAGAATATTTATATTAGTAGCTACTGGAAGAAAGGCCGCAGCGAAGATCAACATAAAATAGAAAAAATGCAGGACAGTGAAGCGTATGCTAAAACATTGGCCTAGTTGATGACTATGCTTCCTGTAGGCTTTGCAAGAACTTGTAAATTCTGCATAAAAAACAACTGTACGACAGAATTTTCATAAACAACAAATTCAATACTTTCATATACCTACACAATGGAACAGCATTTGCTGCTAAGAAAATAACTGGCCAATTATTCCGCCAGTTTTTTCAACCAATTGTTTGGATAAGGAGAGCAAGTTATGAACAGTGATCGTATTGAAGGTAATTGGAAAGAAATGAAAGGTAAGGTGCAGCAAAAGTGGGGCAAACTTACCGATGACGACCTAGATGTAATTGACGGTCGACGTGAAGAACTAGTAGGTAAGATTCAACAAGCTTATGGCAAAAGCCGTGACGAAGCTGAAAAAGAGGTCGATGGTTATTTTAATTAATCGCCGTCTTCAATATATGAATTAAGACACTGGCAGTATAACAATCTGGTATCACTGTGTTGTTAATCTTTACTGCTACTAAAAGGGCCGCTGCATAATGCAGCGGCCCTTTTTATTTGTGTCAAAGTCAAGGGAGGTTATGCCCTTTGATTTTTTATCACTCTTCCGTCTTAGGCTGTAAGTTATCGCGAACTTCCCTTGCGTCAAAGCTCGTTGCCGACGTTGGACGCGTACCTTTGCCTATCTCAATGCTCAAGATACTTTCGATCTCACTTTGCTGAGAGCCCCCTACAAATACACCCGTTTCGAATTGGGTAGTAGGGTGGTAGGACGTTCTGCAAGTGAGCACACCGCATTCGGTAACCCGTGCATATCGCTGGCTAAAGCCTGCGGTAGGTGTGGTTTGCACGGTCTCTTTATCTACTAAGGTCTCTCGGTCAGTCACTACAAACCAGTCGTAGCCTTCTAATAACGTAAGCTCGGCAGCACGGAGCATGGCGTAATCCATCGCCTTGCCTTTATCAGACCCCTTCGCTTTGAAATGCACGCGATATTGGGTATCACTCAACTTACTTTCCGTGTAGCCAAAGCCGCCTTTTTTGGCCTGTCTATAATCGGGTTGACTGGCGCAGCCCGCCATAATTAATATCGCAAGTACTAACATAATTTTAGTTTTCATCATTTACTCCTTCGGCCTTATCAGCTAGCCAAGTTGCTTCAATTGCGTTTTTCTCTTGCTCTCGGTTTAATGGCGCAGACGCCATCATTTTGTCTAACTCTTCTTCCATTACTTTAGCGCTAGTGGCGGTTTGGTATTGACCTGCATTCTCACCTAGCTCGTCCAATTTGCTAGCGGCAAGCTGCCACGCACCTTGCTTATCTTTACAAGCAATCATTACATTTAGTTCATCTTTCGATGAGACTTCAGCCTGTCTACAGTAGTTAAACTCCGTATTTACGAAAGACAACTGTGGCGTAACCGTCACGCCTGAATCAAAGGTTGTTGCTTCGCCAGTTAGATTACTGTCGAGTACCGATGATACTCTCGCCCAATGAGAAGGCTGCGTTGTTTCAGCGCCCTGTTGATTAAAGAACACTAAGCTTGCTAATACCGCTACACTCGCCGCTATTGCAAAAGGTCCTTTCCACTTTGTTTGCCCACCTAGCCCACTATTAGTTACGTCCACCTTCTTTGGAAACGGCTTAACATTTTCCGCAAAACTCTGATTTGACGAGCTTTCGCTAACTAAGCTCACGCCAGAGGCCTGTACTTCGCTTTCTTGGCTCAGCGGTTTTTCATCACTCAAAAGTGCCACGATTTCTTTAGGCAGCGCCACTGCTGTCGCTTTTTCTGCAGCAACTTTCACAACTCTATCCACTTCTGCAAGTGCGGCGAGTCGGTCAGAAACGGTAACATCGTGCGCTATCGCTTCACGAACCAGATCCATCTCAGCGGTATCTAACTCTCCATCTAAAAATGCTGAGAGTTTTTCGTCAGTTAAGATCACGATAGCACCTCGTTTTGACCATTTAGTAAGTTTGATATTTTTGCTCTCGCTCTGGCAAGACGGCTCATAATGGTGCCCGTCGGTACCTGCAACACTTCAGAAGCATCCGCGTAACTCATCCCTTGTACAGCAACCAAAGAAAGGGTTTCTCTTTGCTCACAGGGTAACTCATCCATAGCGCTTGAGACTTGTTTAAGCGTAATTGTCTGCGTTATAGCGTCATCTATGTCATTGCAGCTATTCGCCGATTGCGCTTCATAGGAAAGGGCATCAGTCGCATTGGTTCTAACTTTCTTCGCTCTGTATTCGTCTATCCAACAGTTGCGGCACACTCTAAATGCCCAAGCCATTAATGTAACTTGCTCAGGAAGCGGTTTACTCAATAGCCGTTCAAGCGTGTTCTGAAGTAAATCATCAGCATCATGCATGTTACCCGTCAACGAATATGCAAACTTTCGCAATGACGGGACGAGTTCAGTCAACTCATCTTTCATTTTCATGTACCTTTGTGAGGTTTCCCGTTATCTCTACCCTGTTAACGAGCCACTCTTGTTTTTATTCCACGTACTAAGACCTATTTTTTACTGCACTGTATTGCAGCGGTCTATGAGCCATCTAGACAAGGCGAATGTTTAACAGTCTAAAGGGTCGCATTGGAATTTTTCTTCTGTCTAATCGTCACTACACTGTAAGGTAGTGGTAAATGCCTGTTCGCCTTTAACGCACATTTAGAACAACGTTTGTGCACAATGGACCACAGGCTTCTAATAGAGGCTATGGCACAATTTATGCCATTCCTTCTTTAGGCACCGATCTGCCCCAACGTTAACGTAAAGGTAGTAAAATGAAGTACACACTCATTGTGGCGATTTTGAGTTTGATTGCGGCACCAATATCACAAGCCCAACTAGCAGGAACATTGAATCAAGTGGTGTCTCCTGTGCGTCCGATAATTGATAGAACCTCCTCCGACCTAAACGCCATTCGCGAGGAAGCAAGACGAAAAGCGCAATCATCTATCGAAGGCGCCAGAGACTTATCAACAGTGGCGTCGGGCGTACTAGGCGACATTCCTGCCCCCCAATTTATCGCTCCTGCAGCAACCACTATTTTATCGACTTCAGGCCAGGTAGTTGTTAATGAAGTAACGGTTGAAAATGGCTTTCTGGCTGTCGAAAAGGAGTGGCTATTCCTAGGGGAAGAAGCCGACAAAGTACATTTTCAAGGTGCCAATATTGAAATACAAAAAGCTCAGTTTTTGCCCGCGCTCTCTCAGTGGCTTTTTAAAGTTAAAGTCACAGGAGATGAGGATGATGTGTCGTCTATTCGCAACAGTTTGCCCCATAATTTGCAGTCTCAAATTGGTCGAAATCATATTTATTTATCACAGACCAAGCCCACTTCGAACGGGTCTTTTCAAGAGATAAGCAGGGAAAAGCTGGACACCTGTCCAACCCCACTGCGCATTGAAATGGTTGATACTCATGTAGCGTCCAATCACCCACTGCTCTCACACGTTAATTTAACGCAAGCGTCTTTTATTGTTGGTCATAATCAAGATCGAAATCAGGAGCAAGATGGCAATGCGGGCAGCGAAACTGACGTTGCCTTTTCGTCAGACCACGGTACCGCAGTAGCCAGCCTATTGGCGGCGTCGTTGCCTAAGTCTAGCCAGGTATTTAACGCCAGTGTGTTTTATTCGCGTAATAGCGTTAGCCAAGGCGCTACGCTAATGTCGTTAATTGAAGGTTTAAACTATCTTGCATCACAGCAGGTAGACGCCATAAACATGAGTCTTGCAGGTCCCGACAACCCTATTTTAGCGCGGGTCATAAATCAATTGGATAAGAGCGGTATTCAAATCATTGCAGCGGTGGGCAACGAGGGGCCAGCCTCTTTACCCTTGTACCCCGCGGCTTATACAGAAACATTGGGCATTACGGCCGTTGATAAATCTAATGTAATTTACCGGTGGGCAAACCAAGGGGATTACGTTGATTTTGGTGCGTTTGGCGTGTCGGTAAATGCCGCACATCCTAATGGAAAAACGATCAGGCAAACGGGAACCTCTATGGCTTCACCGCGCGCCACCGCTTTGTATGCATGCTTTTTGCGCGAAAAACAAGAAAGGAACGCTGCCTTGTTGAAACTTCAGCAGCTAGCTTTAGATGCAGGGGCTCCCGGACGAGACAGCGTATTCGGTTTTGGTGTGCTGCCTTAAATTAAGCGTGCTGTTCATTATAGAATTTATATTAACGCCCACTAAAAATGAACGTTAATGCCTAACTCAGCAATGGTTTCTTGATAATTTGCGCCATCGACACTAGAAGCAAAGTCTCCATATTGCGTAGACAGTTTAATATCAACATTGTTGTGAATGGCGTAATCGGCACTCATCTCAACAACGTGTCTGTCGTCTTCCCTGCCTATACCTCCATCTTGTTCTGAGGCGTAATCTCTTACATCTAATTGATAGGCAACCGTAAGCTTCAAGGGTTTACTAAACACCGCTAGAGGATAGGTGTACGCTAGATCCATCCCAATACTGGTGTAATCGAACACATTATTTTGGGCATCTTCATTTTGATACTTAAGTGCGATTTGGAAGAAGTCTTCCCCTTCGAAGAAGTAAAATAGGTCACTGCGCACAGCAGCTGCTTCACTATCTCGAATTGGCGCACCTTCAGGCGTGTTCTCGAATTGTTTATCGATAAGGTCGCTACTAACACGCAAGTAAGTGCGCTGCCCCAACAATTTTCCGACAGATAATCCAGACTGTTGATAGGTGAGGAAGTCACGCCCGTCTAGCTCAGCGCTAGCGTGATAGTAGTGCGCTCCTAGTTTGGCGAAGTCAAACGCATAGCTGGTGCTAGCGGACAGTGTGGTAAGGCCAAGATCGAACTCGCTTAGCGTTTGATAGTTGGTATTCGCCTGACTTACCGACAGTACATTTTCCCATTTCGCTGTGGGCTTCACCAGCACCTTTAGCTGAGCTTCTGACTGTACCGCGTCGTCGGCCACATCTGAATTCGTATCGAGCTCGCTAACGCTCACATTGCTATCAGAGCGGTACCCTAAATAGCCAGACCCTGAGAATGAAATCGTTTGGTGTTTTGCGTTTGTATGATTCGCATCTTCATCATTGTGCGAGTGACTGTCAGAGCCCGCATTAGCAGCGCTACTACCGAGTAAAACAGCTGCCACGGACGGCAATAGGCATTTGCGGCCGCCACGAATAAGGTTGTTTGTTGTTGATGAGTGTTGAAGTATTTGCGTATTCATTGTTGTTACCTACCACAGAGAAAGTGAAACTTAGCGATTGCTGTTTTTAAGGAGAGACGTGAGATTTGACTTGAGGTGCTCGCTTTAAGGAATGCACGATAGCGAGGCAGTGTATTCGCACCTGCAGCCTAGACCTTAAATAGCGGCTTGCCTTTCTATTTAGACAAGCCGCACTCAGACTTTAAGGTGGCTATTTAACGTGCTAGCTCAAGATTGCTCTACGCCCACCTAATGGTTTAGGCCTTTATATTAAAGGCCAAGCGCACCTGAAATACTTGAAGCTACGTTGTCGTTTACAGTGCTTGTTACGGCGCTTTCAACCGAACTCGCCACGGTATTATTTACGGTGCTTGCTACGGTGCTATCCACCGTATTTGCTACCGTGCCTTCTACCGTGCCTTCTACCGTACCTTCTACCGTATTTCCTACCGTATTTCCTACCGTATTTCCTACCGTATTTGCGACTGTTGCTGACACAGTTTGCTCGACTGTATTTGAAACTGCGCCTTCTACAGAGCTATCCACCGTAGTTGCTACCGTGCCTTCTACCGTGCTTTCTACCGTGCCTTCTACCGTATCTCCTACCGTGTCAGTAATTGTTCCTTCGACAGCGGTGCCAACCATTCCGGTTACAGAACTGGTCACTGAGCTTGCTACGGTGCTGGCTGCTGTATTGGCTACGCCGCCGTTTACCGCACTTTCGATGGTGCCTGCAGCCGTGTTCGATAAGGTACTACCTGCTGCTGTTTCTGCAGTATTGTTTAGTGCACCACTTACACTGCCAGCTAGCGAACCTCCTGCGGTATTTTCCGCGCCATTGTTTGCTAGTGAACCGATTTGGTTCAATGCCAAGCTTGGCGCTGTCTGCGCTGTACTTTCTGCTTCACTTTCTGCTCCATCGACTTGTTCTGCATTTCCAGACGCTGATGACAGTACAGATAATGACCCAGATACACTACTTGTCAGTGCGCCTGCCACTGGCGAAGTTATCGAGTTCGCCTTATCTGATGTTGCAGAAACTTGACTCACTCCCTGATCGGCAGATAGATCGTTGCTTGTTTGGTTTGCGGATAATTGTAAACCGGTATCGGCTGAGCTCTCGGTGGACATTTGGCTCTGCGTAGATGCTTCGCCTTCGGCAGAAGTCTGCGTATTAACCTGATTTGCAGACTGTGTAGTTGCACCGCTTGTTAGTGAAAGTGATGTAGAAGTCGACGCATTAGCTGATGTGTTAGCAGAGAACGTGGTTTCTTGAGCCAACACAGACGTTGACGCGATACCTAAAGCCAGTGCAATTGCAGTATTTAACTTTTTCATCCGTTTATCTCCGTTTTTCATAAAGGACACTGAGATAACGATTGAAGAAAAGTTTTTATTCCGCACTGAGTTTGATTTTTTTAAAAGAATTAAAAAAGCCCTGTAAAAACAGGGCTTTTCGAACTATTTTTCTGAAGCAGTCATGCTCTTTTCCCACCAGGGAAGTGAAAAATCTATATTATCTGGGTCGTAAGTTTTGGCATATTTCATTTTAACTGAACTCCAAAACGCAGCTTTGAAAGCAGGGTCGTAAATAACAAACTCACCCTTTTCGCGATACTGTTCAAACAGTTTTTGATAAGCTCCTACTGGTGTTAACGGGTTATCCTGTTGAAAAACCACATCTCCGCCGTACGCTTCGTAAAGGGCTTTCGATACTTTCCAGCTTTTTGCCATGCCTTCCGCCATTGCCAAACGATAACGCTCTAGCTCTTCATCTTGATAGGCGCCATCGCTGTCCAAATCAACGGTCCATAATTTTATTACAGAATACGCAGATTGAATTTCGCTTTCATTTGGCTCTATCGCATTTTTATCGGCAAAATCTGAAAGAACAGACTCGGTAATTTTATTACCAAGTGCACGCTGAGCTAAAATAGCTCGTACTTCTTTCTCAGACTTGTCAGTTAAAATAGACTGAAAACGGTCAACATCAGCCTGTGAAGGCTGTAGTTCAGTATTAGAAATAGATTTGTTGAACAAACGAGCAATAATCTCGTTTGCGGCTTGCGGTGTATTAATCCCAAGCGAAACCACTATGGCTGCAAATAACACCATAGGAATAACGTTCGAACGCGTCACTTTGTATGCTTCCCTAAGTTCCAATAATTAGCATAAGCACAAGACACATTCATTTATTATTGTAAGAATTTTCCGTTGTCTTGCGAAATGACATCTATAAGGCTTTATACTTTAGATTAGTTTTGTTTAAAATTCCACTTTCTTACGCATAGATTTTTTAGCACCTTGTTGTTTTTTTACATCTACACGACGTGCTTTTGCCGCACGGCTCACCTTTGTTTTTATGCGCGGTTTTTGTTCAATTGTCGCAGCCTTTATCCACGCAACAAGTCGCGCTAGCGCATCTTCTCTGTTTTGTTCTTGCGTTCGATAATTTTGCGCTTTAAGCACAAAAACACCGTCGTTGGTTACGCGACTATCTTTAAGCTGAAGTAGCTTTTCTTTCAGCTTTTCAGGCAGCGATGATCCATTTATGTCGAAGCGTAAATGTATGGCGCTACTTACTTTGTTCACATTCTGCCCACCGCTACCTTGTGCTCGAATAGCTTGCAATTCAGCTTCGCTTTCATCTATCGCGATAGAAGGGGTTATTATTAATTCCATCTCAAATCCTAATACGTCATGGCGTAACCACGTTAACGTTGCAGCACTAGCGGCTCTACATCTATAGGTCACTATCACTACTGCTTACTTGACCATTTTTGCGTTAACCGATAGGTTGTTTTTTATCCTTATTTTGGACATAAAACATGATCATCGCATTGCTCATCATTATTTGTATCGTTGTAGCGCTTATTTGGTTTACCGCCAAAATGGACAGCAATATCGAAGCTTCATTCACACCATCAGGAAAACTTACGCCTGTTGATGGTGGAATTATTCACTGGCAAAAGCAAGGAAACGGTCCGGCGCTTGTGCTGATTCATGGTTTACTTGGCAATAGTAACAATTTTAGCGAATTAGCAAAAACCCTCGCTTCCCGCTACACGGTCTATACCATTGATCGTCCAGGCAGCGGATTTTCGAGCCGCTATAAAAGCACATCCGCCAGCTTCGAACAGCAAAGTAAAATGATACTCGAGTGGATGCAAAAAGAGGGAATAGGTAGTGCGAGCATCGCTGGGCATTCAATGGGAGGAGGAATTGCACTGAGGATGGCAATCGATGCACCTGACAAAATAAAATCGGTTTCGCTTCTATGCCCGTTAACTACACCACTAAAAGGTGGTGCCGGGCCTCTTTCGGTGCTTTACATACCCAATGAATGGGTACGCAGCAGTGTTGCAAAAACCATTGCCAGTCCACTGCGTGCAAAGTTAGGTCGAAAACAAGTCGCACAAATTTTTCACCCCGAACCTGTCCCCCCGTCCTTTTCAACTGAAGGCGGTGGTTTATTAGCGCTTCACTCTCGAAGCTTTTATGAAGGTAGCAGAGATACAGTATCTGCGCAGGGCAGTCTGCACCGTCAGCAAACTCGTTATGAAGATATTCAATGCCCTGTTGGGGTATTGTATGGTGAAAAAGATACTATCTTGAGGCCCGACGAGCACATCACCGCGGTAACAAAGGCAATAGGAAGTGCGGTACACAAAATTATTTCTGGCGCTGGCCACATGATCCCCGTTACTCAGGTGCAAGCGTGCGCAGACTTTATAATATCGATTGACGAAAGCGCTTAAGTAAGTGGCTTAGTGAAGCCTTGCACCTGTCTTTTCAACGTGCTCTTTATGAGAAAACTCAACAACGGCGAGTGTGCGCTCTCGACCATAAGTCGACTGCTTCAGTTTGCGAAGCTGATCGGCGACTCTCTCAATGCCGTCATACGCTTTGCACATTTCAAAAGGGGTCGCGCCCAGCGTTATATTGTAACTGCTAAACCACGCCTTCATTTGCTCACTGTCCCCATCTGACAATGAAATGAGTAAATGATACATACGAATAAAAGCGAGCTGCTTTCTGTACTCTGATGTGCCACTCTCAAACCCAAGTAGCGTAGTCTGCGCCAAAGAAGATGGAGAAATATCCAATATTTCAGAAGCTTGCTTGATATTTAAACCCAGTTCCTGGTATGCCCAAGTGAAGGCTTTCGTAACAACGCTGGTAGGAAATAGTGATCTATTCATAATATCGCCTCGTTTCATCGAACAATGTTATACAGATGTTATGAAACGTTGCGAAATGCGTACCAAGTTTTATCTACAGCTTCATTGCTACTTTCTCACGATGCAAATCGATGCCATCTTTATCGACGGAAAATCCTTTTGAAGACAACCAATCAACAGCATCTTCTATGGAATCCACAAAAATATAATCAATATTGGTATCGCGATACACGCGTTTAAGTTGCGCCTGCGTGGTTGCTCGAACGCTTGACTCTCCCATCACTAATGCCACATGAGTGAGCCCTATGGGATTTACCGAAGCCACACGTTCGTGAAGCAGCGCTTCAGCATCAGGAATGAGTAGTGATTCGCCAACAACACTAACAATATCGCACCAAGCTTTCCCATGTAAGCACTCGGAAAGCGTGCGATACTCACTGGCAAAGCTATTTACACACTCTCTGTTCCACGGCCCATAAGCTTGCGTTAGCACCGCATCACCACAGCGTGTAATAATAAATTCACCATGAGCATACTGCATATAACCACCTAACTACTTCGATAAAATATTAAGCTAGCAAATACCGTTAAGGCGATATATGCCTTTGACTACGAGTTGTTTTGAAACAACACGTAGTCAAAGTATGGTTCAGTATTGAGAAAATTGAAAATTAAGCGGCAAGAATGTTGATCAGCTCAGCAAACGTAGGGCGGCCCTGTATATCAAGCGGCAAACGCAGCTCTCTAGCAATGTCACTCACGCTGATTACGCCACGAATTTCATGGCTGTCTCTGTCCATGACAAGGCAATGGTGCTGCCCGTAGTCTTTGAGTGTTTCTATCACGTCGCCCACTGATGAACGTATTAGCTCACTGAAATCAAACGACATGAGCGAGGTTTTAGGACGCATGAAATCATGAACAGTGAGCTCTTCTCGCTTAATCTTAAGCTCGCTCACACGCTGAATGATTTGCTGTTCACCGACATCGTGACTGGTCACAATACCAATGAAACGGTTCTCACTGTTTACCACCAGCATCATACGCACATGAGACTGACGCATAATCGACTCTATTTTCGTTGCTGGAGTTCGAGCATCAATAACGTGTGGTAAGTGCTGCTTAAAGTCAGTGAAGACCGCCATAGCAGATGATTTTACAGTAATAGTGTTTTCAACAACCGGCCATGCCAATGTATCGATAGCTTCGGTTTTATATAGATTTAAGGCGTGCATACCTTTCTCCTAATCAAAAATAAAAAATTCAGTTTTTTAATGATTAAGTGAAAGAAGGTGGCCCTCGAATGATGTTATCGCGCTGCCTAGTAAAGGCTTTTGCATCAATCGTTTTTCCAGCCGAAAACCGGTATTTTTCCAAGCCGCTGGTGATGTCGACAAACGAAATGCCATCATCAATGTCGTCGTCAGATACTTCAAAAGCGGAGCTTTCCCATTCGCTAATGAGGGTTGAGAGCGTATTTGCACTGTTCGACTGCCCCGCAATATTTTGCACACTTCTTCCCTCTCCCAATACGGAGACGGATACTAGTGATGAAAATAACGCTGGCAGAATAACGGCCAACAAAACGTACGAAACGCGCAAAGCGTACAACCTCTACTGAACTAAACAACATTGAAGCAAAGCAGCCACTTTTGTTACTGCCTATTTAAACTATAAGAGTATTTAGCGCGTTTAATAGAGGTGTTTAGCGCATTTTATCGACCATTAAACGACATGTCTTAGAAAACTAGCCGTGTCGCGACTCAGGTTTGGTGGGTTATTTTCTGTACATTCGTTCTAAAAACAAGAACGAACACTCCCATTAAATGTGATGTTTAGCCAACGTAATTAGAAATACACTAGATTCAATTGATGCATGAGGTGTTTTTTCAGCGGTCATTTAGCGTTTGAGATAACGCATTAACTGAAGGTCTAAACAACCTGATTGCAAGTAAGTAATAACGGAAGTGATATGAAATCAAGATGGTCCAGACCTATAGTTATTTTGCATTGGATATCTGCCATTGCCATTGTCGGCATGTTTGCTTCAGGGCTGTGGATGGTCGACCTCACATATTACAGCGACTGGTATAAGACGGCACCGCATTGGCACAAGAGTGTTGGATTAATTTTGCTTGCCATCACTGTTATTCGCTTAGTCACGCGCTTTGTTACTTCACGGCCGCCGTCACATGGCACCCCGTTAGAAAAAAGGTTAAGTCGCATAGGTCATGGGCTTCTGTACACCTTGATTATCATGCTATTCGCGAGCGGCTATTTAATTTCAACGGCCGATGGAAGAAGCATCGACGTATTTAATTGGTTTTCTGTACCTGCAATGGGCGAGTTCTTTGAAAATCAAGAAGACATTGCAGGAGAGGCCCATTTTTATATTGCGTGGTCAGTGATTGTATTAGCAATCATTCACGCGCTGGCTGCGCTGAAACACCACTTTATTAGTAACGATGACACACTGAAGCAGATGTTACGGCTTCGATGATATTGAGGAAAAAGGAGAAATGATGAAGAAGTTAACACTTGCCTTGGCCGCTGCGCTGTCTTTAAGCACCGCTAACGCCGCAGATTATGTGATTGATAGCAAAGGCGCCCACGCGTCTATCAACTTTAAAATTCAACACTTGGGCTACTCGTGGCTTACTGGTCGCTTCAACGATTTTAAAGGTACTTTTAGTTACGACGACGCAGCACCTAGTGCAGCAAAAATTATGGTGACTATCGATACCGACAGTATCGACTCAAACCACGCAGAGCGTGACAAGCACCTTAAGAGCGACGATTTCTTAAACGTTGACGACTTTCCAGAGGCGAAGTTTGTCAGCACAAAAATTGTCGATAAAGGCAATGGCATGATGGATGTAATGGGTGACTTCACGCTTCATGGTGTAACAAAGCCTATTACAATTGAAGCCAAAAAGATTGGCGAAGGCAAAGACCCATGGGGCGGCTATCGTGCAGGCTTTATGGGCACAACGACGATTGCACTTAAAGATTATGGCATCGACTATGATTTAGGCCCAGCGTCGCAAACGGTAGAATTAGAGCTTCACGTTGAAGGCGTGAAACAATAGCTATTTACATTTAGTCCCAGCGAACTAAATTTATGATTTAAGAAAGCCCCAAACATGGGGCTTTTTTTACATGTGGTTAGTGAAGCTTCAGCTTAGGGCTGATGGCCTGACTTAACTTCTTCACAAGGAGCTTTAGAGCACCTTTAATTTTTCCGTGTACTGCAAACTGGTGCATATTATACAAAGAAACGTAAACCAACTTAGCTAGACGCCCTTCAATGAACATACTGCTGTTTGACAGTGAGCCCATTAAGCTTCCAACAGTGCTGTATTTACTTAAGTGAACCAAGGATCCATAGTCCTTGTAAGTAAAATCTTTCGTGTCTTTTTGAGTAAATAGCGACGTTATATTATGCGCAACAATATCCGCCATTTGGTGGGCAGACTGCGCTCGAGGCGGCACCCACTTCCCATTTTCCTGCTGGAAACCACAGCAATCGCCTAACACCCAAATATTCTTATGAGATGAACTGCGAAGCTGCTTATCAACAAGAATTTGATTAGCTCTGTTCGTTTCAAAAAGCGCAAGCTTTGTTATGAAGTCCGGTGCTTTCACCCCCGCAGCCCACACCATTAAATCAGCGTCAATCCGACCACCGTCTTTTGTGATCAGCCCTTTCGCGTCGGCTTCTGCCACCATGGTTTGCTCTTTAATGTCTACGCCCAACTTATGCAGCGCTTTTCTTGCAGAGTTTGCTATACGCTCAGGTAGCGCAGGCAATATACGCTCTCCCGCTTCTACGATCGTAATCTTAAGACGAGAAGCTGACATGTCTGGCATTCCGTACGCCTTGGACAAATTCGCCACATGGTGAAGTTGAGCGGCTAGCTCAGTACCTGTTGCTCCTGCCCCGACAATAGCGACATCAATTCTGGCGTCTTTATCTTCTTGCTGATTGATGCGGATTAGTTGATTAAGAAGCGCTCTGTGAAAACGTTCAGCTTGCTTTAACGAGTCAAGAAAGTAGCAATGCTCAGCAACGCCAGGTGTGCCAAAGTCGTTACTCACGCTGCCAACCGCCAGCACTAACTGGTCATAATGAATCTCGCGTTCAGGCAAAACCTGAGTCCCTTCTTCATCGATTAAAGGCGACAAGGTTATGGTTTGCGCTTGCGCGTTAAGCGAGCACATTTCACCTAATTGAAAGCGGTAGTGGTGAGCTGCAGCGTGGATGGCGTAGTCCACACCGTCTGAATGCTTATCAATTACACCGGCGGCCACTTCGTGTAATAGCGGCTTCCAGATATGGGTTCGACTGCGATCGACGAGGGTAATTTCGGCTTGTTTCTTTCTCCCGAGGGTGCGGCTTAAGCGACTGGCTAATTCAAGACCACCAGCACCGCCACCAACAATTACTATTTTTTGCATGGGTATACCTATTAACAATCATTCCACGTATGTCGCCTGACCTTTCCAAGCGCTATACATGGCGTGACTGAGACCCATGCTGATGCCTACAGACTACGCCTGATGCCGCTGCGGTACAAGCAAATCACGGCAATAGTCTGTATTTTCAAGATTAATAATTATCTATTACAGCTGCTTATTTGAAGCTATAACGTGAACGATGCCGTTATCATGAAGTTTCGAGGCCGCCCAGGAAAATATCGAGGGCCTGTGAAGCTAGTAAAATCGGCGCGTTCAGCGTAGTCCGTATCAAATACATTGTTAACCCGCGCATACAATGTAACGTCTTCGTTCACGCTGTAGCGTACACGCGCATGTACCAAGTCATGCCCCTCGTACTCGTTGAGATTTTCAGCGTCGGTGAAATAGCTCGAAACATGCTGCCACTCTAGTTGCGTTTGTACTTTGCTCGACATCTCAAAGCTTAAACGAGCGTTAAACTGAAGCTTTGGCGCAGTATCAATATCATTACCTTTAATGTCTTGTTCACCTGAGAGCTGACTGTGCTCGTAGGTATGCCTTGCGTATGTACCAGCAAAATCTAAGTGCAGTATATCGCTTAACGGTTGGTCAAAAGTAAGTTCTACGCCTCTATGCCACGTTTCGCCGTTGCTTACGTTGAAAAAGTCGCTGTCGCGGTAAATCACATTATCTTTTTGTAGGCTGTAAAGGCTAAGCGTATAGCTGCCGTCAAATAGTGTACCTGAAACGCCCATCTCGATATTATCGGCCGTTACCGAGTCAAGATCAGTAACAGTCTGTGCACGCTGCAAACGATACAGCTCTGTTGCCTGAGGCGCGCGATAGCCTCTTGCGATGCCGCCAAATAACTGTGTTTGAGGATTAAGTTGATAACGAAGTGAAAACTTCGGACTAAAGTTATTAAAATCATTTTCGCTGTCTGCTGGTCTGGAATATCTGCAGCCGCCAAAACCGCACTGTGTGCCATCCTCGCGTACACGACCAACATTCATATTGTTGGTGTAGTCGTATTGCATAGACTCAAAGCGCCCGCCGACAGAAATAGCCCAATGCTCAGCTTGCCAATTAAAGGTAAAGAAAGGCGCAAATAGCGTGGCATCTACATCATAATCATAGTGTTTACCTGCAGGAATGGTTTCAACCAAAAAGGCTGACCCTTCTGTGGCGCTGTCTTGTGACTGGGTTAATTCACCTTCGGTGTATTCTACGTCTAGCCCTATATCCGTATTTAAGTTGTCATTGAAGACGTAATTGAACTGAGACAGCACACCAACGCCTTTTTGGGCATTCGTTTCAAGGGGTTTGCCTGGAAGAAAATGCATTCTAAAACGCATGTCCTGGTTGCGTAAGTAAGGTGTAATCGACAGTGCATGACCACCGCTAAAGCTTGTATCGAACTTGCTCCATAGCCTAAAACTTTCTGCTTTTCGAAACGCTTCGGGGTTTGAGTTGCTTTTGGCTATTTGTGTATTTTTGTAGCTTTCAAACCCTTCGATGTAGCCGGCAGTTTCTTGGTCCAGATGGGTATAGGTAAGGCCGCTCGTGATAACCGAGTTATCCCACTCTAGCCTGTGGCGAAGCGAGACTTTCTCTTGGTCAACGCCCTCTTCATTTCGATATCCTGTATCTCTGGTAACACTGGCAGCAATACCCACGCCGCTGCGACCAAAGTCTTTCCCTTCTTTAAGCTTTACGCGATGAAACCCATAAGACCCGTAATCAACGCTAACCTCCCCGTCGCCTTGGGTTGTGTCAGGGGTAATCACATTAATCACACCATGTATCGCATTAGAGCCATAAAGCGCTGACGCAGGGCCTTTTATCACGTCAATACGCTGTGCAATTTCACCGTGTGCTTCAAACAGCTCGTTAATATTGCAAAAACCTGCTGCGCGCAACGCAATACCATCTTCTGCAGCTAAAATTCCGCCGCACGCGCCAGCGCCGGTTAACACTGGCGAACGAAGGGCAGGTAAATACTCTTGCCCATTGCCCCGCTGTACGCCGGCACCCGCAATGTAATTCAGCGACTCTTGGATATGTTGAAATGAAAGCAGCGAAAGCGTTTCTTCTGAAATAGACGACACTGCATAACCGGAAGCATTCATATTTCCCTGTATACGAGAAGACGTGGTTTCAATTCTTTCTATTTCATTGGTTTGTTGAGCGATGGCTGCATGCGATAGCAGAGACACAGCTAGCAACGACAGAGGAAAGCTTGGGGCAAAGCGCATTATCTATCCTTATGATGACAAAATGTTTTTTTAGCAACTGATGCTAGTGTATCGTTAATTTAGGCAAGAATGGGTTAAAACTCGCTAAACTGTTGCGGCATTTTGACCATTACGTCATATCTCTGATTTAAGCGTTGGCGTAGACTTTGCAGTTCGCAGACTTTACTGTCACAACATAAGTCTTAGTTTTATACACTATTTCTAATTTACGTGTATCTAACGCATATAGACTGGCAGTACGTTAGTAGATTCAGCAATGGGTCAATCACTCTTTGCCTGAATTAAGAACATAAAACTTTGTTCGCTGGAGGAACCATTGGACACACTTATTCCTAGTCTTTCACAGCTTATCGAATTCGCTGTTGCCCCCGTATTTTTACTTACCGGTATTGCGGGCTTCCTCAATGTTATGTCGTCTCGGCTGGGCCGAATATCCGACAGGGTGAGGGTGGCAGAAAGACAGATTCATACCCTTTCAGATCCGCATATTGTCGATCGCTCAAAAAAAGAAATTAAGGTGCTATGGCGCAGGGTAAAAGTGATTAACTGGGCGATTGGGCTATGTGTCGCCGCTGGACTGATGGTGTGTACCGTCATTATGGCGCTGTTTTCTGGGTCGCTATGGGTTGTCGATTTAAAAACACCAGTCATCGTATTGTTCATACTGGCTATGATGTTTCTAATCAGTGCGCTCATTGTTTTTCTGGTTGAAGTAAAACTTGCGACAAATACCATAAATATGGTCAGAACCATCCGCTAGCCACGTATCGACAACAGCTTGCTCGCTGGCGTTCAGTTGATAGCGTTAGAAGCACCTAAGAAAGGCGGATAGCGCGTACTGTTTACCTTCTCTATCCGCCTACTTATTTTTAGGCTGTCGCGATTGGCTTAGTTTTGAAACTAACATTCATATGCAAAGAAGCAACGTTGCCTCAATGTTTGCCATACTATCGACTACTCGTCCTCAGCGAGTGTATCTAATACAGAAAACAGAACGTTAGCGCCAATTCGCGACACTTCATCGTCGTACTTGTTCTCTACGTTAACGCCTTCTTGACCGCCAGCCAAATCACTAATAGCTCGAACAATAATCCAGTCAACGTCGTTAACGGTACATACTTGACCTATTGCGGCTGACTCCATCTCAGTTACTTCGGCATTGAACACGTCTCTTGTCCACTTTCTATACTCGCGGTTATCCATAAAGACAGACCCAGTAATACCATTTCCGCCTACAAAGAGCTCGGCATCCCGCTCACCAAGCACGCGCTGCGTTGGCATAGTGCTCATAGCTTGTTTCGCCGCAGTTAAAAGACGCGGTGTCGCGCTGAAATAGGCGGTATCTTGTGGTTTATCCATCCCCTCTTTCACAATAAGCACTTCGTCAGGATGAATGAAGTGAAAGGGCTTATATTTTGGTGTGTGAGGATCTTTAGCGCGGCGTTCATCTTGCTCTTCAATGAACTTTGCATAATATTCAGGCAGTATGTATTCCCCCGGAGCATTCGGATCTTCATTGGTGTACACACTCTCATCATGGTAGTACCAACGCGCCGGAACAATGACGTCACCCGGTTGCCATTTTGGGTTAACCGCTCCCGCAATCCCCATGTAAACCACTTGCTTAACCGGAAAGTAATCCAACGCCATCTGCATAGTCATAGCAGCGTTTGCAATGCTCATTCCAGTAGCGAATATTAATATTGGCTCGTCGTGATAGGTACCTATGCGATACGTAACGCCTTTGATGGTTGTGGTTGTGTGAATGGATGCATTGGGATCTTGCTCAATACGATTAAGGATACCCTGCATTTCGGGTGCGTAGGCTACGGTAACAGCAGTAAACGCAGGCTGTGAGAACGCGGCGGGCCCGTATGAAGCGCCATCGGACGTTTTAGTAGAAGTACAACCGCCCATCCACGAGGTGGAGAGCAGAACAATAATCATCAAAGTAAACTGTTTCATTCGCGATTCTCAGCTGCATAGTTAGTGAATAGTTAAACTAGCACTTTAACCGGGCAAAGAAACGCTGGATTTCAATAATTTACCATTTAAAAACATAAAGAAAACATCTTTAAAACAAGGCGAGCTCCAAAATTAATTTTAGCTACAAATGCGAAGAGAATGCATAACTTTCCAATGTAAGCATTGCGTAAAGACCTGCTTCAAAAGCGTTCATCAACGTTAAAATACGGTAGAATTCGACTATTTCCGTCGTTAATTTGCTACAAATGAACAGTCAAAATACTGCGGCCAATAAAAAGGATTAACTAAGCGCCATGAATACTAAATTACTTCGCTCTCTTCAGGTTTTTGTTGCAGTAACCGATAGCGGCAGCATGAGTGTAGCTGCGAGAGAGCTGCACATGACTGTCTCTGCTATTAGTCAGCAGTTAAGAAAGCTAGAACACGATATCGGCCTTAGCCTTTTTAACCGAAATACCCGAAGTTTGAGCCTAACGGAAGCAGGGCGCATCTATTACGAAACCAGTAAGCAAATGCTACAAAACGCAGAACTTGCCCAGCAAAAAATTGAAAGTCTGCAGGATGATCCCACAGGTAAAATAAACATCATCGCGCCGGAGGGTTTTGGCGGAGGACTGTTAAGCGAGCCACTGAAAAAGCTTTGTGAAGAATTTCCTAAAATAACTATTTCTTTAACCGTAACTGACGAGCCTAAAGACATTATCGCTTCCAGTGCCGATCTTGTTCTTTGCTTCGCCCCAGTATCAGATACAAATTTCAGCAGTTTGGTACTCGCGACCTGGAAGCGCATTTTATGTGTCTCTGCAGACCATCCACTTGCAAACGAAACTCTGACTTCGCCTGAAGCGCTTAACGCGCATACATACATTGCTCACAGACATATTGAAGAATACGTCATGAAGCACGAAAGCGAAGGCGAGTATGAATTGGATACACAACGCATTGATGTCAACTCAATGCAGACATTGATTAAACTTACTCAAGATAGTGTTGGCTATGCGGTTCTTCCCGAACCAGAAGTGAGACATCTATTAAAGTTTGGTGAAATGAAGCAGCTCTTCACTGACTGGGAGTTACCAGATTATACGGTTTATGCGGTTACACCGAAAAGGGAGCTAATGCCTGCAAAAATCGGCGCAGCAATTACATGTCTTCAAGATTTATTTGCGCAAATTTAGTCGTTAAACAGCGCACAAGAACCCCATCGCACATAAAAAATGCGACGTTATACCAGTGTGCATAGGTCATTACCAAAAAGGCAGCGTAAATACGCTGCCTTTCTTATTTAACTTGGCTTCTTTGAAATTAGAAACGAGTGTTCATTTGAACACTTAGAATGTGCGCAGTAGCTGACTGTGTGCCTGAGAAGTTAGTGGTAAAGTCAGTACCAGGAAGAACATTGCTTAGAATCGTTCTATCTTTGTCGATATTCGCTTCACGGCCATCTATGAATACGTAAGCCACGTCTATTGATGTATCTTCGCTAACCGTGTAAGTCATACCACCAGAGAACCAATGACGGTCTGTATCTGGGATACTTAGTGAGCGGTTTTCTACCGATACCACACCGTCATCATAAGCATAGCCAGCACGAAGGGTAATTTCATCGTTTAGGATGTAAGTTACACCAAGCGCTGCACGCCATGAGTCGTCGAAATTCTCTTCTTTAATTAGGAAATCGATGCCGTCTTCTAGGTTAGCTTCAAGCTTCTCAAACGTACTCCAGTCAGTGAAAGTAACACTTGCTTGTACAGACCACTGATTGTCAATTTTTTGATCAATCGCTAGCTCTGTAATCGCAGCAAGGTTCAAATCTAGACTACCAGGCTGGTTTAAGTTGATAGGAAACACTGGCGTCTCTGAAGATACCGCGCCTTCAAGTTCTAGTTTCGTTTCTGCACGGTATGAAAGCGCAACATTAGTCATATCAGTTGGTTGCCAGAAAATACCAGCGTTCCAACCATAGCCCCAATCGTCACCTTCCATGCTAAACAGTGAATTGCCAGGAGTAAGCGTAGGCAATGTAATACCTAATGCTTCTGCTGTTGGCGCTAGGCCTGCAACAGTGCCCGCTAGCGTGTTTGATACACCAGAACCAATTTCAGCTTCAGCGTAAGTGATGTTTAAACCAAAACCTACCATAAGCTGCTTATTCACTTTATAAGATACAGCAGGGTTTAGGGTAACCGTTTTTACTTCAGCTGTGTCAGCAAAATGCAGCGCACCAAAATCATCAGAGTAATCTGAACGAAGACCGTAGGTTGTGAATACACCTACACCAGCAGATAGCTTTTCATTAATTGGGCTTACATAAAAGAATCCTGGAACAAAAGCAGTATCTGCAATGTTGTCTTCTGCTGCTGGCATAGGTTGGCCAACTGGGGCTTCGCCTAACGCATAGCTAACAACACCATCGATATCTACGTTCGGATCGATAAAGCTTACTGATGCACTGAACTCAGCTTCTTTAAATACACCAATCGCTGCAGGGTTAGTTGCTAAAATGGAGGCATTCTCTGGCTTAGCCGCTTGACCAGCCATGGCACGGCCTAGACCGTTTGCACTGTGTTCATTAACTTGGAAACCAGCTGCCAGCGCAGAAGAAGAGGCTAAGGTAGCAAGCGCTAAGCAAACTGAGGCACGTAAAGAAAACTGTTGCTTCATAAGATACTCATTGTAAAAGGGGAAAATTGCATCGGGCATTCTACGGATCTGAGTACTTTTGTTCAATGCAAGTAAACGCCATTTACGCACTTTTATCGCATTTTTTACAATTATGGCTACAACTTCGACGTATTTATAAGCAACCTTGATAAAACAGAGTTAACTAAAGATCTCAATATTGTTAACACCATTTTAATTAACTATCACTAACACCTATTGGAAATGCAAAAAGGTTTCACTCAAATTTATAAATAGGTTGTGTTTATGTCTATAACCCCCACCCTATTTTAAACAGCGCAGATGTAACCGTGTTTAGCGATGCACTTTTACATTCGATAAAACGTCGACCATTTGTGCTTGTAACAGGAGGACACCATGTCAACATACAAAGCTATTACACTCGTTAATCGCCCCCATGACAGAAAAATTGGGCCACATTTATTTGAAAGCAAAGAGCTCGAAATTCCCACGCCTAAAGACGGTCAAATTTTGATAAAGCAAACTCACATGTCTTTAGACCCTGCGATGTTAGGTTGGATGAGTGAAGACAGAGAGAGCTATATTCCACCTGTGAAGCTTGGCGATGTAATGCGCTCAAGCGGTGTGGGCGAAGTGGTTGAGTCTAACAACCCTAATTTTTCGGTTGGCGACAAAGTTATGGGAATGACTGGCTGGAGTGAATATGTGCTCAGCGACGGTTCTGGTTTTAACAAACTTCAGCCTGGCATTACTGAGGAAATGGCCCTTTGTGTTTTTGCACTACCAGGCCTAACGGCCACAACAGGTTTATATAACTTTGGCGAGCCCAAAGAAGGTGAGACACTTATTGTTACGGGCGCAGCAGGTTCTGTAGGCTCAATTGTAGGTCAGCTTGCTAAAGCAGACGGCCTGCGTGTAATTGGCGTAGTAGGAAGCGAAGATAAAGCCGATTGGATAGTTAACGAGCTTGGGTTTGATGGGGCTATAAACTACAAAACCGACAATTTAGAAGAAAAGTTAGCCGAACTAACACCAAATAAAATAGACGTCTTCTTTGAAAATACGGGCGGTCCTATTCAGCAGCACATTTTTAACAGAATGAATGCCCATGGCCGAATTGTGGTATGTGGAATGATTGCCGATTACCAGTCTGAAAAGCCGTCACCGGGCCCGAACTGGATCCCGCTGATTAAAAAGCGAATTAACATTCGCGGTTTTGCTATGCCTGATCACTGGGGTGAAATTCCACAACTACTGCAAAAGCTTTCGCCTTATGTCCAACAAGGTAAAATCAAGTACCGTGCACACACTGTGGAAGGCTTAGAGAACGCCGAGATGGGCCTAAATATGCTGTTTGAAGGCAAGAACACCGGCAAGATGATTGTGAAGCTGTAAGCCAATCGTGAAAAAGCGCAGTGTTATTCTAAGCACTGCGCCTGATTTAATACAAACTGGGCTTTGCCTTTTTCTTTTGCTTCGTAAAGTGCTTTATCTGCTTCGTCAATAAGGTAATCAATTGACATATTCTCGGCCGACTTGGCAAACACCACACCAATGGAACAACTCATTAAAGGATGCTTTGCATCTTGTGCATGTTCTAATGCTGCTTCTGTCCACTTATTCAAAAGTGCATCACAGTGCTTCTCAACTTGTTCTTTCTGAATGTCGCTCAATACAACGATAAACTCTTCGCCACCGTACCGACCTAATATGTCTGTCTCTCGCTTAAAGACCTGCTTCATAATGCGGGCTTGTATTTTTATGGCTTCATCACCCTGCTGATGACCAAAACAGTCGTTATATTTTTTAAAATCATCTAAGTCGAGCATCATCACAGCCATCGACACTTTATGACGCTTACTCAACGCCAACAGTTTTTCACTCTGCTCTCGTAACGCACGCCGATTCAATAAATCAGATAAGGGGTCAAATTTGCTAAGTTTAAGTAGCCTGTCATTGGTTTCTTTTAACATGCGTACGCTGCGATCTAACCGATAACGGGCATAGACACAAATAAACAAAGACCCAGATACAAATGCCATTGAGATTGGAACTCTGTCACCATAAACCGGCGCAACCCACATTAACCCCAAGAAACCCAGAATATTGATGACGTTGGCTGCTAGCGCTAATTTAAAGGCAATGCCCAGCGCAAACACACAGAAGAAAGCATATAAAATGGTGCCCTCGTAGGGGAAAATGAAGCTATGCTCTTCCCAGCAAACCCATATTAACCAGTAGTTACTGTAAGAAAGCGCAATAAGTAACCCTGCGAAAATATTGGCTCGAAGCTGTATGAATCTGCGCCAGAAGGAGAGTACAACAACGACGAGTATAATAGGGAATTGAAGAAGTAAGCGATCGAATATGTACAACTCGTACATGTTGCTTGGTAGTAGCATCAAGTCAGCAGCCATAAAGGCAAGCACAAGTACAGTACCAATGATCAGCGCAATTCTCAGCCGAAGTAGCTCGCGGGTTTTATTGATTTGCACACGCCACCTTAAGCAATAAGTTACTGTTAAAGCATCTATATATTAGCCCATGTTGAAATCCCCCACGGGCTCTTACAACTTCAAATTACTGAAGCTATATCTCGTTAACTATTATCAGTGACTTCTTGATTAAGCGCCAGTTTTGACAAACTTTCTTGCAGTGCCTCAACGGTGACAGGTTTGGTAACGATGTCGTCCATCCCCGCTTCTTTAAATGACACGTGACGCTCTTTGAATGCTTCGGCGGTAAGCCCGATAACTGGGGTTTTGCTAAGCTCTCCATCAAGCTTTCGAATGCGTTTTGTCGCTTCAATGCCGTCCATCACTGGCATGTGCACATCCATGAAAACAACATCTATACCGCCCTCTTCAACTCGTGCAGCGGCTTTCAATCCATTATCAACGTGCTCAACATCACATTTCAGCTGTTCAAAGAGTGCCTGTGCTACCACAGCATTAATGGCATTATCTTCAGCCAACAGAACTTTAATACCTTCTGGTAAGCTAGCGCGCTCTGCTTGTCGCGCGGAATCTGAATCGGCCGACGACTCCACCCTGCGACGACTCTGCACGTTGGCGGTAACGGTAAAACATGAACCTTCACCTACTTTGCTCACCACCTTAATATCACCACCTAATATTTGTGCAAGCTGCTTTGCAATAGCAAGACCTAGCCCAGTGCCACCGTATTTACGCGTAATTGATGAATCGGACTGCGTAAACTTATCAAAAATATGCTCGAGCCTGTCTGGCTCAATACCAATACCGGTATCTTTAACCGCAATTACCAAATGGTTCTCGCTCACGGTATCCTGTGAAGGCTGTTTGAGTTTGGCGGAAATAGTCACAGTGCCCTTATGAGTAAACTTAATTGCATTACTCACCAAGTTAATGATTATCTGGCGTAACTTCGTAATATCACTGGTTACTGCCACCGATTCCATGTTCTTACTTTTGTAAACCAAACGCGTACTATTGGCGCTAGCATTGGTACCCAGTAGCGTAATAAGGTCATTCAGCATTGCGTCAAGATCGAACTCTGTAACGTCAACCTCTGACATACCTGATTCAATTTTTGAGAGATCCAGAACATCGTTGATAACGGTCGCTAGAATAGACGCCGATGATTTCAAATCACTGGCATACTGATGCTGCTTATCCGACAGTTGCGTATCAAGAAGTAGCGTTGCTAATCCCTGAATACCGTTCAGTGGGGTGCGAATTTCGTGACTCATTACCGCAAGAAAATCCGTTTTTGCGCGGTTTGCTTGCTGAGCTTGAGCAACGTATTGCTCTATTTCACCAGACATTGCCTCAACGTCTCGCGCTAAACTACCTAACTCGTCGTTCTGCTGTAAGCCTATACTGACCTTCTTATGGTCAACCGCAATGCGACTTGCTGCTGATTTTATTTTTTCGATAGGAGAAACAACAAACACCTGTGTGACTCTTCCCATAAGCAAACTGACAATAACGACAGCAAATAGCGTCACTAATGACGTTAGCCACGCAATAGTAGATAGGGAAGATTGCAGTGCGTCAGCAGGCTGCAATACGGTAACTTTCCAATTCCATGGCGCAAATTCCGCACACGCAAATAACACGTCAGCATCGTTAATATTCGACTCACCAAAGGCGACCTTACGACTGGCAATGGTTGCGATTGTCGCATCTTCGACATTAGGAACCACAGTGTGCTCCATCGTACTAAACACCACAGTATCAGCACTCTTGTCACTGATCGCAAAGTGGCGGTCGGTGGCTTGCTGCAACGACTTTAGCTCTTCAAACACTTCCTTTTGATAGGCCTCGCGAAACACAGGCACATTCTCTAGGCCCGACTCAATAAGCAGTTCACGTCTTTCGTCAATGATCTCTAAAACGTTTAATGTAAGCGTCTGAGTGAGGAGCTGATATTCTCTTTCGCGTACTGAATCGTACGCCGTCAAATAAGCCCAATACCCTGTAAGTGCCATACCAATTAATAAAATTGGAATGTAGATAACCAGCAGTTTCGATTTAATCCGCATACTTACTTCTAATTAGGCCTTATTGATACACATGTTTTTTCGACAGCTTCAAGTAATTTGAAGGAATGGGTAACTGCAGTTTGATTGCTGTAGACACATTTACCGCTACAGTGTACGTATCCATTTTATCAACGGGAATGTCCCTCGCCGATTTTTTCTCAAGAATTAGCTTGGCTTTTCTTGCAGCTGATTTGCCAATACTCGCTGGCTCAGATACTACGCCAAGAAGCGCACCTTCTTTCACAGAGGAAATGCTTTCTGCAAATAAAGGAAGCAGTCCCGTAGCTTCTTTTACCTTTGTTACTAAGCCATTCGATTCCGCGAGCGGCCCAGATGAAAGCCAGTAACCATCCAGCTCGTTTGTTTTTTGCTGCAAGCTGTTGATGATGCTGTCAGTCATTTCAACCAGTCCATCATCTCCTTCTATATACGGTGTACTAACAGCAACAAGATTTATGTTCTCGTAGTCACCATTCAGTGCCAGAAGTTGATTAACCAAGTTACTTGACGATGGGTATGTAGAATGGACTAGACCGATGGTAAAAAGCGATGAGGGCTTAGACGCTCTGAGCACGCCCTCTAACATATCTAGCTTTACCTTTGCGTCTAGCACGTGTGACTCGCCCGTCATGTTGCGTTCACTAACCGCACCAATAGCAGAAACTATTCCTTCTTCAACCGGTGCTGAGACCGCCATAAACAGCTTAGGTACATCAACAAACGCTTCAGACGCATTCAGCGCTCTGGTGGCAAGGGTCGCCACCGATACAATAAGGTCAGGCGCTGGGTTTTGTGCAAGCTCGGTAAGTATCTCCTTAGCACGAACTTCAGAGCCTTCGGCGTTATACGATGTTACGTTAATCTCGTGATCGGGCATAATCCGCGCAAGTTCCTTTTCGAACTCGGCCCGCGAATCAGCGACAATTGGAACAGGCAGTGTTTCAAGAACAATTAGGTCCAGGGTTTCTTTCGCAAAAGCAGCACTAGCGCCCCACATCAAAGATGATAAAGCTAAAAGAAGGGAAAACCAGACCTTTGTCATGACTGTGAACCTAACACAACTAACTGAAAATACGCACATATAGACGTATCATAAAGTTATTCGAAGGTCATTCATAGTGGAAGTTATAACCAAATATTCAATACTGGGAATAGCTTTCTTAAAACTAAGATGCGATTTCCGCAAATGCGTTAACACTAAACAGGCGCGCTTCTATATCGTAAATCGGCATCGACACGATAATTTCATCAACATCCGTCGCTTCAACAAACTGAGCTAGCTTGTTTTGCACCGTCTCTTTCGAACCTACCAACGCATACCTCAATACATTCGATAACATTGCTTCGTCAGTCGCCGTACAATATTCGTCAAAGTTAGGCATAGGCTTAGCGAAAGGCCGATTAAGACCACGTCGCATGTTCATAAATTGCTGCTTCACTGACGTGAATAGGAGTTCAGCCTCTTCATCGGTTTCAGCAATCACCACCATCACACCAGCCATCGCTTTTGGCGCTGATAACTGAGGCGACGATTTGAACATATTGCGGTACACATGAAGCGCATCGAACAGCGCATCGGGCGCAAAATGCGAGGCGAACGAATATGGCAGCCCCATTTTTGCCGCCACTTGGGCACTGTATAAGCTAGAGCCAAGCAACCACAGTGGGACATGAGTATTTGCCCCAGGTACTGCGACAATTGGCTGCCCGTCTTGCGGTGTACCCAAGTAGTGCTGAAGTTCTTGAATATCTTCTGGGTAACTGTCTACATCGCTTTGCAAATTGCGACGAAGCGCGCGTGCGGTTGCCATATCAGTGCCTGGTGCACGACCGAGTCCAAGCTCTATGCGATTGGGAAATAATTCAGCCAAGGTGCCAAACTGTTCAGCAATGACCAAAGGTGCATGGTTTGGCAGCATAATACCGCCCGCACCCACTTTAATAGTCGAGGTAGCATTAGCAATGTGCGTTAACACTACTGAGGTGGCAGAACTGGCAACACCACGCATGCCGTGATGCTCGGCTAACCACACACGTTCATAGCCGCAGCGCTCAGCTTCCACAGCCATTAACTTTGAATTGTTTAACGCGTCTTTTACGCCAAAACCTTCAGATATTGGCGCTAAATCTAGCAGTGAGTATGGGATAGCCATATTGCCTCGCAATGTTGAAACCTGTTATGACTTATAGTTATGACCTTACTCCTCGTTTTACAACTGCCTTACCTAACAAAGTAAGACGGATGGAGAAGGTTTATCGATAAAGTGAGAGTGGTGGAAAGAGAAGTGAAATAATAGTGAGTCATGGACTTGCAGGAAAGCCACTTAATTAGCAGCCAATAATCGCCTATTGAAAACAAAAAAGCCTGCGCTTTTGTCAGCCGCAGGCTTTGTTTGTGAGCACGAATAAGTGCTTCAGCAGTGTGCTTTATTCCACCGTAACCGACTTCGCCAAGTTACGCGGCTGGTCAACGTCGGTGCCCTTAATTAGCGCTACGTAGTAGCTCAAAAGTTGTAGTGGCAAGGTATAAATGATAGGTGCGATTGGTTCGTCGCAGTGCGGTACGTTGATAACGCGCATGGTTTCATCACCTTCAAACGCCGCATCTTTATCCGCAAATACATACATGATGCCGCCACGGGCACGTACTTCTTCAACGTTCGACTTTAGCTTCTCGAGGAGTTCGTTGTTAGGTGCAACCACAATAACGGGCATTTCGTCATCAATAAGCGCAAGTGGGCCGTGTTTCAATTCCCCAGACGCATACGCTTCCGCATGAATATAAGAAATCTCTTTAAGCTTAAGCGCTCCTTCCATGGCAATAGGGTATTGATCGCCACGACCTAGGAACAAGCTGTGGTTCTTATCTGCAAATTCTTCAGCTAAATCTTCAATGCCACCAGTTATCGCTAAGGTCTCTTCAAGCTTTGCAGGTAGACTATGAAGCGCAGAGACAATAGCTTTGCTGTCAGCGTCTGTCATGCCGTTTTCTTTGCCCAGTGCTAGGGTAAGCATTAAGAACGCAGTGAGCTGAGTAGTGAAAGCTTTGGTAGACGCAACGCCAATTTCCGCGCCAGCGCGGGTCATAAATGCAAGGTCTGACTCGCGTACTAATGACGAACCCTGAACGTTACAGATAGTCAAACTAGACATATAGCCCAGCTCTTTTGCTAAGCGAAGGGCAGCTAACGTATCGGCTGTCTCACCTGATTGAGAGATAGTAATAAGCAGGCTGTTTGGGTGCACTACTGACTTGCGGTAACGGAATTCTGATGCAATTTCTACGTTGCACGACACATTTGCATATTGTTCTAGCCAATAGCGCGCCGTCATACCCGCATGGTAGCTGGTACCACAGGCAATAATTTGTACATGCTGTACTTTTTTGAATATCTCGTCAGCACCTTTACCAAATATGTCAGCAGTAAGTCCGTTTTCGTCAATACGATCTTTAAGCGCATTACGAACAACGGTTGGCTGCTCGTGAATTTCCTTAAGCATGTAGTGGCGGTAACCCGCTTTGTCACCCGCGTCGTGCTCGATATTCGACTCAATCACTTCGCGTTCAACGGCATTGCCGTCTTTATCGAAGATTTTAACGTCGCGACGAGTAATCTCTGCCACATCGCCTTCTTCTAAAAAGATAAAGCGGCGTGTCACTGGCAATAATGCCATTTGATCTGACGCAATGAAGTTTTCGCCAAGCCCCAAACCAATTACAAGCGGGCTGCCCGAACGTGCAACCACTACGCGACTAGGATCTTCTTTATCCATGATGACGGTGCCATACGCACCGTGGAAGGTTTTAACGGCACTTTGCACAGCGTCTAGTAAAGTCTTACCTGACTTAAGCTCTTCGTGTACGGTGTGAGCAATAGTTTCTGTGTCGGTGTCGCTGGTAAAGGTATAGCCCTGCTCTTTTAACTGTGCTTTTAAGTTAACGTAGTTTTCAATAATACCATTGTGAACAACAGCTACACGTTCAGTTGAAAAGTGTGGGTGCGCATTCGCTTCAGTCACACCACCGTGCGTTGCCCAACGGGTATGAGCAATTCCAGTTGTACCCAAAGCTTCACCTTCTGCCACCGCATCAGCAAGCTCTTGTACTTTGCCTGTACGGCGAATACGCGTAAGCGTGCCGTCGCCTTGCAATAGCGCTACGCCAGCTGAATCATAGCCGCGATACTCCAGTCTTTTTAAACCTTCTAATAGGATTTCAACCACGTTACGCTCAGCTACAGCGCCAACTATTCCACACATAATTATTCTCCACTCGGCGCTGCAATAAGTACTGTCACGCCCTGATTTTCAATATTAAGTTTGTCTTGTTTACAAATGCCTTCATCAGTGATCAAAACAGAAATGTTTTTCCAGCTTAGCTCTAGGTTAGGCATTTTATGCGTTAATTTCTTTGAGCTGGCTACTATAACCACCTTACTAGCCGCCACAGCCATGGCGCGGGTTACACCAATAAGCTCGTTAAAGGTGGTGGTGCCTCTGTTGACATCTATGCCCGCGGCACCAATAAACGCAATGTCAAAACTATAGGCACTAACCAACTGTTCAGCCATAGCGCCTTGAAACGACTGAGATTGGGCATCCCATGTGCCCCCTACCATTAACACCGTCGGCTCTTTTTCACTTTGGGTAAGGTAATTGGCGGTTGATAATGTGTTGGTCATTACCACTAAATCATCGGCATGTGATAAATGGGGTAAGATGGATGCGGTGGTAGACCCGCAGTCTATAACGAGCTTATTGCCCGGTTTGACCAAGCTCGCTGCAAGTTGGCCTATAGCGTTAATTGCTGGGCTAGTAGTTGAATTCGCGAAAGGGTCACTGGTAATAAACTGAGATGGCCCAGCATTTGAGTTGGTAGATGATGGTACAGGCACTGCGCCACCAAACTGTCGAATCAGTAAACCTTGCTGCGAAAGGGCTGCGAGATCTTTTCTAATGGTGACTTCAGACGTAGCAAAACGCACGGCCAAATCTTCAACTTGAGATTGACCATGCTCTTTCACCCACGCCACTATCTGCTGGCGGCGCTGTTCAACCGATTTACTACTTTTCAATATAACCTCATGCTCTTGCCGCCTTCTCGCTAAACCTTCCTGTACGCGTTGTTCCAATTGAGAACAAGCCATGAAAAGTCTGCAAAACAGTCCGCAAACACACCTTCAACATTCAATCATAACTTTCAAAACGAAAGTTATTAGTTTTAAAGTGAAAGCATCGTAAGTTAAATTGAAACGACGATCAAGGTAATTGTTTAATTAAACGCCAGCGATTTCTTTTGAGCACTCGCTTTTATGGCTAGCTCAATGACTTTGATAACAGGTACGACCGTACTCGCGTCAGCCGGCGAGAATTTACCGTCTTCAATAGCGTGAGCAAGGCGATTGAAAAACGTGAGATATTCACCCTTCAATGTTGTCACCGTCTCTTCAACTAGCTGGCCGCTTTCATTGACCACAGCTAGCACGCCATGCTCGTTATCTTTTGTAATCGCCCAGTGTTCATCATCAAAGGATAGCTCTGCACGCAATTGATCTTCTTGCGGATCTAAATAGAACTTTCGAAAGCTGCCTTTTGTGCCTTGCAAGTCGTAGCGCAATGTTGCTCCTGCCTGAAAAGCTGAACTACCTAGCTTTACAACTTTATCAACATAGTGAAGTGTTACATCGAACGTGTCATCTGACTGTCCATTTTCACGCAAGGCCTGTATGTTTGCCGACACTTCTTCCGGCTCGCCGAAAAGCTGTAGCGCTTGGTCGATTAAGTGGGGACCTAAATCCCAGAAGATACCGCTTCCTGGCCCTGCATTTTCACGCCACCTGTCTCGTGGTACTGGGCGAAATCGATCGAAGCGGCTTTCCAAACGTTTAATGTCGCCAAGTTTTTCATCGTTAATTAGCTGCTTAATCGTAAGAAAATCGCCATCAAAACGTCTGTTGTGATAAACACAAAGCTGTTTATTTTGAGAATGTGCAAGCTCTACTAAAGCTTCTGCTTCTTCACTATCTAATGTAAATGGCTTTTCTACCAATACGTGACAGCTGTGCTCTAATGCCAGTTTCGCCTGTGGCCCATGAAGGTGATTTGGGGTTGTAATAACCACCAAATCTACATCGTGAATTTTAAGCGCTTCTTCCAACGAGCCATACACTTCAGCATGGGGTAAAACTGCGTTAACCACATCAGGTTTTGAAGAGATAACCACATCGACAGAGAACTGCGGTAGATAATTTAGAAATGGCAAATGAAAGGTTGTGGCGGAAAATCCAAAGCCAACCAGAAGTGTAGATATCATCGCATATCCTTGTGTAACGAGAATTAAGAGGTAAGTAAACACACACTATCAGTAATGATAGATAGGGGAAACCATAGATAGTTCATTATTTAGAAGACAGATAGCTGAATGAGTTGTGTTTACAGCGACACAGTAGACGTTAATTTAAGCCCTCTGATTTTGTCATCTTTCTGACTGGGTGATAGTTTGATGGGACTGAAGAAGAAACTGGGCTAGCTAATCACTATTTGTGTTTGCCAGCCCTATCTCATCATGTAACCCGTTAGCGAGCTTTAATAAGGGTACGTCTTTATTTTTTGGTCGGGCGCGGCCAATTTGGAATATTGCGCTGCTTACCGCGGGCAACGGCTAGCGCGTCTTCGTCTACGGTTGACGTGATCACGGAACCAGCACCTACAGTAGCCCCTTTGCCAATGTTTACAGGCGCGACAAGCGACGAGTTTGAGCCGATAAAGGCATTTTCGCCGATGACGGTTTTGGACTTGTTCACACCGTCGTAGTTACAGGTAATAGTGCCTGCGCCAATGTTCGCTTTGGCACCCACTTCTGCATCGCCTAGGTAGATTAAGTGATTCGCTTTGGCGCCCTCGCCTAAAATAGCCTTCTTCATTTCCACGAAGTTACCCACTTTGGCATTTTTCTGCATTACTGCACCAGGGCGTAGTCGAGCGAAAGGCCCGACCGTACAGGCTTCACCTACACAGGCTTCTTCAACAATAGAATTAGCTTCAATTACAGCGTTATCGGCAATAGTACAGTTGCGCAGAATACAGTTTGCACCAATGTTGACGTTGCTACCAAGTGTCACCTTACCTTCAACAATAACGTTAACGTCGATAATTACGTCGTTACCGGTTTCAAGCTGGCCGCGTAAGTCAAAACGAGCAGGATCCAGTAAGGTCACGCCATTGGTCATTAGCTCCTCGGCTTGGCGACGCTGAAGCGCGCGCTCCAAGTTAGCTAACTGCAAACGATTATTAACGCCTTCCACTTCTACCGCAGACTGTGGCTGTGCTGACTGAATTCGCTTGCCTTCGGTCGCTGCCATGGCAATAACGTCGGTAAGGTAATACTCACCTTGCGCGTTATCATTGCTTAACTCGCCCAACCAGCGCTTAAGATCAACGCCAGACATCATCATCATACCGGTGTTAATTTCTTTAATTTCACGCTGGGCATCAGTGGCGTCTTTGTGCTCAACTATCGCGGTAATGTTGTCATTCTCACGAATAATACGGCCCATGCCTGTGGGGTCGTCTAGATTTACAGTGAGCAGTGCTAAATCACAGCTTTCCTTCACAGCTTTTAACGCACTTAGTGTCTCTTCGCGAATAAGTGGCGCGTCGCCAACCAGAACAAGCACGTCTTCATTGTCTTTAATATGAGGTGCCGCTTGCTGAACAGCGTGGCCTGTACCTAACTGTTCGGCCTGTAAGCACCAGTTTAGATTATCTTCAACAACCGTTGCCTTAAGCTGGTCGCCGCCATGACCGTAGACCAAATGAATATTGTCAGCACCCAGTGATTTTACTGTGTTGATAATTCGCTGCACCATAGGTACACCACCTACTTTGTGTAACACCTTGGGCAACGATGATTTCATACGAGTACCTTTACCCGCCGCTAAAACAACCACTGAGAAAGCCATATAATTCCTTTATTTCGCAAAGAGAATGAAAAATCGGAGCATAGTGTAACCAAGGAAATAGCATATGTCAGCGGTTCATTCGTGATCAAAAGCTATTTGCAGAGTGCGAAAACTAGGTGTTTTCCTTCATTGTTATTTAGTCTAAAGTTAATGATAGTCACCTAGTAGTTCAATATTGCAACAGGTATACTTACCATTATAGGTAAAGTTCAGTCAGGCAAGGGAGCATGCGCAGTCTGTGAACACATTTAGAACACTGCATAGAAGCATTTTAGTGTTATTCGCGGTAGTGGTTATCGCTATCGTTACACTGGTACATTTTAGTATTTCCAAGATTGTTGCCGAGCAGAGTCGCGCGCAACAACAGTCACTTTCGCCCGCAATCTCACTTATTGTGGAGCAACTTTTAAAACCACTCCATATTTCAGAAGCTTTGGGGCATTCCACCGAGTTAGTAGACTTGATGGATGGAGAAACGATTGACCAAGAGGCTGTTTTCAAAACATTGGATCGTCTTGAAAACGAGTTTGGGTTGTCTTTCTTTATTGCCAGCGAGGCAGACAGAAAACAATATAATTCTGATGGCAGCATAATTAACCTGATTGAAGGGGAAGTAAGCTGGTATTTCAAGTACAAGGACTACCCTACCGATGCCGTGGCAGATATCGGTAAATGGGAAGACACCCATTTCTATATTGATATAAAGATCCACGATGAAAATGGCCGCTTCTTGGGCTTCTTTGGTGTTGGAAAGAGTCTGCGCAGTTTTATCGAGGTCTTCGATACCTATAAGCAAGAGTACGGCTACGACTTTTTGTTTGTAGATGGTGAGGGCGACATTATGCTGTCTTCTGATCCTAATCTTATTGCGTCTTACTCTGATTTTACCAATTTGTCAGAATTGCCTTGGTATGCCAGCCTTCCCCTTACTATCCAGAACGAGCAGGCACTCAACAATAAGTTAGTGACGATCGACCAGAATGATTACCTTATTGCCGAAGTAAAACTTAATCAATTTGGTTGGACGGTGTTTTTACTCAGTCCACTTGAAGAACGTCAGGCTGAAATTTCACAAGCATTTATATTCAGCGTTGTAACACTACTGGTTGTTGTATTCTCGCTGTTTTTGCTTATCTACAATCTGTTGTATTACTTTAGAAAAGACATGCAGCCAGATCTGGTTGTTCGCCATACTAACCGTCTTCCAGAAAAAGAGAATTTACAGCTTATCTACAAAACGCTACTGGCTGAACATAAGTCACTAAGCGTAATGCTGATTAGCATTGATGAGTTTTCTGACATTGTCGACGCTCACGGCAGAAACGCAGGCGACGACTTATTAGATAAAGTTGTGGCCTACTTGGCTGAGCACTTGCGCGAGCAGGATGTATTGGGACGCTGGAGCAGTGCAGAATTCATTATTCTATTGCCACATACCGGCCCGCATGTGGCTTTTGATATGGCACAAAATCTTCGTCACGGCATCGCAACCTTGCCGCCGCTACAAGAGTTACCAGAACTGCTTATTACAGCGTCTATTGGTATATCTTACACCGCGTCACCGCGCGCTATGCACGAAGTAACCGCGCACGCGGAAGACGCGCTTTATCAAGCCAAGCGCGACGGCAGCAATTTAGTAAGAATGCAGCTGATAGACTAGCCCAAGTTTGATTCAATTTAAGCAGGTTTAACCTTAAGGCGTTTTCTTTTGAGAACGCCTGTGGTTAACGCCACACCGAACAAAATCATTAAACCACCCACAATGGTTTGAATTGATAAGTGCTCTTGCAAGAACAGTACACCCCAAATAATGCCAAATAGTGGTACTAGGTAAGCTACAGTAATGGCTTTGGCTGGGCCGATGTCAGCTATGAGTTTGAAATACAAGATATACGCTATGCCCGTGCCACCGACAGCCAGCGCTACCGCATTTACCCATGCATTAACGCTTGGCATTGTTTCTGGCAAGGTCGCAAGCGCGAATGGTGCTAGCATCACGCTGGCCATAGCCTGACTACCTGTAGCGACAACCAAAGGTTTAACCCCCTGCAACCATTTCTTCATCATACACGCCGCTATGCCGTAGCCAGTGGTGGCCAATAATGCAGTCAAAATAGGAAGAAAACTAATATCGCCCTCGCCAAGCTTTTGCTGACTAATAACGGTTACGCCTACAAAGCCTACAAAAAGCCCCGCTACTGCTGACTTTGTTAGTTTGTCACCTAACCACAGCCAAGCGACAATGGCGCCAAACATGGGAGCCGTGGCATTTAAAATGGCATTCACCCCTGCCTCTAAATGCAGGCTGCTGTAATTAAACAGGACGAAAGGCACCGCCGTGTTAGCCATGCCCACCAGCGCAATGGCCAACCAGTGGCGCTTTATGTCTTTTACCGACCCTCGTATTAGCAGCAATGGTAGCAATACCGCTGTAGCAAGCACGGTACGAATGGCTACTAATACATAAATGCCAAATTCTGGTGCGGCAACACGCATGAAAATAAATGAACCGCCCCAGATACCGGCTAACACAAGCAGCGAGATAATGTCTCTTATTGCCATTCTTTTATCACCATTTTCTTATCACCCATTCTTTTATAGCCCCAGCACCCCTTGGGCTCCTTCTAAATTAAGTAAATACTGCTTACGCGGTAAACCACCTGCATAGCCCGTTAGGGTTTTATTACTTCCGATTATACGATGGCAAGGCACGACAATAGCAATAGGATTACGACCATTTGCCATACCCACGGCGCGGACAGCTTTTGGGTTGCCAATGGCTTTTGCGATGTCTAAATAGCTAGCGGTTTCGCCGTATTTAACTTGCTGCAAGGCATCCCACACCTGATTCTGAAACGCCGTACCTTTAGGGCAAAGCGGTAGGTCAAACTCGCGTAACGTACCGTCAAAGTATGCTTGTAACTGACTGCACGCTGCTTCGGTGATGGCGTTTTTTTGCGAATGAAAGTCGTTGCTTAGCACGCTTTCTTGCGCTGCAGTTTTTCTGCCTATGCCACCCTGCTTTGCGTTGGCCGTATTACCTGATTCAGCGGCACTCACGAACTCGATAGCCGTTATACCTTTATCAGTGGCTTCAACTTTAACAAGCCCCTGTATGCTGTTCACGAAATCTGTATATTTCATACTAACGACTCTCTTTACTGATTACTTAACTGCCACAATTGAAGGGTTAAATAACTGCGCCAAGGTGCCGCTTTTTCAGGCGCTATGGGGTACTGCTGCGCCATTTTACGAACGATTAAATCACCGCCAAGGTAAATATCAGGGTTTCTCTCCCCCCGCATTTTTAAATAGTCGAGCGTCCACGGGCCCACGCCTTTAATGGCGAATATGTCTTCATGGCTTGGCATGTTACCGTTTATGAATAAACGAGCAAAATGACGCACGGCTTCCTTCCTCGCCTGTGGCATACGTAAGAATTCCAGACTGTTTTCGGCCACACTTTCAGGCGAGGGAAAGCTGTAGCGTTCATTCGTTATAGATTCAAGACCGTTTGACGGGAGCGCATCAGATACCGTTTCGCCCAGCTGATGTACCAGTAAAGTCACCTGGCCAATAGCCGCTTTTACACTAACTTGCTGGCCTACAATAGCCCGACAACCACTTTCAAATACGCTCCATGCACTGGGAAGGCGTAGCCCAGGCGTTAACTTGCTCGGCGGTAACCCAGACTGCAATAGGCTTTGTTCAATTAACAGCGGGTCAGCGTGAAGATCTAGTACCTGCTTTATGTTTTCAATTATCGTATGAAGACGACCTAAATCAGGCATGTCGATGAGAAGTTTGAATCCGTGGCGCGCCTCGTCGTGAATGGCTTTAAAAAAGCCTAAACTTTCATTGCATGAAAAGTATCGTTCATAGCTCTCGTTCGTTACTCGTTCCATGCCCTCAATAGCGCGAGTTGCCAAGAAATCTCGTACATAGGGCCAATTGTACGGCGGCCGATATGAAAGAAATAAAGAGATAGCCTTTTGTTGAACCGGCTCTCTTTTTCTAAGCTGGGTAGGAGACGTAGCGCAATATTGCTCTATGGCCCGCTGCAGTTGTCTCAGTGATTGATAGCCTGCCGTAATTGCGATATCTGTCATAGATAAATGAGTTTGTTGAATAAGCTGCTTTGCAAACAAAGTGCGCTGCATATTTTGAAACTGCTTAGGCGGTATGCCCACAGCATTGACGACCAACTTATTTAGGTAACGCTCACTAATACCCAACCGCATAGCAATATCCGCAACGCGTTCAATGGGAATAACAGATAGCAGCGACAACGCTCGGTTAATCGTTGCGCCCACGCCTTTCCACGCCGCTGAACGAGGTGCACTGTCAGGCCTGCAGCGAAAACATGGACGATAACCATGTGCCATTGCCTGTGTGGCGTGTTGAAAGTAAGTCACATTCTCTTCTTTAGGAAGTCGCGCTGGACAGATTGGCCTACAGAAAATACCGGTTGTTTTTACCGCCACAAAAAATCGTCCGTCAAAGCGCGGATCTCTGCTAAGCCTTGCTTTTGAAAGCACTGACTCAGCAGTTGTCGAGTTTTCTGAAACCCTCATGTCTGAGACAAAAAGACTGTCTGGCATTAGAATGCACTTCCCACCTGTCGTTTATCACCTTTATCTAGTGTATCGTGCATTGGCTCTGTTGGTGCGACAAAATCAGAACTCAATAATTACAAATCTTGCTAGTCGAACTTCTCTTCCTTTCTTGCATATTCTTACAACGGTTCGCTTACCGCTAGAATAAATCAAATCATTGAAGAGATAGTGAGCATAATTAGCGACATTTGATCATTGGAGCAGCTAAACGCATAATAATGCGATAATAATAATGAGCGCCTGATGGATGTATCAGAAAACCACAGGCTTAACGAGCTGACTGTATGCTGAACTCTTTGCGCACCTTCAAGCTGCGCCTGTCTAAAATTTGGCTGATAGCGATGCTAATGGTCATTACACAAAGCGCTTTTGCGGATTGGCTTGATGACTATGCTAGTTACGTTCAAAAGGAAGCCTCAAAATACAACGTGCCTGGTTATGCGTTTGTGTTTTATGAACAGGGCAAAGCGCCAAGGGTTTACGTATATGGAAGTACCCGCAAACGCGGCGGAGAGAAAGTTACAGAGAACACAGTATTCAGGCTAGCTTCTGTTTCAAAAACCTTTACTGCGTTGTTGTCAGCTAAACTTGTAGAAAAAAACCAGCTTAGCTGGGAAACACCGATAACCACCTTATTACCCGACATTCCTTTTAAAGGCAAAGGAATGAATGCGCTGCAACTGCAACATATCGTTGGCCAATCTAGTGGCTTTATGCCCAACGCTTACGACAACCTTATTGAAGCTGACTACTCGCTGGAGCGCGTGCTTAAATCTCTGGGCGAGCTTGAACCACTGTGTGCGCCGGGTGAATGCTATACCTATCAAAATGCACTCTTTGGTGCGCTGGAATACTACTTCAGCAACAATAATACCTCTTACTCACGACAGCTTCAGGCCAACCTGTTTGCACCACTAGGTATGAAAACAGCCAGTGTTGGAAAAGGCGGATTGCTTGCATCAGAATCATGGGCTCAACCTCATATTGCTATCGCCAGAAATAAATGGCGCGAAGGAAAGGTAGAAAGCAACTACTACCGGTTCTCTCCAGCTGCTGGCGTTAACGCTAGCATTTCAGATATGACGATTTATCTGCAAGCGCTGCTAGGCGAGTTCCCAACGGTCATATCCGATGAAATGGTGGACTATGTCACTACAAAGCGCGTGAAAACGAAGCGTGAAACCTACCGCAGAGGTTGGCGCGGCATGATTGACGATGCTCACTATGGTTTGGGTTGGCGTATTTACGACTTAAATGGATTACAGCTTAACTATCATGGGGGTTGGGTAAAAGGCTATCGCGCTGACGTGGCGTTTTTGCCTGAACACAAAGTTGGCTATGTGATGCTGATGAACGCAGAGTCGAATATGATTAATTCAACGACAGCCGAGTTTTGGAAGCGTTACTTGAAAAAAGCCGACGCAGATAAGTAATATCGGCATCGGCTTTTAGGTACTTTCATTCAGATATTAAACGCTACTGTTTTAGATAGGTATAACCTGCCAAACAGTTTTCGTAAAAATCAGTCCAGCGAACCCCTTCACGAGGGTTCAATTTTCCGTCCCACACTTGCTTGTCTATCATGCGTTTTACGTCTGATGCCATTGCGCGCGGGTTATACTGCATAACGTTAAGTACATCTTCTACCGATGACCCCTTCACCACTTCTTCAATGTAAAAGTCTTCAGGATCGTCGTCATAGCTGTAAATATGCACTTCATTTAAGCGACCAAACAAGTTGTGCATGTCGCCCATAACGTCTTGATAAGCGCCCGTTAAGAACAAACCAATGTAGTACGGCTCATCTTTCTTAAGTGGGTGCATTGGCAGTACGTCAGTAATTTCACGGCCAATAGTGAACTGATCAATTTTACCGTCGCTATCACAGGTAATATCCACTAGCGAGCAATTGACCGTTGGCTCTTCATTCATACGAATAAGAGGCACTACCGGCAGCAGCTGGTCGATGGCCCATGTATCAGCAGCCGACTGGAATACAGAGAAATTACAAAGGTACTGAGACGACAAACTGTAATCTAGCTCTTGAAGCTCTTCTGGAACATATTCTTCGTTGCGATACCACTGCTGTAAGCGACCCATAATTTGCCAGTACAGCGTTTCGATTTTGCCCAGCTCTTCAAGTGACAACACGCGTAATTTAAATGCATCTAGCGCTTGCTCTTTATACTGCGACGCATCGTTGTAAATTTCATGCATGTTCGTTTGTTCATCAAACGTGTCTGCAAGTTCGCGCATATTCTTAAGGAAGAAGTGTTCACCCGCTTTTGCTGATGTATCCATTTGCGACGCATTCGACTTAATTTCGCCCACAATTTCCGTGATAACGCAGCTGTGATGCGCAGTGATTGCACGTCCACTTTCACTAACCAGATGCGGATGCGGTACGCCTTCAAGGTCGCACATTTCCTTCATGCCATAGACAACGTCAGCAACATACTCTTGCATGCTGTAGTTACGCGACGATTCATTAGTTGAATTACTGCCGTCGTAATCGATACCAAGGCCACCTCCTACATCAACATAATCTAGCTCGAAGCCCATTTTGTGAAGGTCTGCGTAAATACGCGCGCCTTCGGTTACCGCTTCTTTAACCGCACGAATGTCTGTTAATTGGCTACCAATATGGAAATGCAGCAGCTTTAAGCAGTGCGCCATGCCTTGCTCTTCAAGGTAGCGGGCTGCGTTAATGATCTCAGTAATGGTTAAACCAAATTTCGCACGTTCACCACCAGAGCTTTCCCACTTACCACGACCTTTCACCGTCATTTTTGAGCGCACACCAATGATAGGATCGATATCCAGCTCTTTGGCTATTTTTACCAGAAGAAGAAGCTCGGTGTATTTTTCAACTACTACCACAACGCGGCGACCCAGCTTTCTTCCTAACAGCGCAAGACGCATAACTTCGTCGTCTTTATAACCATTTAGGATAGTCAGAGACTCTTCGTTAGTATTCATGGCAAGCACAGTCAGAAGCTCGGCTTTTGACCCCGCTTCTAAGCCATAGTTAAATGGCTTGCCCGCATCGACAATTTCCTCAACGACTTCGCGCATTTGGTTTACTTTTACCGGATACACACCTTGGTACTGGCCTTGGTATTCGGCTTCTTCGATGGAGCTTCTAAATGCTTTGTTCAAGCCTGCAACTTGCGAGCGCAGAATATCGTGGAAGCGCACAACAACAGGAAACTGTACGCCTTCTTTGCGGATATCTTCAATTACCGAATTAAAGTCGATTCGAATGCTAGGATCTTCAGGAACAGGGGTAATATGGACGTTGCCGTTTTCACCAATTTGAAAATAGCCGCCACCCCATTGAGACACGCCATAGACGCGCTCCGCTTCTTCGATGCTCCAATCTGACAATTTATTCACCTATTTGTAAGTGGGCTAGGCCAATACCTAGCATAGAAAGTGCGAAAATAAGCAGCGTATTATAGTCAACGTAAGACTGAACGCGATAGTTGTTGCGATATAAAATATCTATTGTCGCGACGAATTTTGTTTATCGAACGCGGGCTTTTTTAGCCTATCCAAGTTCGAACATAATCTAAAACGACGTTATCTGCTTTTTCTTCACAATGGGTTATAAACTCTGAGATGCTTTGAGTACGTTCAAGTTCAAATCCCAGTTTAATTGATGGCGCGCTAAAAAACTTCTCTGCAATGTGATCAGCATCTGTTGCTTCATCTTCCAGCCATGTCTCGCTGAGCTGACTTCGCCTATCTAACTTAATGGGCGCTTTTATTTGATTGAAGGTATCAGAATTGGGGATTTGCCAACTACGCATGTCTACAAATAAGTGAAAGGGTCTGCCTTTACGGGTTTTCAAGCAATCAGAAAGCTTAGCAAGGTACTGAATGTTGGTAGACATATCCCACTCGCCACGAAGCGTGACCAAAATACAATTTCTAAACGGCTCAATATGAAAAGGGGTCGTAGACATTTATTCGTACATCTCTATGCGACTATATGAATAGCTAACTCAACATCTATAGCATTCACATACTAGAGCTGATAAGCATCAACTACAACTATAGTTGAGTACTTTATAATTAAGTTTAATACCCAACAAAAAGGCCTGTGTTTAAACAGGCCTTTATAGAAGATGTATCAAAAAGATACGCTGTATTAGTCGTCTCCGAACTCGCGAATAATGCTGTTAATAGTGTCTTTAGCGTCACCCAGAACCATGCGCGTGTTGTCTTTGAAAAACAGCGGGTTGTCTACACCGGCAAAACCGGCATTCGCAGAACGCTTAAGTACAAAGACCGTTTTCGCACGATGTGCTTCGATAACTGGCATTCCGTAAATAGGGCTGCCTTTCATCTCTTTGGCTGCTGGGTTAACAACATCGTTTGCACCGATAACAATAACCACGTCATAGTTTTCCATACGAGGGTTAACGTCATCCATCTCGTATAGTTGGTCATAAGGCACGTCAGCTTCTGCCAATAACACGTTCATGTGGCCCGGCATACGCCCCGCTACAGCGTGAATGGCGTAGTCAACCGTACAGCCATTTTCCTCTAGCAACGACTGAAGTTCACGTACCGCATGCTGCGCTTGCGCAACCGCCATACCATAACCAGGCACCACCAGTACTGCTTGCGCTGCTTCTAATACATAAAATGCATCTTGCGCCGACAGTACTTTAATCTCGCCTTCTATTTTTTCGCCGGCCTCGACTGGCTTGGCAAAGCCAGACAACAACACATTCATCAATGAACGGTTCATGGCCTTACACATAATATTGGTAAGAATTAAGCCTGAAGCGCCTACTAGTAGACCGGTAACAATCAATATTGTGTTACCTGTAGCAAGACCTGCCGCCGACGCTGCTACACCTGAGTAGCTATTTAAAAGCGCAATAACCACTGGCATATCTGCACCACCAATTGAAATGGTAGCCCACAAGCCGAAGCTTAGTGACAACGCAATAGCACAGTAAATCCAAAGTGGGTTGCTTGGGTCGGTAGTAAAGAAATAACCTATCACCACCATGCCAATTAGATGCAAGATGCTTAGCTCGCGAAGCCCTGTGAAAATAACGGCTTTAGAGCTCATTTTTCCTGACAACTTACCCCAGGCTACCACCGAGCCAGAGAACGTAATGCCCCCAACTAAAATTGTGAAAAACAGGGTAATAAAAGTGAACGCACTTTCCGTTTTAAGAGTAATTAGGCTCATTCCGGCTAATGTTGCCCAACCCAGAAGCAATGACGCTGCGCCACCAAAGCCATTAAATAACGACACCATTTCTGGCATTGCCGTCATTTCAACGGTCTTGGCTTTCCACGCACCAAAGGCGCCACCAATAACAAAACCTAGCAGGATGTAATGATAGCTAATAATCTGCTGGTCAAGCAGGGTGACGACGACAGCAACCAGCATACCAATGGCAGAAATAAGGTTACCTTTTTTCGCGGTATCTGGATGGCTAAGTAACTTAAGTCCTAGTATAAATAGTGCCGCAGCTACTACGTACGCAAGGTTTATTACGGTTACGATATCACTCACTTGCGTACTCCTTATTTATCTTTTTTCTTGAACATGCCAAGCATGCGATCAGTAACGAGATAACCACCCACCACGTTGATGCTGGCCAGCGCCACCGCTGCGGTACCAAGAATGGTCGTTAGCAAGTTGTTGTCGCTACCCGAGGCTACCAATGCTCCCACTAACGTAATACCCGATATCGCGTTAGAGCCTGACATTAAGGGTGTATGTAAGGTTGCTGGGACTTTTCGAATTAACTCAAAACCCAAAAAAGCAGCCAGTAGCACGATGAAAAGTAGGTAAATGATTTCCATGATTAGGCTCCTTTGTATGCGTTGTTAAGCATGTCGTTGGTGATGCTACCGTCGTGGGCGATAACACAGCCGGCCAGAATGTCGTCTTCTAAATTCAGCCCAAAGGTTTTGGTTTCATCGTCGAAGAACTCATCCACAAGGTTGTAGATGTTATTGGCGTACATGTCGGTGGCGGCTTTAGCCACATACTGGCTCCAGTTACCATTACCAATTACCTTTACACCGTTAACTTCAACGGTTTCGCCAGCAACCGAACCTTCAACATTACCACCTGATGTTGCGGCCATATCTACAACCACACTGCCCGGCTTCATGAGTGCTAATGTATCTTTTGAGATAAGCACTGGTGGCTTGCGACCAAATAACTGCGCTGTCGTAATAACAATGTCAGAGTCGGCAATCGCGTCGCGTTGCGCTTCTTGCTGCTTCGCTTTTTGTTCATCGGTCAGTTCTTTTGCATAACCGTCCTTCGTTTGGCCTGTTTCCCCAATGTCGATCTTAAGGAATTTGCCACCTAGCGATTCTACTTGCTCAGCCACCACAGGGCGGGTGTCATAAGCAAGTACGTTTGCGCCTAAGCGTTTCGCGGTTGCTATGGCTTGAAGACCCGCTACGCCAGCTCCAATAATAAATACCTTTGCTGGTTTTATTGTTCCTGACGGTGTCATCATCATAGGTAATATTGATGGCAACTGATTCGCCGCCTGCATCACCATTACGTAACCCGCAAGACTCGCTTGCGAGCTCAATGCGTCCATTTTTTGTGCACGAGAAGAACGAGGGATCATCTCTACAGAAATAGCGGTTAGCCCCTTTTCTGCAATAGACTCAACAAGCGATTGCTGAAAGAAAGGGTCGAGATGGCCTACCACAATGGCCCCTTTTTTCATCAACGCTAGCTGTGCATCGGTGGGTTTGTTCACCGCCACGAGCATATCTGCTGTTGATAATGCATCATTCACATCATCGATGACAGTTACGCCTACATCTTTGTATTCTTTATCTGAATACCCTGAGTGTACGCCTGCTCCTGCTTCAAGCAGTAAGGTCGCCCCTTTTTTCACCAGACGCTGTGCACTACTAGGTGTAGCCGCACATCGCTTCTCCACATTATTTAGCGGATCTGGCGCTTTTGACTCATTTAATATTATGATTTTCACACGCTTCTCCTCACATTCCGGCTATCCGAGAATGACACCCTTTAAACAGTACTAAGCCATTTTATTCACTTATGCCTAGCATTCTCTAGCGAAATCAAAAACAGAACAGGCAATTTCTGTATTTATTTTGCTTCGAATAGCACCCCTTATTCCGCTTATTTTTCAAGCGAAACTGCGGCAAAGCTACGCTATATGGGCATACATCACTAGTATCATTTACTTACGAGTCATAACTAATATTTATATAGAAATGGCATACAGGCGATAAATGAAGTGGATAAAGAAGCATTTATTCTGTGAATACATTAATAATTGTGCACTTTTTAAACACACGTAAAGGTGAAATACGATAATCGATGTCGAAGAAATCACGCCTTTTAAATAAGGTGATTCAATTAATTTAAAAAATTGTTAAATAAATTTGGGGGATTTTACAAACCGTGTCGTCTTGATGAATTAACAGCGAAATGCTGTGAGAGAAAGCCAAGTGGGGTGCACACCATAAGGCGCATTAAAATTAACGATTAGGACACACACCATCATGTATAGGAAAACCAAGCTTGCATGCTCAGTGGCAGCAGTTTTAGCGTCGGCTATTTCTGCGAATAGTGCATTTGCCCAAGACGCGCAACCCAATAAAGACGTAGAAGTGATTGAGGTAAGTGGTATCCGCTCATCGGTTGCAAAATCGATGGATGTTAAACGCAGCTCTGCTGGCGTAGTCGACGCCATTAGCGCAGAAGACATCGGTGATTTTCCCGATACCAACTTAGCTGAATCACTACAGCGTATTACCGGCGTATCTATCGACCGTTCAGGCGGTGAAGGCCAGCTAATTACCGTACGTGGTTTTGGACCACAGTTTAACACCGTGTTGGTAAATGGCCGTCAAATGGCGTCTGAAAACGATTCGCGTGCGTTCAGTTTCGACACGATTGCTTCTGAGTTAGTAAGCAGCCTTGATGTGCATAAAACGTCAACGGCCACAATGCAGTCTGGTGGTGTAGGCTCTACCATTAATATTAATACCGCGCGCCCGTTCGCATTAAACGGTTTTAAAATGGCGGGCTCGGTAAAAGGCGTGTACGACGAAAATAGCGAAGAAACTACGCCGCAATTTTCTGGCCTTATTAGCAACACGTTCAATGACGACACCTTCGGTGTATTACTTGCCGTTTCACACCAAGAGCGTGAGACTCGCCTTAACCAGGCTCAGATGGACGGTTGGCTAGAGAACGTTGGCGTGCCAAACCCTGTTACGCAGTCAGGCGACGCTTGGACAGGCAATGTATTTTCACCGCGAAACTACGATCACAAAGTGACCTTTGAAGAGCGTACCCGAACAAACGCTAATCTTGTATTCCAATATGCACCTAACGACAAACTGGTTGTAACTGCTGACGCACTGTATTCAGATTTTGACGTAGAGTCTGAAGCAACGTCGTACGGCCACTGGTTTACCGCACCTAACATTCAGGGTGTAGGTGATGACGGCAGCCTGTTTGATGAAAACGGCAATCGCCGCAGCCCAACGGTTGATGCAAACGGTACTATTGTCGATTTATACCAAGAGGTAGGTTTGGCGACAGATATGCACGCCAAAACGTTCGACCGTTTAACTGATACCTATGCCATAGGCCTTAACTTTGATTACCAGTACTCTGATAATCTGAATTTATCGTTTGATTTAAGTCATTCAGAAGCCGAACGCGAAGCCAATAATGGTGGCGGCGATCAGCTTTCACTTATTGGTTATGCCAACCGCGTACGATTCCAAGTAGATGACAACATTTTACCAGTTGCCAGCATGTTCGCTTCGCCTAATGACAATATTTATAGCGGACAACAAGAACTAGATGGCGCGATTGTTACTGGTCCTGACGGATTCCCTATATACAACCCTGCACTGACACCTGATGGTGTGAGCAATCATCTTGATGAAGCTAACAGCCGAGCTCACGTAATGCTGCGTCGAGGCTGGGCGGTAGAAGATGAAGTGAGCCAGCTGCGCTTTGACGGCGAATACGTAACAGATGGCAGCGGCTTAACTGAAATTCGCTTTGGCGCACAGTACAGCACCGAAACCAAATCACTTACCCGTTGGGACAATGAAGGTGTAGGTATTCACTGTACTTACTGTGGTTACCCAGACTTACCTGAGATCCCAGCAGGCAGCCAATACGTTTTTGACGCAGGCAGCGATTTTCTTTCTGACGTAAGTGGTAGCGGTCGCATGCCCACCTCTTGGCTTGCCCATGATGGCGAAGCCAACTTTGCGTTTTTAGAATCTTATTATCAAAGCGTAAATGGTGAGTCGATTAGTTTTGATGCGGTGCGTCGTAATAACAGCTTTGAAGTTGAAGAAGATATTATCTCTACCTATATGGAATTCGACTTTGAAGGCGAAGTTGCAGACATGTTCTTAAGCGCAACCGCTGGTGTGCGTTATGAAATGACGGATGTGACGGTTAACGGAACGCAAGCGCCAATAACGGGCTTAACGATTCTGGATCAAACCGAAATGCTGGCTGGTTTTGGCGATGCGCAAAGTATTGCCACTGAGTCTGATTACGACGTGCTATTGCCAAACTTCAGCGTACGTTTGGAAATTACCGACGACTTAATTGCGCGCTTTGCGGCGAGTTCAACTATTACTCGCCCTACGCTTAACAGCATGTCGCCGGTAACGGTAATTACAACCACCCGCCAAGGTGGTGACTTAACATCTACCAGTGGTAACCCTGCGTTAGAGCCATTCAAATCGGATAACTTGGACTTGTCACTAGAGTATTACTATGACGAAGCAAGCTATGCATCGATTGGTTACTTCAGAAAGCTGGTATCGAACTTTATTGTTAATAGTCAAGAAGACAAAACCTTTGAGCTTGCTGACGGCAGCCTGCTAACCGACCCTTCTACAGGCACTAACGCTAGCGCGCCAGATGCGGGTGACGACGTAGCTGTGTTTACCAATACTCTGCCAAATAACGGTGAAGACGCGACGGTAGACGGCTTCGAGCTTGCGCTTCAGCACACTTTCGATAATGGCTTTGGGGTGCTTGCCAACGGAACTATCGTTGACAGTGACGCCGAACTCGATCCATTCGATATTAATCAGGTATTTGCACTAACCGGGTTAAGTGATTCTTACAACTTGGTGGCATTTTATGAAACTGACGATTATCAAATTCGTCTTGCCTATAACTGGCGTGATGAGTTTGTTCAGTCGTTAACACAAGGGCAGGGTGACGGCCCAACCATTGTTGAGTCTTATCAACAGCTTGACATTAGCGGTAGCTACAGCGTGACAGACAATGTAGAAATCTTCTTTGAAGGTATTAACCTTACAGAAGAGTTTGTACATAAACGCGGTCGCTTCTCTAATCACTTGCTGTTGGTTGAAGACAGCGGCAGACGTTGGGCCTTCGGTGTGCGCGGAAACTTTTAGTTTCGCGTAATTGGGGCCGACATTTGTTGGTCCCACATTCGTGGCTACCCTTTGGTAGCCACAGTTTTTATTCAGGAAATCAGTATGACAACAGCAACTCCCATAACGCACATTGTAGTAGTTGGTGGCGGTAGCGCAGGGTGGCTAACGGCTGGTCGTATTGCAGCGCAACATCAATGCGCTACCCGCAAAGACATTAAAGTAACCTTAATAGAAAGCCCCAATGTGCCTATTATTGGCGTGGGCGAAGGCACTTGGCCAACCATGCGCTCAACACTAATTGCATTGGGTATTAGCGAAACCACTTTCATCAAAGAATGCGACGCCACATTCAAGCAAGGGGCAAAGTTCGCTAAGTGGACCAGCGGTGAAGAGCACGATTTTTACTACCACCCTCTCATGCTGCCCCAAGGTTTTTCGCAAACAAATTTAGGCCCTTATTGGCAGTCTGTTGCACCAGAATTAAACGAATCTTTTTCCCATGCAGTATGTGTTCAGGAAGCGATATGCGAAGCAGGTTGTGCACCTAAAAGCATACGCCACGCAGAGTTTGCAGGCACCGCAAACTATGCTTATCACCTAGATGCAGGAAAATTTACCGCCTTTTTAACCAAACACTGCACTGAAAAACTAGGTGTACACCATGTGCTGGCCGACGTTAACCGCGTTGAAAGCAGCAATAACGGCGATATCAAAGCCCTTAATACCGAGCAAGGGGTAATAGTAGAGGGCGACCTTTTTGTTGACTGTACCGGCTTCAAATCTATGCTGCTTGGTGAGCATTACAAAGTGCCGTTTATTCCCTGTGACGATGTACTTTTTATCGACCGAGCATTAGCAGTACACGTGCCTTATGACACCCCGCAAAGTCCTATTGCTTCCCACACTATCTCCACCGCACAAGACGCCGGTTGGATTTGGGATATCGGTTTGCAGTCACGCCGAGGTGTAGGCCACGTCTATTCCAGTAGGCATCAGAGTAAAGATGACGCCTATGCTCGCTTAGACACATACGTTCGCCAAACCAGCACGTTAAACGGCATAGATGGGATAAACGTAAAAGACATTACTATTCAAAGCGGACACAGGCAGCGCTTTTGGCAAAATAACTGCGTGGCTGTTGGGCTAGCGGCGGGCTTTCTAGAGCCGTTAGAAGCCTCAGCGCTTGTACTGGTGGAGCTGTCTGCCTCAATGATTGCTGAACAGTTACCAGCAAACCGAGCCGTAATGGATATTGTGGCGAAGCGCTTTAATGACACCTTTTCTTACCGTTGGCAGCGAATTATCGACTTCTTAAAGCTGCATTACATGTTGAGTAAGCGAGAAGACAGCGCATTTTGGCGGGACAATCGCGATAGTCATACTATTCCGGATTCATTAAAAGAATTACTCGCACTGTGGCAATACCACCCACCTAGTGACAAAGACTTTACCAGCAACAACGAGGTATTCCCCGCGGCAAGCTATCAGTATGTCCTGTACGGTATGGGGTTCACCTCAGATTTAGGCGCACATCAGCAATGGGTTAACGCCGACTTTGCTAAGCAACAGTTGATGCAGAACAGAAAAGCTCGCGGCATGGCGGTGGAGAAACTGCCTAAACATCGCGAACTTATTAATAAAATTCACCAATTCGGCCTGCAGGCCGTTTAACGTAAATCAATAAGCAGGGCCTACGTATGACTCACATGGTTGCCATTAATAATAAACAACATGCAGATTTGAAAGTAACCGACGATGCATTGTCACTCAGTGCCAATCAGCACCTTGTTCCTGTGGTGGTCTCTGAACTCAACAAGCTTGTGGTACATTACCCCGTGGTGATCACCAAGTTTGACGATTCTGGACAATTTGGCTTATCTGCCTTATTAGGTTTTGAAGAAAAAGAAAACCTATTTTGGCAACAAGGTGAATGGGATGCGGTTTATATTCCCGCACAGTTTGAACGCCTGCCTTTTTATGTAGGAACGGAAGCGCAAAGCGCTGACAGCAGCAACCGGGTGCTGTGCATTGATATGGATAACGCTTCAGTAAGCGAAGAAAAAGGCACACCGCTTTTTGATAACACGGGAGAGCCCAGTAACTACCTGTTAGAAAAGCAGCAGATCCTTGCTCAGCTTCTTGACGGTGAAACGCAAAATCAACGTTTTATTGCCGCGCTGCAACAGCACAACCTTATCACACCATTCACCCTAGATATTACCTTTGAAAACGAAAGCAAAACGTCTATAACAGGGTTATATACCATTGATGAAGATAAGCTAGCGGCGCTTAGTGCTGACGCGATTGCTGATTTGCATGCACAACACATGCTGCAATGCATTTACACGCTCATAGCGTCAAACGCACAAATCTATGCCCTTATCGACAAAAAGAACAAGGCGAATAAAAACGCAGACGCATGGTTTCAAACTACAAATTGATTAAGGTTGGTGAGCAAGCCACACCGATTGTTGTTATCGATGGTTTCATACCAGACCCGCTGAGTTTGGTAGAAACAATTGCTCAACACCACCCGTTTACAAAACGAGATGGCGACTTTTATCCGGGGGTGAGAAGTCACCCGCCCCAGGAGTATGTCGAACACCTACATACCTCGCTTCCGCTGCTGTTTAGCCAACTTGCTTCGCATAATGGGCTACAAGATTTTGGCGTGGAAAAGCCGCTTCAAATACCCCTAGTGCAACTTTCCATAGCCAATCAAGAGCCGAAAAATTTGTCGCCCATTCAATGTATTCCACACATCGATACGCAAAAGGATAATGAATGGGCATTGGTACACTATCTGTTTAGCGCACCTTTGGGCGGTACTGCATTCTATCGACATATTGAAACGGGGTTAGAGCGGGTTAATGCAGCGCAATACGAAGGCTATTTTAAAACCTTAAAACGTCAAGCCACCAGCGTAGGGCTACCACCTAAAGCGTACATAAACGGTGATACCGCCATGTTCATCCAAATCGCCCGCATTGAGCCTATGTTTAATCGCGCCGTGTTGTATCCAGCCAACTTGCTGCACAGCGGCTGTTTACCTAACGATATTTCGGATTCTGTTGATGTGAAAGAAGGCAGGCTAACCGCAAACGCCAGTATCACGTTTAAAGGGTAAAACGCTCAGCCCTAATAATGAGGACTATGAAAACTTCAGATAGCGATTTGCGATAGCTGCCTTTGGTAGTGCTCGTTACGTTACTGCAATTTTAAGATTGACGACTAATTCATTAGTGAAAGTGTAATAGACGCGATTTCATCCGTGCCCGTTACGGTTATTGGTGAAGTCAGGCTATCAAAGGTAAATGGAATTTTCTCATAGCTTCGACCGCCGTGCTCTCTAGCCACTTCAACGTGAAGTATTAACGACGAAGAGTTTGCGCTTTGTCCAAAATCATCCAATCCATCCCACTCTATGTGCAAGGGCGCGTTTTTCTTTGTAGCCCCGGCAAACCCATCGACTAAACCTTCATTTTTCCGACCCACTCTTCGCCACCATGTGCGCAGCTCGCCTAGCCACCTTTCGCTGGTGCCGCGAAGCGCCAAGCTTTTTACTAGCCGGTTCTTTTCGTCGCTTATCCACACGCTTACGTAAGGACCGCGATAATCTGCAATGTCAAATAGCGGTAAGGTGATATCAATTGAGATGGCGTGGCCATTTTTTTCAGCCTTGTTTTTACCCGACGTGCGAGCCGTATAGGTGTTGCTGGTAAATACCCTGCCATTTTCATCAATTAACTTCAGCGCTAGTGATGGGTTCGCGTTAACTAACTCCATGGCTTGCTGCGCTGTTTTGGTTGCCGAAAAGTGTGCTAACAACATGGCTTCAAATGCGTTATCCGCCACTGATATGGCTTGAAACTTGGCGCTAGGCCAACCGTCACTGTGGCTTAACACGCCCTTTTCTAAAGACGCCAGCTTTGAAGTAGAAAGTACTGGGCGTTGCCACGGCCTGATGTATGCGATGGTGCTTGGATTACTAACAGCGTCCGTTGCGCGGCCATTTTGAATTACAGCCTCTTGCGCCACGGTCCCCTGCCAACTAAAACCTTGGTTCGACGCGTGGGTTTCTAGCCCTTGCGCGCTAATGTGGTAAGAACGAATATTAATTGATGTCAGGTAGTGAGCAATGCGATCTACGGCAAGAGAAGCTGTGAACTCGGATAAATCCCACTGGATAGGTGACGCAAATGCCACGCTGTTATCGTCATTAAAATTGACCTCAGCAATGCGCGCCACACGAGCAAGACGTCTCACTTCGCGACGCGAAAGGTCATGCTTACCTTGAACATATTCGGCCCAATAGTCATAAAGCGCACCGTTGCGGCAGCTTATGTTACCTTCAGTCCGATTAAACCAATCCTCGCACCGCTTAATGGCACTGTACAGCCACGCCGGAAGTGTACCTTCGTAACGTTGATTAATTTCGCTAAGCGCACTCGTTGCGTTTGATTTATCTAGCGTTTGATAGGTGTCTTTAATCAGTAGATCAATATTCTTTTGCTCAATGGCGCTAAGTGTCTGCTCTTCGTACAGGGTTATTTCTGTGTTAAGTGTGTGGGAGGTTGCTTCTGGTGATGGTGCAGGAAACACATACAACTCGGCCTTAACAGCATAGCTGGCGGTAAATACCGCCAGATATAAAAGGAAACGCCCAACCATTATTCGCTGACTTGTGCAGTGGTGGTGTCACTTTGCTCCTGCTGACGTGGCGCAGGCGCTGGATCAGCTAACGTTAAGTAGCCATCACCATTAGTGTCGTAGCGATGAAAGGCATTAAACCCAGACACCATGTACTCTGAAAATGTCATTTTGCCATTCTCGTCTGTATCAAGAACTTCAAAGCGAACGTAAGTTTGTTTAATTTGCCCTTCATGGGTCTTCTCGATCTGTGCATCCAGCCTGTCTTCAAACTCAAGCACGTATTCTTGCTCTGTAAGCTTGTCATCACTGTTTTCGTCTGTACGCTGGAATTGCGCTTTGCGAACGGCGTGAAACTCTTCTTTTGTTACCTTTTCGTCACCGTTTTGGTCGTATAAGGTGACAAAGCCTTCAATATTGTGGCTGGTCGGCATGCGCAACATAGGGCGCTGTACTAGCTCAGGTTTGTCATCTTTTTCCTGTGACGCCGAGCGACGGGGCGCTGGTTCAGGGTCGCCCAGTGCAACTACACCATCATTATCACTGTCCATACGCGAGAAACTTCGCTCACCCACCGCGTTTACTTCATCAATAGTAATGAACTCGTCATCGTTACTATCGACAGCATGGAAACGTATGTGAGTTTGTTTTACCGATGCTTTTCTGTCTTCAGCTAACCGTTTTTCTACTTTGCCTTCCCACTCATAAACGTATTCACTTTCATCAAGTACACCGTCTTTGTTGGTATCAGACGCATTGAAGCGAGCGCGTCTGGCATCAACGAACTCTTCTAATGGAAGTGACTCGTCTTTGTTTAAGTCATAGGTCAATATAATGCCGCTGGCGCTATGTGGTGCCGCTACTGCCGAAGCGCTAATACAAAGCGCAGATACAACGGCTAAACTTACTGTTTTAAACATAATTATCTCCTTGTACCCTCAATGATTAATAGGCTTCGAATGATAGTGTGGTGGTGTAGCTATAAGTGGGCACGTCTGCACCATCAGGCGCGTCGGTACGCAGTCTTACTTGCATCAAATAGACATCTTGTGCTGAAGGAGTAAATGACGCTTGCCCTTTGGCATTTGTCGTTAATTTTTCTACATCAGATTCTTCGGCGAACTGATCTTTTCCTTGGTACACCGAGATTTCATGATCGGTAACAGGCTTACCGTTAAACAGAACTTTGAAATTAAAACTCTCGTTGGCAAACAAACTGTTAGGGTGATTAATTGCCACGATCTCTAAGCCGTCGTTTCTTGGCGCTAACGCCTGTTCACTTGGCCCTTTCTTCGTTACGTACGTTGTTGCAAACGTAACTGATTGAAAGTGCTCTTTTAGTATCGCACCTTCAGGTAGAGGCTTTTCATTACCTCGCATAGAGCCTCGCTCACCGTCCTTTTCATACACGCGAAAAATTGCCCCCATGCGTTTTCCGGTCGAAAACTGGTAAGTCCCTTCTTCCTCTAAAGTGTGCTCAAGAACATTACGGGTAGACAGATCGACAACCTTCTCCACACTCACTTGCTTGCCGCTAGGGGTTACCACTTCAAACGATGCATTCGTAATTGCCGCTTCTGGTACAAAAAATTGTTCTGCAAAAGATGCATCCAGCGTGACTTTACCGCCTCTAACCGGTTCAAACTGAAGCGGTTTTAGGTAAGCCACGTGGGCTAGAGCAGCGCCACTGAAGCAGCTTGCAATAAGCAAGGGTAAACTGATGAGCGTGTGTTTTTTCATGGTTTTTTATTTTCTAGTTGTGTAAAAGTGAAATCATACTATTGCAAATGATAATGGTTATCAATAGTATTACGATCGATTTTTGACGCACGAAGTGTCAAGAAATCGCTTTGACAGGCGCGATTTAAGAAAAATAAAAATGATATCAACCGACGCAAACAGGAGGTTTAGCGTTGATACGAAATACTAATTATTTGCACTTTTATTAAAAATTGGAAAAGAACAATGAAATTTAAACGCTCAACGGTAGCTATTTCGCTTGGCTGTGCGCTAACACTTCCTGCCCTAGCTCAACAATCAGAATTGGCAGTTACAAAGGCCAAAAGTGAAGAAACCCTGACAACGACTGTCGAAACCGTGCTGGATGCACAAACTCTGTCAAAGCGCTCAATTACAAATATTGAAGATACCGCTCGCTATATCCCAGGAGTACAAACTAATGATACGGGTAACCGTTTCGGTAACGATGGCTTCAACATTCGCGGCTTGGAAGGAGACGCCGTAGCAGTAACTGTAGATGGCGTCGGTCAAGGCGAAACGCTAAACCCAAGCTCATTCGCCGCTTATGGAATGTATGGATCGAGCCGCGGCGAAATTGAATTGGAACACGTAAAAGCCGTCAATATCACTAAAGGCCCAAGCGCTGTCGCGCAAGGACCAGGCTCCCTTGCAGGCTCAGTTACCTACGTGACCAATGAAGCGAGCGACTTTTTACCTGCCACAGGTGATGCTACAGGCGTTAAGTTGAAAACCGGTTTTGATGCACGCTCTGACGAATGGCTAGTACACGGCACCGTCGCTAACAGAACGGGTAACTTCGACTCGCTATTGCAATACACAATGCGCGACAGTAGTGAAACAGAAGCCCACAGCCATGGTGAGAATATCTCTGGCTCAGCACGTGGTCAGGCTGACCCGATGGATAATCAAGTCGATGCAGTTTTACTTAAACTTGCTTATAACTTTTCTAAGCACCAGCAACTAGGCTTTGTTTACGAAAAGACAGACAGAGAAACGAACGGCGTACCTCTTTCTCGCCAAAGTGATTCTTATTTTGACTTCACCTCAGCGGATGAAAATAACCGCGAGCGAATTGGGCTTTTCTTTAACAACGAAAACTTGGGCCTAGCGTTTGCTGACAGCATAGATGTGACATTGAACTATCAAGAGCTGTTTTCATCGGGTGTAACCAGCTTTCTTTACGGCAGTGCAGACGGCGACGCTATATTGCGTACCGAAGACCGCAATTTCAGCCAGGACTCATTGAGTTTCAATGTTGATTTGGCCAAATCAATCACCGGAGAATTTAACCATGAGATTATTTATGGTTTTAGTTTTCAACAGGTGGACGCTGAAGCGGTGATGTTTGACCGCAGGTTCGCTGGACAAACCGCGGACTCGCCTATATTAGACGGCTACCCTATTCGCGACCAAAGCTTTGTTCCAGAAACCGAAAAAACGTTAATTACAGCCTACCTAGCTGACACGGTTGAACTTAGCGAGCAATTAAGTGTAAACCTTGGACTTCGCTACGATTCAACCGAATACACGCCTACTGTAGATAGCACATTTTCAGACCCCACAGGGTTAAGCATCACAGACAGCGAGTTTAGTGCGGTGGTTGGTGAGATTGGTGCTACCTACGAATTCGTAAAAGGTCATTCTATAAATGTCCGTGTTGCTCAGGGCTACCAAGCGCCTACGCTACAAAGCTTATATTTTGGCACGAACTCAGGGGATGAAGTTACCGACATTATAACTGGTGACACCTTTATTGATCTTGATCGTATAGCCAACAGTGAGCTTGATGCTCAAGAGTCGACTAACTTTGAACTCACTTATATTGGTGATTTCGAGAACGGGAATGTCAGCGTGTCGGTGTTTAGAACTGAGTACACCAACATGATTCAAGACGAGACTTATTCAACGCCTTATGGCACTGAAGTAACTACCGTGCAGTGCGGTCGTTTCGGTTGTGAAACTGTAGTGAACACTGATGATGTATTCACGCAGCCACAAAATACGGGTGAACTGACTGTTGACGGTTTTGAAGTTACCGCCAATTATCATTTTACCGATAATGTATCAGGTCGTTTTGCATATACAGCGTTGGACGGTACCTACGACACCGCGTCTGCTTTCAACAATGCAGGTGACGACTTAGAAACCGTATCGCCAGATACCGCAACAGTTGGATTAGGCTACGTATCTGATGAAGGTGATTGGGGCGCAGAACTTGTCGCAATTTTGAGTAAAGGGGTAGAAGAAAGTACTCAACTTAGCTACACCTCGTTGAACAACGGCGCAGGTCCATCGCATACGCCTGCAGGCTATGCTGTTTTCGACCTGCTCGCCTACTACGACATTACTGAAAACCTGCGCTTTACCACGGCAATTTACAACCTTACAGACAAAGAGTATTACCGCTGGGAAGTACTTAATAGCGTAAGAGACGGTACTGGTGGTTTCTTTGGCGGCGTAAGCGGCAATGGATACCAGCGCTACTCAGAGCCAGGCAGAAGTATAAGTGCCTACGTCACTTACCAGTTCTAATGTAACCAAAGTGCAGGCCATACTGAGTTCAACTTAGCCAAGTGGCCTGCTATTCACTCAAGTATTCTCCCATGAATGTTTATGAAAGTTTGTTCACGAAAATGGGTGATCGAAAGTTCCTGTTCAAACGTTTTCTCGCTATCTCTCTTTTTAGGACTTTCACTATGTTTGGACTTTTTAAAAGCAATCCAACCAAAAAGATGCGGAAGCAGTATGACGCCCTTCTTGAAAAAGCCATGCACGCGCAAAGAAACGGTGACATAAAGACTTATTCATTGCTTACCGCCCAATCAGAAAAACTGTGGAAAGAAATAGAAACACTGGAGAAGAATACACAAGGAACATAAATGCTAGGCGCTTGCACATTGCGTGTGACCGAATACTAATACGTGATGTTTACACCTAAGGCGTAGCGCGCCCCCGCGTCTTGCACAAGCAAGAGATGATTGCTGAATCGGCCGCGCTTATGCACGGTTTCGTTAGTAATATTGATTCCTTCAAAAAATACAGAAACCCTCGGGCTAAATTGGTATGAAAGGCTCATATCCCACTGCTTGTAGGGGCTAACAAAGGTAGGCTCGGTGCTTTGGGTTTGGTTCAGTGATTGCAAGAACCCTTCTCGCTGGTTCCAGGCCACCCGCCATTGCAGCGCATTTTTTTCATAAAAAAGCACCATGTTTTTTGCACCCGACAACCCTGTAAGTGCGAAGGTTGAACGGATATTGGCGGTGTCTAATTCAGCGTTGCTGTCTACAAAGCTCGCATTGGCCTGAATTCCCCACCCTGACTCGCCAAACAAATGCTGTACTGCTACCTCTACCCCTTCAACCGTTGCAGACTCACCGTTGCTAGGAGATATTACGGAAAACTGCGCTAATGCATCAGCATCATCAACCGCGTTTGGATCTGTGCCGGTGCTAGGGTCAGTCACGTTGTTAAAGGTTTGTGTACTGCTTTCATTAACAATGAAATTATCTACCGTTTTTCTAAAGTAACCTGCCGATATATAGCTATTTTCCTGGTAGTAATGCTCAATGGCCAAATCAATGTTTTTTGCCTCAAAGGGCAATAGCTGTGCGTTTCCGATACGCGCCCGCAGATCACCACCTTGTCGCGTGGTGGTGTAAGTTACGCCCGGCGCCATCTGTTCTAAGGTTGGGCGGGTGATACTGTGATTATAAGCCGCGCGAAATACCCAGCTATCTAACCAGCTGGCTTTAAAACTTACGCTAGGTAAAACATTGGTGTAGTTTGACGATTCATCAATGCTTACCGAGGCGCCAAATTCTTGCCCCAGTTCGGTTTGGTCTAAAATAACTAACGCCGACAACTGTTCGTCGACACCACTTACTTTTACGTCAGTATACTCAGCCCGTAGCCCTGCATGCACATCAATAAACCAAGGCGCAAAATCCTTTTCAATAGCGGCTTGAACATACCCCGCATACACGGTTTCCTTAACCGCGAAAGAACTCCCCCGAGTTTCAGCGGCTAAACTGACATCACCGGCGTTCTCCAAGTAACGAAATAATGTATCGCCGTCGTGACGCAGCCACTGATGAGGTATGTTCTCATGCCCACTAATTGACCCAAGAAAATCGTCGCCAGCGTCAAATATGGTTTGGAAGCTATCGGGAATATCAGGTGCATCAAAATAGCCACAAAAACTGCAGTGTCTTGCGTCGGCTTCGTTGTCTCTTCTTTCGTTGGCTTTTTCTCGCTGAGTTAATGCTCCGCCAACGTCAATTTTGCTAAACCAGTTATCGTCGCCAAGCACGCTTACATTGATTTTTCCTTGCCCTATATCGTCGTCAACACTCCATCCTCTGCGCAGCATCACATGAGAACGGCCGTTAGCTGGGTCTAAGTAATGGGATACCCCCACAGGCTCCCCCAAAGCGTTAACTTGACGAGGGTTGGCTTGTTCAAAGCCCGATATAGCCGGCAATATGTTTGATTGAGTATGGTCAAATGAAGAGCGATTTAAATAGCCGATAAGAGAGAGTGAATTGCCCTCTCCGTTATTGTCATCGACATTAGCCATTGAATAAGACAGATCAGCATCAACAATTACGCTATCGCTCGCGATATAGTTTGCTGCAAAACCGAAGCTTTTTAAAGTCGACGAACGGTTAAATGTGCGCGCGTGAAAGTCGGTGGCGTGCCCACTGTTTTGTGAAAAAGCCACCGCCGTGCCGTTTTTATCAACCGTAACATCTTCAAGATTACTTGATGTAAACCAATGCCCCATTGAGGTTGCCGAGGTCTCCACATCGAATGTCGACCCCAAATAGTCGGCAGTAAGCTCTAGCTTGTTGTTAGGTCTATACTGTAAAACGAGTGCAGACCCCGTGCGGGTTCTATCGTCAAAACGCACTCTTTGATCGTAATTTCTGGGAACGTATAACGTAGGAACGTATTCAGAAAGCTCACTTTCAGGTACGTTAGTATTTACCAACCAGCCATCAATTTGCGCTTCTTCTAACCGCGCTTGGCGCTTGTGCTGAGTAAAAGAGGCTAGAATACCAAACGAGTTATTTAAATAGGTGTTGCTGAACATAGCAGAGGTAGAAGGCGCGTATTGTTGCGAGTTGGTGTCGTACTGCATTTTGACGCTGCCAGCCGCCCGCATTCCCTTGAAGGATAAAGGTTTAGCAGTTTGAACATCAATCGTAGCGCCAATGCCACCCGACTGCATAGTCGCCTGACTTTGTTTGTGTACGGTTACACTGCTGACAATCTCAGAAGCCAGTGTATCAAAACTGAATTCGCGCCCGAGCTTATCGGTTGCCATGGGCCTGCCGTTTAATAAAACCCGATTAAATTCCGGCCCAAAGCCCCTCACCGTAACAAGTTGCCCTTCCCCTTCTGCGCGGTCGATAGATACGCCAGACACACGCTGCAGCGCTTCTGCGAGGTTTTGATCGGGGAACTTACCCATATCCACCGACTGGATTGTATCAATGATGACGTTCGCGTTGCGTTTAATCCCCACCGATTGAGCAACACGCGCTCGCAAGCCCCTTACTTCAATGTATTCAATGTCGTAACTACCTTGCTCATCCGGTACGGTCACCAAGCTATCGTCTTGTGCGGTAATGGCGTTAAACAGGCGACCTAGCAAGTGATTGTTTTCATCGCCATCGCTAGCAGGCACTATTTTTATGCGTGTGTTATCAACAATGTGAGCACTCAGACCCGTACCAGCTAAAAGCTTTTTAATTGCCTCCTGCGGCGTATAGTTACCACTTACTTCGTTGGCAAAGACATGTCTGACTTTATTGAAGGGAAAGACTACGGTCAGCTCGGCCTGGTTTGCAAACGCGATGATCGCCTCATCTGCGCTTTGTGCGGGAATAGCGAAATTTATCGCTGGAAGCGGTGACTTATTTTGAGCAATTACTTCGGCTTGTTGGTGAGGAAGCACCGATTGAGCAATAGCGGTGTGACTTGCGCCGAACGACACCATACACAGCGCAACCGTTAAAGCTTTAGGCTTAAAAGGCAGCTTGGGTTGTGTGTCGAATGGGTTATTTGCCACAGGCATATTTGTATTTACGCTATTGTTATTATTAATTTATGAAGGGGAAATGCCTACGCGTCACCCTCCTCTTTATTGTTGGTGTTGTTTTAAACTAGCGCCGCATTATATACAACCCATTAACAAATTTAATTTTTGAGCGATAATGTTGAAAATACTGGGGGAAAATAGCGTGGCTGTCGTCTTAGTAAGTAACAACGATAAAAAATAACAATATGCCCATAGAAACAGCCATACATAATGCCTATATGTCGGCGCGCGGCTCGATGGCCAAAATGCTATCGCGCCTTGTGCCGCCTAAAGAAGTCGACGACATACTACAGGATACGTACGTCCGCTTGTGTCAGGCTAAATCTACTGAGCATATTAAAGAGCCTAAGTCGTTTTTGTTTAAGACCGCAAAAAACTTGGCTTACGATCATTTAAAGCGTGCTGATACGCGCATGGTAGACGACAGCGTAGAGGTTGCGGCGGCGCTGGAAAGTGCAATTAGCGGTGTTGAAGATGAAACATTTCACAACAACGCTACCCAGCAAGAGTTTAAGTTGTTTTGTGATGCAGTGCGCGCCCTACCCAAACAATGCAGGCGCGCATTTGTGTTGAAGAAAGTGTATGGCTACTCTCTTAAAGAGATTGCCCAGGAATTAGAGATAAGCGAAAAAACCGTGGAAAAGCATATTGCTGAAGGGATTAAAAGATGCACCTTATTTATGCGACGACAAACAACGTCGTATACACGGCCGAACGCTTATCAAAATGGTGGGCAACACAGTACGGCGGATGTAAAGAGAGACGCCCATGAATAGTTCAACAAACGAAACAAAAAACGCTAAGTCAGACACCAATAGCAACGTTGTACAGTTTAATAGCGATGAGCGTGTGCTTGATGCCGCTAGCGAATGGCTAGTGAAACTCGACGAAGGGCTTGATGCCGAAGAAATGCAAGCGCTAAAAACATGGCTCGCAACGCCTTTGCATCGAGACACCTTCCTCGAAATGGTAGCCTTGTGGGACAAGATGTCGGTGCTTAGCGAACTGGCTGAAATCGTACCTCATACACCTGAGCCTAGCGCCAAACAAAAAGCACACAACACCGTGACTTGGAAGCGCCCGCTGGCCATTGCTGCCTCGTTTTTAATGGTTGGGCTGTTAAGTTATCAGGGGCTAAATATATTCTCGCCGTCTAACCAAACCGAACCTGTTGCACAAATGGCAAGCTACTCGTTACAAGCTTCGACCAAACCGGGCGAGCACAAGAGTATTAGCTTAGAGGACGGCAGTACACTATGGCTTAATACCAACTCTCAAGTGAACATCGCTTTTACTGAAACCTCACGGATTATTCAGCTTGTCAAAGGTGAGCTTCATATCGAAGTGGCGAAAGACAAATCACGCCCGCTCAATGTACTTGCAGCCGGTAAAGCCATACAGGCGGTTGGTACTGCTTTTAATGTGCAATATCACCGCGGCGACCTTGAACTGGTAGTTACCGAAGGCGTGGTAGAAGTCGCCAGCTATACACTTAACAAAGCGAATGGCGAAAGCATTATTGATCCAATTATTAAACCGCAGGCTCAGCCACTGACGTTAGTTCAAGGTGAAAAATCGCTTTTATCTTTGCCTAACAGCACCGTTGAGACCGTGTCAGATGAAGATATCGCGAATGATTTAAGCTGGCGTGAGGGCAAGATTGTATTTCGCGGCGAGCCATTAATTGACGTGATTGAAGAAGTAAGCCGATATACGGATAAAACGGTCGTTTTAGGTGATGCTGCGCTTGCTAACATGCAAGTAGCAGGGCTATTCAACACCAATGATGTAGACGCGCTTATTGCCGCCCTTGCCGACAATTTACAGATATCTACAGACTACTCTAGCGACACTATTGTTCTTCGCCCCCGTTAACGGTGGGTTTGCTCATAAGTTCTTACTTAGCTTTATTGAGCTACAAACTAAGAGTAAAGCGCGTTCTAAAGCTTAACTCGCGCTTTTACCCACTCCCCCTTACAATGACGCCTTATACCAGTCGGCATGCATTGGTATGATAGATAAATGCATCAAACAATAAGGCGTCTTTGATATGCAAATAGGCAGTGCTGTAACGGCAATTAAACATTTCACTTCCAGGCTACTATTTCTGGCCACCTGCGCGGTGCTATCTAATACAGCTTTCGCCATTGAAGCTGGCCAATATTACTATTTCATTTCTGACAAGTGCGTGGCTAAAGGCCCTCAAACGCCCGAAGAGCGAGGCGCCGTAACCCCAGATGTTATGCTATTTGAAGTGGTACCTGCGGGGATCAGCGACTACTACGTAAACATGAATACGAGCGCACTGATTCACTATACAGAGGAAGGGCAAGCGCACCTTTCTTCAATGGAAGCAGAGCAGGCCTATACTGCTGGTAAAGCACCGTCGAAAGACAGCCTTAGAAAAGATGGCAATGCCATTCAGCACGACTTCATGCTGCAGCGCGAAGCAATAGATTTAAAAACCCTGATAAACACGTTAAATGGTTTTTCCCAGCTGCAGTCTGATAAAGGCTACTTTTTTAAGAAAATCGTAGGCCTTTCTAACCCCGACGCTAAATTTAAAGCCATTACCCGGGTTCGCTTAAGCGATATGGGTTACGACAATCGCATGATGCTAACAAGCTACTCCAGCGACTACTTTATGCTGGATGAACAAGGTAAGGCCTCTGACACAGCTTTTATTACGGTAGATCACGGCGCAGCGCTACGCAATTCACTGCACGACACCAACAGCCCGTACGCCATATTTACCAAAAATTCAGTATGCGGTGAAAAGTGGGAGCCGGGCAATTAACAAGGTAATTAGCTAGGACATACTTTAAACGCTTGTTGAATGGATCGGGCTTACTTCGGCCTTTAGCGGCTTTGGTTTTAAAAGGCTCTGGTTTTAATTACTACGATAAAGCGTTTTAATAAGGTGGTAGCCGAAACGGGTCTTCACCGGCCCGTGTACTTTTAGCACGTCTTTTTTAAATACCACATCGTCGAAGGCTTTTACCATTTGGCCTCTACGGAATTCACCAAGATCGCCGCCACGCTTGCCCGACGGACATTTAGAATGACGCTTTGCTAACGTCGCAAAATCCTTACCCTTTTTAAGCTGCTCTAAAATAGAAAGCGCTTCTTTCTCTGTTTTAACCAAAATGTGAAGTGCGGATGCCGTTGCCATGGAAAGGACCTAATTTGTCTCGGGGTTTAAGAATAATATCGTGCACGCTAAGTATACCCTAGTGAACAACCCGCCTGCCATTAGTCAATGTGATGTGTTGGGCTAAAAAAGCGATGTAAAGGCTACTCTGCTGTTTAAAAACTGCGTATCGTTAACCTTTATCAATCATTGACGAGCCTTCCCTTTTGTTACCAGAATTCGACTTGGCCCAAGCGATAGGAATGTTGAGTTTTGCGCTTGGCATTTTGTGCTTTTATCAGCGTGATGATCAGCACCTGCGAATAATGATGGTGGTGATGAATTTAAATCACGCCCTGTGCATTTTGCGCTACTTGGTGCCGTAACCGCATGCTTAAGTGCCTTGCTTTCAGTGGTAAGAACAGGCATTTCAATTAAAACTCGCTCCCGAAGTGTCGCCTACCTGTTTATATTGATATCGCTAGCAGCCGGGCTGTATTTGGCCGAAGTTTGGTACGATTTATTCCCTATTTTGGGCACGTGCATAGGCACTTATGCCTTATTTTGTTTGTCAGGAATACGCATGCGTTTAGCGTTTTTGTGCGGCGCTATATGTTGGCTAACCAACAATATTATTGTCGACTCTATTGGCGGCACCCTGCTTGAAGCTACGCTACTGGCAGTTAATAGTTTCACTATTATTCGCTTGTACAGAGGGCAAAAAGCACTCGGTCAGGCCTGATTGCCCAAAGTGAATGCGTTGCTATACACACACTGCATTGGAAGCTTTCAAGCCAACCTCGTCGAGTGAGTCGAAACACGTCAATTAGAACGAGAGCGCAAACAGACTCGTTACTGACGTATGATAGTCCAATGACATAGCGATAGATAACAGCGTTATATTCACAATGGAGAAACCAAAAACACGTTTTGCCCAGCCTTCTACGTTGATGTCGGGTCTGTATCCGCGCAGCGCCATTAACAGCCACCAAAGGCTTGTTGCGAAAGCTACTGTTAAAAAGCCAATACCTGTATAACCGCTAAGTGGAAGCAGCATTACAACTAAAGCAAATAACGCAATATGAAGAACAATATGGCGTTTTGCTTTCGCGATACCTTGCGATACAGGCAATACTGGAATGCCAGCCGCCTTATAGTCGTTATATCTAAAGATAGCGATGGCATAAGAATGGGGCATTTGCCAAATGCTGAACATCCCCAGCAAAATAGCCGCAGCCATATCAAACTGACCGCTCGCGGCGCAATAACCGACTACGGGCGGAACGGCCCCCGACAAACTGCCAACGAAGGTGCCATACACCGAATTTCGCTTCATATACAGGCTGTAAACACCCACATAAATGACGTAGCCAAAAGCGGCAAAAAATACCGCGGTAAGGTTGGTGTAAGCTGCTAACAAGCCGAACCCCGAAATGCCTAGCACAGCACCATGCAACATCGCAGTAAGTAATGGCAACTCGCCTGTTACCGTAACCCGGCTAGCCGTGCGCTGCATTTTGCCGTCGATATCTCGGTCAATGCAGTTATTGATGACACAACCTGAAGCCACCACCAGCGATAAACCGATGAGCGTTGCGAGCAATAGCCAATAATCTATATCGCCACGGGACGCGAGCAAGAAACCGCCCGTTACCGAAATAGCATTGCCCATAATAATGCCGGGCTTGGTGACTGAGAGGTAACGTTTATAAGTAGAGGTCATGGGTAAAATCCAAATTTAGAACGCGCCCATTTAGACACGTATCAAGGTGTACTGAGAAGCCCGAATGTTGCCCCCCAAAATAGGTTGCACCAATAGAAGGGCGAAACATGAGGGCTTAACGTACTGACCGCGATGAAGTAAACACATTGAAAAGCCTGACATGATCGTCAGGCTAGACCACGCATATACAGAGATTTGCTAATACATCATCATGGCGTTTGATTCGTAGATGATCCAAACGGATAACCCAACCACCATGAAAATAATAAGCGCACTAAATAAGAATGAAAACGTATTGGCTCTGCCTTCTTCAGTAACAAAGTTAAGGTGCAAAAAGTATTTAAGGTGCACCCAAATTTGAACCAAGCCCAAAGTTACCACGCTCCAAATCGTGGTAACTTTAGATAGGTCGCCATTCATCACTAGAGTGAACGGAATAGCGGTAAGTACCACAGATAGAATGAAGCCAATAATATAAGACTTCACATCGCCATGTGCGTCATCACTTTTGTGGGTCGATGAAGCGTGACCGTCCGTATTTGAAGCTAATTTTGCATCGTGTAACGCCATTACATTGCCCCCATTAAATACACTACGGTAAATACACATATCCATACGATATCGAGGAAGTGCCAAAACAGACTTAAGCAACTAAGTCGAGTAACGGTTTGCTCACCTAAACCTCGGCGGGTTACTTCAATAAACATGATTGTCATCCAAATAAGGCCCGCTGTAACGTGCAGTCCGTGCAGTCCCACTAACGAGAAAAACGCCGTTAGAAACGCACTTTGCTGCGGCCCGTTGCCATGCTCAATAAGGTGATGAAATTCGTACACCTCCATACCAATAAAACACGCACCCAGTGCCCATGTCACCGCCAGCCAAGCAAGGGCGCCTGACTTGTTTTGTCGGTGAGCACATATCATGGCAAAGCCAAAGGTAATGCTGCTTAAAAGCAGAGCGGCTGTTTCAACTGCAACAAAGTTGAGCTCGAAAATATCTTTGCCAGACACACCGCCCGCCGTATTCATAAACAGCACGGCATAGGTGGCAAAGAAAGAAGCAAACAACAAACAGTCGGTCATTAAGTACAACCAGAAACCAAACACGGTGTTGTTTTCATGATGTTCTTCGTGTGCGTGTTCATGCGGCATTGATGCGGCGCTTGATGTTGCAATAGTACTCATGAGCGACCTCCCACTGTATTGGCACTTAAGTGCGTAGCTTCAACTCGTTCAACCTCATCTACCTGCACGTAGTAATCAACATCCGAGGTATAGCAACGCTTAATAAATACTCCTATTCCCGCCACTAAACCGACAACAGCAAGCCACCAGATATGCCAGATAAGGGCAAAGCCCATTAGAGTAAAGCTCATGCTCATGAAAACTCCGGCTGAAGTATTTTTTGGCATATGAATAGGCGCGTAATTTTCAGGGCGTTGATACGACTCGCCGCGTTCCTTCATATCCGTCCATGCATCAATGTCTTTGATGTGAGGAATCTTGGCAAAATTGTAAAATTGAGGCGGTGACGCCGTTGACCACTCTAGCGTGTGACCATTCCACGGGTCGCCCGTTGTATCGTTAAGCTTCTCTTTGTTTTTGAAGCTTACAAACAGCTGAAGTAGCTGGAAGAAAATACCAATTGCTATAACAAACGCACCAAATGCAGCAATGTACAACCAGATATTCCAGTCAGGGTTGTCGGTGTGATTTAAGCGGCGTGTCATACCCAAAAAGCCAAGCACATATAGGGGCATGAACGCCAAAAGGAAACCAATTTGCCAGCACCAAAAGGCTGCTTTTCCGGTTTTTTCGTCAAGCTTAAAGCCCATGGCTTTCGGGAACCAAAACGCAAAGCCAGCCAGATAGCCAAATACCGCACCACCAATAATGGTGTTGTGAAAGTGCGCAATGAGAAACAAGCTATTATGAAGTACGTAGTCAGCACCAGGAATAGCAAGTAACACCCCTGTCATGCCGCCAATGGTGAAGGTCACCATAAAGCCTAACGTCCACAGTACAGGCACACTCAATATTAAGCGACCGCGATACATGGTGAATAGCCAGTTAAACAGTTTCACGCCCGTGGGTACGGCAATAACCATGGTCATAATGCCGAAGAAGGCATTCACATTGGCGCTCGACCCCATGGTAAAGAAGTGGTGCAGCCAAACAATAAAACCAAGAATGGCAATGGCACCCGACGCATACACCATCGACTTGTAGCCAAACAGGCGCTTAGCGGTAAACGTAGATATAACTTCTGAAAAAATACCAAATGCAGGCAGTACCAGAATATAAACCTCAGGGTGTCCCCACGCCCAGAACAGGTTGATATACATCATAGAGTTACCACCAGCTTCATTCGTGAAGAAGTGGAAATCCATATAACGGTCTAGCGTCAGCATGGCTAACACAGCCGTCAGAATTGGGAACGAAGCAGCAATCAGAATGTTTGCCCACGTACAGGTCCATGTGAAAATAGGCATTTGCATTAACTTCATGCCGGGCGCACGCATTTTAAACACGGTAACTAAGAAGTTTACGGCGGTTAGCAGCGTACCGAGCCCGGATATCTGCAGGGCCCATATGTAATAGTCGACGCCAACCCCGGGACTAAACTCCAACCCGGCTAGCGGCGGATAAGCAACCCACCCTGTTTTTGCGAATTCACCTAACCCCAAAGACACATTTACTAGAATTGCGCCACCTGCGGTCAGCCAAAAACTTAAGTTATTTAAAAATGGAAACGCCACATCGCGAGCACCAATTTGTAGTGGCAAAATGATATTCATCAACCCAATCATAAACGGCATCGCCATGAAGATAATCATGATAACGCCATGCGCTGTGAAGATTTGGTCGTAGTGCTCTGGCGGTAGATACCCGGGCGCACCATTGGTTGCCATTGCAAGCTGAGTACGCATCATAATAGCGTCGGCGAAGCCACGCAGCAGCATGATCATAGCCAACACAATGTACATAATACCAAGACGTTTGTGGTCGACAGACGTTATCCAATCAAACCATAGGGTTCCCCACTGTTTGTACTTGGTGATAAGCATGGCTATGACCACACCCACCACTGCCACAACAGCAAGTGTCACCATAATAATCGGCTCGTGATAGGGCACGGCCTCAATAGATAATTTACCTAATAAAGACATGGTTATTGTGCATCCTCTTGGTGATGGCTGTGTTGCATTTCAGGCATGGCGTGATGTTCGCCCATGGCGGCATTTTCCGGCTTGTTGTAGAAATCCATAGAGCCGTGATCTTTCATGTATTTCATAACAATGTTATGAAATAAACCGTCATCGACTTTGCTGAAATAGGTCACCGGATTGTTTTCGCTTGGCTCAGCAAGCTGCTCGTAGGCACCTGACGTTAACGATGTTTGCGACTGCTTAACGCTGGCAACCCACGCCTCGAAGTCATCCTCGGTAGGTGTGGCAATAGCGTTAAACTTCATTCCAGTGAATCCCGCACCGCTGTAATTTGAAGAAATGCCTTTGTACGTACCTGGCTCGTCGGCAATAAGATGAAGCTTGGTTTCCATTCCCGCCATGGAATAAATCTGGCTTCCTAGCTGAGGAATAAAAAACGAATTCATGGTGCTTTCAGAAGTAATCTTAAACGCAACGGGTTTATTGGCTGGAAACACCAATTCATTGACCGTTGCGATACCTTGTTCAGGATAAATAAACAGCCACTTCCAGTTGAGCGAGACTACTTCGACAGTAAGATGCTCTCCTTGACCTTCTAGCGGTGCATAAGGGTCGAGTGCGTGAGTAGAGCGCCAGGTGATCACACTCAACGACACGACAATGAGAATTGGAATGGACCACACCACCGCTTCTATTTTGGTCGAATGTGCCCATTTAGGGGTATAAATTTCGAAATCGCGACTAGCGCGATACTTCCACGCAAAGTAAAGCGTAAGAAAAATAACGGGAACAACAACAATCAGCATTAGGATGGTGCAAAGAATAATCAGATTCTTTTCATCCATACCCACTTGCCCTTTAGGGTCAAGCACGCCACCGCTGCAACCGGCCAACGTCAGCCCTGCACCAGCAACAATTAAAGTAAAAAGGTTACGAATAGACAAAACAAGTTCCTATAACCCACAAGTTAAACGGCGATGACTGGGCCGCTTAATAGAGAATGGCAGCGTTACAGCATCGAAAAACACACCGGTAAAGCTTTGTCACACATATTGCGCAACGCTTTCGGCGTTAGATAATCAAATCGGAGACGTTTAACTAAAAAGTGGGGGCGCTCTACTGCCAACCGTCTGAACAAAAGGCTGGGGGAATGTAGGGCAAAGGTAAGGAATAGGTCGGCGCTGTTTTGTTATTTGCGCCTTTGCTATAGCCGTGGCTTTAACCAAGAGACCAACTAACACTAATGCAATAGTGGGAACAATAAATTGCGAAAGCGTGTGATTGGCCAGTGCAATGAAAAAAGGCTCTACAACCAAACTTTCATTAAACGCACTGACAAATTCTGCCGAGTCAGCCAAGGTACCACTGATAACTAGCGCAATGTTCAGCAGTAACACCAGATTAGCCAACCACAGAATAGCGCCTACACCACTGGTGTAGTTTATTGCGGGTCTAATCGAAGAATTCAGTTCGTCTAAAAAAACGAAAGAACGTGGTGCCATATAGAATGTAATGCCTTACAAGAACAATGCTCTAAGTTTAACGCTGCTTCAAATGAGAATGAGAAAGCAGGCGTGGCAGAGTAATCTCAAATAAGGACAAGTACAAGCCACCTATCGACGGGCTGAAAAGACCTAGTAATTAAAGCACCAGACACAAATGACTATTTTATTAACATTCAGAAGGTAAGACTCTGCTTCCACAGATTTATCGTCGCCCTTAGTACAGATGTCACGCATTTATTCACTTTTTCGCTCGCTGAGTCTTCAACTTGCACCTCGACAGCACCTACACATGTTAATTTTTTGTTTTAAATATACAGAATTAAACCGCTTACCGGATGCGGTTGATAAAGCGTTAACCTTCTTATAGATGCGATGAGTTGCACGACAGTTTTCTCTCTTTTCTCAATGTAATTGATTTAAAAATCATCAATAATTTAAAATGCCACCGGTAGCATTTTGTTTAATTCGTGTTAATATCGAGCAATATTATCTTGATTTCGGGACCGCAAAAAGATGGAAAGGTATGTTATTCCCAGTGTTATGCAGGCGCTGCAGCTATGTCAAGCCATCGCCGAGTCTCGCTCGGGTTTAAGTGCCTCTGAAATTGAGTCAGCGCTTAAACTTCCCCGCACATCAGTATTTAGATTACTTAGAACATTAACCAGCGAACGGGTAGTCGAAAAGCGTGGTACAAAATACTTCTATGGCACACGCATTTACGAAATTAGCGCCGCTAACTCGCGCAGCAGATACGTTCAGAGAATCACTGCACCTGCGCTTTCGAAACTTATAGCTGCAACCAACGCTAGCGCAATCATCTGCACATTAGGCGACTACTGCGCGTTTGTAATTGACGTTTTAGATGCCAGAGAAAAGCAAATAACAACAATTAGGCCAGGGACAAAACTGCCCTTATTTGAATCTGCTGCGGGTCATGTCATGTTGGCCTACCATCCCAAGTATCAAAACATGAACGACAGCACACACCCTGCAAACTTTGATGAACAACAAGCCGCGAAATTACGAGCAACAACGTGTACCAGAGGCTATGCCGTCAGCCACTTCGCACCGCGCAACGTAACGCTTGTTGCCGTGCCAGTCTTCATGCGAGATGGAGAGCTTGTATCAATTTTAGCAATAGAGTTAGAAGGTATGATCCACGACGTTAAGGTACTCCAAGCATGGAGCGCTAAACTCAAAGACATCGCCCGCCTTCCAACCACCGGTGCCCACCCTTACGAGCAGGACATGCAGTAATGAAACATATTCCAATTCAACTGATTGTCGCTTTCGTCGCGTTTCTCGCTTTGTCTAACTGTCACGCACAATCATTGGCGTTTGAAGGCGCGCTGGGGTTCGGAAAATACACACAAGGTGGAAACCAAGGAAAAGTGTTAGTTGTTAGCTCTTTGTCTGATAATGCCAAAAGCCCACAAGAGGGAACATTGCGATGGGCTATTGCGCAAGACTATCCCAGACTGATTGTCTTTAATGTGTCTGGCGTGATAGCGCTAGAAAAGGATTTAGAAATAAAACATGGCAACGTCACCATTGCAGGACAGACATCTCCCCACGGAATTGTAATTTCTGGCGCATCAACAAGCGTTGAAGCTAATCAGGTCATTATTCGACACATGCGCTTTAGGCCGGGGAAAGGCAGTGAAGAAGGCGATGCAGTAACCGTTAGAAATACCACTGATGTCATTATCGATCATTGTTCGCTAAGTTGGTCAAAAGACGAGGTAGGCTCTTTCTACAATAACCAACGCTTTACACTGCAATACAGCATACTATCAGAGAGTTTAAACAACGCGGGTCATCACAAAGGTAGCCATGGCTATGGCGGCATTTGGGGTGGCAGTAATGCTAGCTTTTTGCGCAATATATTGGCCAATCATACGAGTAGAAACCCGCGCATTAACGGATGGCGACTGAACCCGCCTTACCCACAGCAGCAAGAATTCGTTGATATCAAAAATAACGTTATTGCCAACTGGCAAAAAAACTCAGCTTATGGCGGCGAAAACGGCACCGCAAATCTGGTTGGGAATATTTATGCCCCAGGCCCCGCTACGAAAAAGCTATGGTTTTTCCAATTATGGGACGATAAGGAATCACTCACTCGACTGTATGTTGCTGAAAACGTGATGAAGGGCTATAGCGACATGTCTGAGGACAACAGTAAAGGCATAGATGTTAAGAGCGCCAAAACCGGTTCAAAGAAAGAAAAAGACGTAATCACTCGTTCCCTTTCAACGTCGCCTTTTCATCAGAATGAAATAGATAAATTAGGCGATGCGCAACTTACTGCACAGCAAACATGGACAAGCTTGATTGAAAACCAAGACGTAGGTGCTAATCTCACCCGCACAGGTAAAGATCTAGACCCTGTAGACTCGCGCATACTTAAGCAAATACAAAGCAATCAGTACACAAGCAAAAATGGGATAATTGATAGTGAATTAGATGTGGTTGACTGGTCAATTTACAGCAGCTACTTTACTGCCAACCCCGCGCCCTCTCTTACTTTTCATGAAGAAAACTCATGGCGGGTACTCGTAGGAATCCCAACACTGTGATCACTAAATATTCATATATTAATAATTTGTGAAATAAACGTTAAATGTTAGTGCATTCCTATCTGACAAGATCAATACTGCCACCGGTGGCATAGCAAAATACAAATACTACAGCTATGTCGATTTTGGAATTTAGGAGTTCAAAACATGAAAGTGTTTCAATGGACAGCCCTCGCTCTAGCCGTGTCCACGGCGTTTTCCAGCATGGCGCAAACTGCACCCGCTCAGGAAAATACCGAGCAAACTGAAACAAATGAGACCCCTAGCGAAATTGAAGTAGTTGAAGTAAAGGGTGTTAAACAGGCAGACCTTAAAGCGCGTGACTTAGAACGCATGAAAAGCGGCTTTAGCTCTGTTATTTCTACCGATGATTTAGGCAATTTTGTTGATCAGAACGTGGCGGAGTCCCTTCGACGACTGCCGGGTGTTACGCTACAGCGCTCTGAAGGCGAAGGTAAGTTTGTCACCGTACGGGGCTTAGGGCCCGGCTTCGTATCCATAAATATGAACGGCGCACAAATGTCTGGTGCAGGCGAAGAACGGAAAGTGGGCTTAGACGCACTTCCTGCTGACCTGCTAGGAACCATTGAGGTGCTTAAAACCCTCACACCAGACCAAAACCTGAATTCCATCGGCGGTACAGTCAACGTTAAAGCAATTTCAGCTTTCGATCGCGGTAAAAACACTTTAAAAATGCGTATTCAGGACGCGTACTCAGAAGCCCGCGAAAAGCACTCTCCAAAATTTAGCTTAGACGGCACCCAGTTTTTCCTCGACAACACCTTTGGTATTGGCTTTGCCATCTCTCACGAAGACCGCAAAACCCAGATAGACGAAACGCGCCACCACAGCACCAACGAAATGAAGTTTTACACCGCCGACTTGGGTAAAACAGAAGAAGAAATTGCCCAGGGTGACGAAATTCTTGCGCCTTCTCAGTTAGAAGTTCGTCGCGAAATTGCAGGAAGAACTCGTCAAGCTGCAGCACTAAACCTTGAATACAAGCCCTCTGCAGACGCTTACTATTATGCCAAAGGCACGTTTACTCAGTTTGAAGATGATGATCGCGCACAGCGAGAATTTTACGATTTTCAAGATGCAGGCTCTGTCGGAAACGATGAAATTGTATACGTAAACGGCGCTACGAAAGAGTTTATTCTTAGCGATATAGACGTATTCCACCAGCATTTCCTACAAGAAAGTAAGAACAAAACCATAACGTTCAGCTTAGGGGGCGAAAACCGTATTGCTGAACGCTTCGTGTTTGACTACGAATACGCTCAATCTCGCTCTGAAGAAGACTCCACTGGTGACCGCCGCGTTCAGTTTCGTGAACGAGACCTGATTGTTTATGGTCAAGGCGGTCGCGACAACATTAACGCCCGCATTTTAAGCCCACAGGAAGCTGCTGAAATCGCAGGTCTAACCTACGACCCGGAAAACAGTATTTTTGGAACGTCGGGTAGTGGCGATGGTTCTGACCTTTCAAATTATCAATTCGATAACCTGTTTTTAGAAGGCGGAACGCGAATTGATGAAATTAAGACAGTGAACCTTAACTTGCGAACCGACATTTTTAATGACTGGTTAAACACCATTAAATTTGGTGTGCAGGTGAGCGAGCGCGATCACGTGCGTGACAAGGACCGGTGGAGTTTCGACCCTTCTGCCGGCGACTGTAGCGACGACGCATGTATTGCCGCAGTGAATTCTACCCTTGCCGACTATGACACCCAAATACCTTCAAATAGCGCATTCCAGCTGCCGTTTGAAAGCCGCGCAGTTGTCGACCAAATTGTTGATGCCACTCGTCAAACGGTTGAGCCTGCCACAAATGGCGAAGTGTCGATCGAAAGCACTAAGGGCGACTACAGCATTACCGAAGATACGCAGGCTGTATACGCAATGGCAGAGTTGCCATTAGGCGCAGATGCCACACTAACAACCGGCGTTCGCTGGACACAAACCGAGTTCTCTTCTACCGGCTTTTTGTCTTTAGAAAACGATGACTTTGAGTTTAATGGCGCAGGGGCTGGTGCATTGGATATTGCTATCCCTCTTCCAGAAGCGTCTATTAAATACAGTGAGTTTTTCCCTAGTGCACACATTAAATGGGAACCGAGTGAAAACGTCTTAGTGCGTGCCGCAGCATGGACGAGTTTTACTCGCCCGTCGTTTAAACAAGCCCGTGCATTTGCTGTGTTTGACAGCGATATTGAGCTTTGTCCTCCGGGTTCTGACGATTGTGATGACAGTCAAGGTGGCGCATCGCTTCAACAGTTAAGCCAGTATGTGTTGGGTTCTGATAATGCACTAGATGTGGGTAACCCTAACCTAGTTGCAATGACATCTATTAACTACGATGCGTCAATTGGCTGGTATCCAAGCGAAAACCTCTTTATGGAAGCGGCAGTTTTCTATAAAGACATCGACAACTTTATCGTAGATGTAAACGGAATTGGCATGGCGCTTAATGACCTGCCGCTAACGCTTCCGGTAAACCAGGTGACTGAGTTTGTTATTCCACAAGACTTATACCTTAACGAGATAAACATTACCGTTAACGGCAACAAAGCCTCGGTTGTCGGGTTAGAGCTTAGCTACAACCAGTACTTTAAAAATGGTCTATTCATTCAAAGTAATGCCACCATCCTAGATAGTGAAGCCACGCTGGATAGCAGTATTCGTCAAGGCAAGGTAGCACTGCCCGACCAAGCTGATACCACCTTCAATCTTGTATTTGGTTGGGAGAGCGAAACGTTCTCTGCTCGCTTAATTGGTAACGTGCGTTCTGAAGTTCTTGAACAAATTGGCTCATGCCCAATTACTGCCGATCTTAACGACCCGAAAGGCTGCAAGATTTGGGGCGACCAATATCAAGATTCGGTTAAAAGCTTAGACTTTAAACTTCAGTACGACATTACCGAGTACGCACAATTGTACTTTGACGCCATCAACCTTACCGAGGAGTCTGACCTTCGCTACTTCCAAGGTAACGCGTTAAGCGGCGGCAACATTCTGTACCAAAAAGAAGAATACGGTCGCAGCTACCAGCTGGGTGTAAACATTAAGTTCTACTAATTGTCTGCGCCGGGGAAACCCGGCCTTTTCCACATAATAAAGCTGGAGCGGACATGTAGTGCGGTAGTACGCCCAGTAAAATATGGAGATTGAGTACCATGAAACTCACGAAAATTGCTGCCCTTATGGGCGGCGTTATTCTCGTTGCCGCCTGTGGCGAGAAAAGCTCTACCAATGTAACCCTCCCCCCCGACCCAGCACTTACTGGCGTATTTGTTGATAGCCCCGTTGAAGGAATCAATTATTCCTCTGCTTCTGTGGAAAACGGTACCACTAATGCGCAAGGTGAATACTCTTACTTCAGAGGCGAGCAGCTCGCTTTCAGCATAGGTCAGCTGACGTTTCCAGAAACACCGGCATCAAGCGTTATCTCTCCTCTTGACCTGTTCGCAACTGACAACCCTTTTAACCAGTCGGTCGTAAACACGCTTCGACTTTTACAATCTCTTGATACCGATGGCGACCCAAGTAACGGTATATCGCTAAGCGCCAGTGCTGGCGATGTGGCGGTAGCTACGCTAGACGAAGGGCAAACCATTGAAGACTTCTTTAATCAATCTGATGCAGATTTTGCAGCCGATGTAGAGGTGTGGCTTGGTTCTGCTGGCGGAGCCAGTGCTACGCTTGTGGATAAAGCACAGGCTATCAGCCATTTCGTAAATTACCTTGAAGCCGAATTAGGTACGCTGTTCCCTAACACCTTTGATGTAACCCGCTTCACAGGCGACATTTACGCACCAACACTGGAAGGCAGAAGTGTATCTCAAGCCACTTACACCTTTACGCCAGACGACGAAACGAACTTGTCAGGTACTTTTGTAAGAGTGCACGGTGAGGAAAGCACAACAGGTAGCTATGAATTCTCTTTTGGACGAAAAGTTATTGCCCTTAGCTACGGTGAGCAAACTGAGTATCTTATTTCCCGTGCTTTCAACACGGTTAACGAGGTATACAGCCTGTGCGTGGTATCTCCGGATAACGCTCAGTCTATGCCGTTAGTGCTTCATGTTGAAAGCTGCCTTGCCAACGAAGACCCGCAAAACTACCTGTTTGCATTTACCCAGGAACAAGCAGATGTTGAACTGGCAAAATTAGAGGAAGCAGCGAATTCTATCCAGGCGGCGCTTGAAGAGAATTTCGATACCGACACCGATACGTTTTTCTCATCGTCGTACAAGCGTTTAAGTGAAGAGCCAGACGCCGGTGCGCTTTATTATGTAACAGGTGGCAGCCCACTAGTCGACGCCACCACAGGTCAACTTACCCTTGAAGGCGATCGATTCAGCATAGGTAATGCTGCAGCCAACCCAGGTGCCAATACGTCGGCATCAGATACGGTAGGCATGGGTATTTATAACCTTAGCGAAGGTTTTACCATCAGCTTCGACGTTATTTCTCACAATGGCGGCGGTACATTTAGCCTTTATGTAGATAACAACACCACAGGGCAAGATAACTCTGTACACGGTGCTGCTTCTAAGTTTGTAAGCGAAGGGTTAGCGGACGGCACAATGGTACCCGGCACGCGATTTACCTATACCTATGAGCCAGGTGACGATATTGGTGGCGGCGATCCTAGTGCACCTGACGCGAAAATTCTCGACAGCTCGGTAACCAATAGTTTCTTCCAATTGCGCACAGATTCGAGTGCCACTATCACTATCGATAACTTAAAAATTGAAACGGTAGCTGACGCAGTTGACCCAGTGCCTCCGGTTGAGCCTGAGCCTACCGAGCCTGAAGAGCCCGAAGTTATTCCAAGTGTACCGCTGCCGCTTTCCTATACCTTTGCAGGCGAAAGCGAGGATATTTTCTCGACAAACTTTGCCGCGATTGAAAATGCAGCGGGTGAGCAAGTCGCCATGTTTACCATTACCGGTGGCTCGGTAACGCAAATTGACACTGGTATTCAGCTTGACGGCGGACGCTTTACCCTTGGTAATACTGAACCTGATACCCAAAGCTCGTCTGACGATACATCATCAACCGGTGCACTGGATTTGAGCCGTCCTTACAATGTTATCTTTGATGTTATTTCTGCTGAAGATTCCGAAGGCGACAACAAATTCCAGATTTACGTGGATAACAATACTTCTGGCAGCGCCAACTCACACCTAGGTTCAGATTCTCGTTTCTTTAATGAGCCTGTGCTCGATTTAGTACCGGGAACCACCATGACAGTAGAAGGACAGATAGCAACGCCTAACTCGTACCTTCAATTTAGAACGGAAAGTGGCTCTATTGTGGTCATCGACAATATTCGCATTGAATATATTGATGAAAACACCCTGTTAGAGGAGACGTTTGAAACAGACGCTGACACCTTCTTCAGCCCTGAATACAAGTCGACCGATGGTGGTGCGACACCGTTTTATAGCGTAACGGGCGGCGGCTCAGGTTTAGTGATCTCCGAAGGCCAACTAGCTATCGACAGTGCACGCTTTACCATGGGCAACAGTACCCCAGATACAGACACAACCGCTGATGACACTGTAACCACGGGTATTTTAGATTTAAGCCGTGAATATACCATTAGTATGGATATCATTGCCGTTGAAGACAGTGAAGGCGACAATAACTTCCAGATATATGTAGATAACAACACCAGCAGTAGCAGCAAATCGATACATGGTGGCGACTCTAAATTCTACAGTGAACTGGTTAATAACCTTGTGCCGGGGCAACGGCTAACTATCGATGGATTTATTGGTACACCCACCTCGTTTTTACAGCTACGTACTGAAAGTGGCGGCAAAGTAGTTATCGATAACTTTGTTATATCGTATGTGGGTAAAGCGCCAGATGACAGCAAATTTAGCTGTGAAAATGAACCACAGCTTTACTTCTGTGACGACTTTGCATCGGGCTCTTTAGATAACTTCACGCTTATTTCAGACGACGCAGGCTCAAACGGCCCACAAGGCACGTTTGATATTGTAGAAGATGACGGCAACAAAGTGATGCGCTACACCGCTGGCGGTGAAGGTGGCGAAATTTTCTTGGTTAAAGAGTCTGCGCTAAGCAACCTGCCAGAAAATGGAAATTACTTTGTTGAAGCGCGCATTCGTCCAAGACAAAACAGCACCACGCGAAACAAACAGATCTTCCTTCTAGGTCGTTATGATAGCGCTGGAAACTGGTACGGCGGTGGTTTGAATGTACAAAACTCATCAAGCAGTACACAAGTGGAAGTAGCGGTAAGTACCGAAGGTAGTATTTCTCGCCCTGTCCAAGCTAAGTCACCTATTGTACTGGGTGAAAAAGACGGTACAGACGGCACGTGGTATCGCGTACGTTTTGAAATGGAAAACGAGAAACTCACCGTTTATTTAGACGGCGAGAACATGGGTACAGCAGAAGATACGACCTATAGCGCAGCGGGACTGATTGGCCTCTTCACTAATAACCGCTCGTTCGAGCTGGACGATTTAAAAGTGGGTGACCCCGCTGTTAAACCTGTTCAACTTACTCTGGATTTCAAAGAAACAGAGTGGGAGACCACCACCAGTAGCGATCCGTTATTCGTTTACGTTACAGCAGTACAAAACGACGGTATAACTGAAGACACGTTTACCATAACCAGCAGTGATGCGAGTGTGGTCAGCGTAGAGCAGCAAGGTCCACAAGTTACCATTACCCCTCGCGCTGCCGGCAGCGCAATAGTAACTTTTACCTCTGGCTCTGACCCTACATTAAGCAAACACATTGCCGTTAATGTTGGCGAAGGCTTTACTATGCCTACCGCCACCTATGGCGACTTATTCCCCGATACCACACCGTATTCGGGCAATAACAATGCGTATACCGATACCCTACTTTCGTTAACCTTCGACAGCGAACCCACCTTAGGAAGTAGCGGTGAAGTGCGCATTTACAATGCGACAGACGACACCCTGGTAGACGTTATCAATATTGCAGCGGATGAAGACTTTATTGGCTTTGAAGGCCAAGACAGACAGCGCAAAGTGGCTTACCGCCCAGCATCAGTTGTAGGCAACACATTGGTGATTAAGCCTCATACAAACGCCCTTCAATATGGTCAGTCGTATTACGTAGCCATTAGCGATGGTGCGGTAACCGGCGCAACGCTAAATGGTGAAAGCTTTAGTGGTATTGGCAAGAGTGCGAACTGGCGCTTTGCAACAAGAGCTGCCGCACCTTCTGGCGCGAATGTTACCGTAGATGATGACGGCGAAGCGGATTTCCGCACGGTGCAAGGTGCGCTTAATTACGTGATGCAAAACGTAAGCAGCGATACGCCATCTCGCATTACGATTCGTGACGGCGAGTATCAGGAAATGCTGTTCCTTCGCGGTAACAACAATGTCACGCTTCAAGGCGAGAGCCGAGACAATACCGTGGTGTACTACGATAACTTTGAGAGCTTTAACAGCGGTAGCGGCAAGAGCGAAGCACCTGCGGCGGGCACGCCATCTGGCGGAAGAAGCGTGTTTTTAGTGGAAGGCGTAGATAACCTGACGCTAACGAACTTCACTTTGAAAAACTCACACATCAGAAGCAACGACTACTCTAACCAAGCTGAGACGATTTACTTTAACAGTGATTCAGGTCGTCTAACTGCCGTTGATATGAACTTTGTGAGTGAACAAGATACGCTGCTGTTAAAAGGCTTTAGTTGGTTCTACAACTCATTGATTGCCGGCAACGTTGATTTCATTTGGGGTTACGTAAATACCGCACTGTTTGAAAACAGCGAAATTCGCACCATTGGCGACTCTAAAAATGGTAACCCTGACGAAGACACAGCGGGCGGCTACATTCTACAAGCTCGCGTACCTGATATTTCTTATAAAGGGTTTATCTTCTTAAACAGCAGCTTCACCAATGGCCCAGGCCCTATTGGTAACGGTGTACTCGACGACTCTACGTATATTGCAAGAAGTGGCGGCAGCGCGAGCTACTTCGACAATATTACGCTTATTAATAACCGTTTCGACACCCACATTGCCACTATCGGCTGGGCGGGCGAAGGAGTACGCGACCAACCTGCACCAAACCCTAGCCCTGCAACCGCAGCAGCTGGATGGCGTGAATACGGCAGCATGGATATGCAGGGTAACCCGCTTGATCTTTCAAGCCGTCAGTTTGCCCACATTCTTATCGACAGCGAAGTGACTGAACTTACCAGCAGAACGGCAATATTCTCTCACTTTAATAACGGCGAAGGCTGGGTGCCAAGCGAGCCTAACTTACCGAATGTAGCACCTGCTCCAACGCTTGATGCGTACGGTTTTGCGCAATACAACTATGCATTAACCGGCGGTGCTGGCGGTACAGTAGTCGCCGTAGATAACGGCGCAGACCTGCAAGCGGCACTAGATAGCGCAGCGAACAGCAACACCCCAGTGACGGTTTATGTAGATGGCACCATTACCGACGCAAACAATGGCGGTACGGGCTCACCGATTGAAATAAAAGACATGAACGATGTGTCAATTATCGGGGTTGCAGACAGGGGCGAATTCGACGGCATTGGCATCTTAATTCGACGTGCAAATAACGTGATTATTCAAAACCTGAAAATCCACCACGTGCTTACTGATGGTAAAGACGCTATCTCTATTGAAGGTGATAACGACGGCTCTACCACCAGCAACATTTGGATTGACCACAATGAGCTTTACAGCACATTGTCTGTGGACAAGGATTTCTACGACGGGTTAGTAGATAGTAAACGCGGCGCGAAAAACATCACTATCTCTTACAACTACCTTCATGATCATTGGAAAGCCTCGTTACACGGCCACACTGAGAATGATGTAGACAGTGATAATACCGAGCGTTTAATTACCTTCCACCACAACCGCTTTGAGAATATCGAGTCACGTTTACCGTTATTCCGCTACGGTCACGGTCACTTGTATAACAACTATTACAATCAGATATCCTCTACGGCAATCAATTCAAGAATTGGTGCAGAGCTACAGGTAGAAAACAATGTGTTTGAGAACACGCAAAACCCAATTGTTTCTTTCTACTCAGACGTTATTGGATATTGGAACACGTCAGGCAACCTGTTTGGCGAAGGCGTAACGTGGACAACGCCAGCTGATGGTGACGTTGTAGCAGGACCTGATGCCACGCCAACATCCAGCTACGAAGTGCCGTACGACTACGTACTAGATGATGCCGACGTGGTTAAGCAGCGAGTTATCAACTACTCGGGCGTAGGTAAGATCAACCAGAATGCCGATGACATTCCTCCGTTAAACTAACTCCCAAAAGAGTTAGCACAAACAAAAAAGGCGCTGCTCTATGAGCAGCGCCTTTCTTTTAAGCGTTAAGCTTGGGGGATGATTACATCATGCCGCCCATTCCGCCCATGCCGCCCATATCAGGCATTGCTGGTGCGTCTTCTTTAGGTAGTTCAGCTACCATTGCTTCAGTTGTGATCATTAGTGAAGCAATTGAAGATGCGAACTGTAGTGCAGAGCGCGTTACTTTAGTTGGATCAAGAATACCCATCTCTAGCATGTCGCCGTAAGTGTCGTTACCTGCGTTGTATCCGTAGTTACCTTCGCCGTTCTTCACTTCGTTAACTACTACTGATGCTTCTGCACCTGAGTTGATAGAGATTTGACGTAGAGGCGCTTCCATTGCACGTAGTGCAAGCTTAATACCTACTGTTTGGTCGTCGTTGTCGCCAGTAAGGTCAGCAAGTTTAGCTGCTGCGCGAACTAGTGCTACACCACCACCAGGTACCACACCTTCTTCAACCGCTGCGCGAGTTGCGTGTAGTGCATCTTCTACGCGGTCTTTCTTCTCTTTCATTTCAACTTCAGTTGCTGCACCAACTTTAATTACTGCAACACCGCCAGAAAGCTTAGCTAGACGCTCTTGAAGCTTCTCTTTGTCGTAGTCTGACGTAGAGTCTTCAATTTGACCTTTGATTTGAGCACAACGGCCTTCAATCGCTTCTTGGTCGCCGTTACCGTCAACAACTGTTGTGTTGTCTTTGTTGATAACTACGCGCTTAGCAGTACCTAGGTCTTCAAGCTGAACTTTTTCAAGGTCTAGACCAATTTCTTCAGAGATTACTGTACCGCCAGTTAGGATAGCGATGTCTTGAAGCATTGCTTTACGACGGTCACCGAAACCTGGTGCTTTAACCGCTGCAACTTTAACAATACCGCGCATGTTATTAACTACTAGTGTAGCAAGCGCTTCGCCTTCAACATCTTCAGCGATGATCATTAGCGGCTTACCCGCTTTCGCTACACCTTCAAGGGTAGGAAGTAGTTCGCGGATGTTAGAAATCTTCTTGTCAACCAATAGGATGAACGGGTTGTCTAGTTCAACAGTACCGTTTTCTTGGTTGTTGATGAAGTATGGAGATAGGTAACCGCGGTCGAACTGCATACCTTCAACAACGTCTAGTTCGTTTTGAAGTGCCTGACCTTCTTCTACAGTGATAACACCTTCTTTACCTACTTTTTCCATTGCCTGAGCAATGATGTCGCCAACTTCTGCATCAGAGTTTGCAGAGATAGTACCTACTTGAGCGATAGACTTGCTGTCTGCACAGTCAGTAGACAGGGCTTTAAGCTCTTCAACTGCTGCCGCTACTGCTTTGTCGATACCGCGCTTAAGATCCATTGGGTTCATACCCGCTGCAACGCTCTTAAGACCTTCAGTAACAATTGCTTGCGCAAGTACAGTAGCAGTAGTAGTACCGTCACCCGCTTCGTCGTTCGCTTTAGACGCTACTTCTTTTACCATTTGAGCGCCCATGTTCTCGAACTTGTCTTCAAGCTCGATTTCTTTCGCTACAGACACACCATCTTTAGTGATAGTAGGTGCACCGAAAGACTTGTCTAGAACAACGTTACGGCCTTTTGGACCTAGTGTTACTTTAACTGCGTTAGCTAGTGTGTTTACGCCTTTTAGCATTTTGCTGCGAGCGTCATCACCAAAACGTACTTCTTTAGCTGCCATGATTAAATTCCTCTAAAATTCGTTTTAACGTTAGTTGTAATTACTCAACAATCGCTAGAATGTCGCTTTCGCTTAGGATTAGTACTTCTTCACCATCCAGCTTTTCTGTTTTAACGCCGTAACCGTCGTTGAAAATAACGGTGTCGCCTACTTTAACGTCTAGCGCTTTAACTTCGCCGTTCTCAAGAATGCGACCGTTACCTACTGCGATTACTTCGCCGCGTGTAGATTTTTCTGCTGCAGAACCAGTCAGAACGATACCGCCTGCAGATTTGCTTTCTTGCTCTGCGCGCTTAAGGATTACGCGGTCGTGTAAAGGACGAATTGCCATTTTCAAGTCTCCTGAAAATTCCACTATTCAAATGAATGTAATTATCGACATTCAGACAATCTAAATGCCGCGTGTTTAAGGTTGCTCATTACTGAGCTGTTAAAATCGTTTCTGCACGGATAGATGGGGTAGTACCCAGATAACTTCAAGGGTTTTTAAGCAAAAAAATGTAAAAAAATTGATTTTTTCGCTAAATACTTATTTTTATTAAATATGTAAACGCCGTTTATCGTAGTAATCGGCGCTCATAAGCTGATGGGATCTGTAGTGAGGCTAGAGCCTGTTGACCTTTGCTATACATCAAAGATCAACGGTCGATAGTTATTTTAAGCGCTTATCCGGGTCGTTGGTGGTGTGATCGGTGTATTCGCCTTCGAACACATCACCATCACTATTGGGCGAGTTAGGGCGATCACCAAAAGGACTTTGCCCAAATGGCGACTGACCTTGCCCGAAGCCAGCTGTGCCCCCTCCCATACCAGGTGTGACGATGCGCATTTTCATGTGCTTACTAACTTGAGCTGCAAAAAAGTGGCGAGAGCCTGGCATTGCCAATAAGAAGCCGAAAATATCGGTAATAAAGCCTGGCGTCACAAGTAAAACACCCGCAACCACCAGCATCAAACCTTCAACCAACTCTTTTCCTGGCACTTCATTTCGCTGCATTTTTTCTTGTGCCGTCTGCAGCGTACTTACGCCTTCGCGCTTAACAAAGTAAGCACCGATAAAGGCAGAGAGAATTACCAAGCCAACGGTATTCCAACCACCTATCACGCTGCCCACATTAATCAGCAACGCAATCTCTAAAATAGGTAATAGGGCAAACAGTATAAATAAAACCCGCAAAATGCTTCCTCTTTCATGTATTCCTAACCTGTTATAGGGTCTTTGTACGTAATAACAAGAAAAGGTGCCCACCCTTTCGCTTAAATAACCACGTAAAGCGACCGATAACGACCGTGATATACTTTTGCTGTGAAAGAATAGTGCGGGCTTTCAGGTCTATTACACATCGACCCATTAGCAAAGTAACAGGCGCGAGATAAGTAGGAAAAGTTTATGACAATAAAACTTGTATTATGTACCACGCCAGATGAAAAGACAGCGCAATTAATTGCCAGTACGCTTGTTGAAGACAAGCTTGCTGCCTGCGTTAACATTATTAAAGGTATTGAGTCTGTGTATGAGTGGCAGGGAAAAATAGAAACCGACACCGAATGTCAGTTACTCATTAAAACAAATACACAACACGTTTTGCAGGCGTTTGATAAGGTGAGTGAACTTCACCCCTATGACGTACCAGAATGGTTAGAACTTAACGCTGAAGCCAGCAGCGCTTATGGGCATTGGCTACAAAACACACTGCAGCGCTAACTGAACCCGTATTTTCTTAACAAGAATAACTAAGACGTAAAAATAGATTAAAATGAATGACAACCTTATGACTACCCTTTTGCCTTCGCCTTGCCTATCGTTGGCTTCGCTGTTTCGTCGCTTTATTGCGTCCGTAGTGTCAGTGCTTTGTTTAATGTCGCTGTTAGTTACGTTTGCGTTTGCACAAGTGCCAAGTGCTTTTGACGATCCATTTACAAATGAGCCCCAATTTCTCGATGTTGACCAAGCGTTTGCTTTTGACTTTAGTCAAAAAGATAACGTGCTTACTTTAAATTTCGACATTGCTGACGGCTATTACTTATACCTTAAACAGTTTAAGTTTGTGGCTAAACAAGCCGAAATTGGCGAGCCTGTTTACCCAAGCGGGGTAATGATTGAAGATGAGTTTTTTGGTGAGTCTGAAGTATTTTACAACGGCGTATCTATTACCCTACCCATTGAGTCAGCACTCAGTGACGGCGTAGTTAAAATTCGCTATCAAGGATGCGCTGATGCCGGCCTTTGCTACCCGCCCACAGTAAAAGTAGTGTATTTAAATGAAGTCGGAAGCAATACGGCAGCAAACGCTGATGCGACAACAGAATCAAATAGCGCGTCCACCTCGTCGTTTTCACAAAGCGAGCAGTTCGATTTAGCGCAAAGGCTAATCGATAAAGATAACCTTGCTCTCACTTTAGCTCTATTTTTTGCCCTAGGCGTAGGCCTCGCCTTTACGCCTTGCGTGTTTCCTATGTACCCCATTGTGTCGGGCATTGTGATTGGTCAGGGCAAGCCTAAAACCGCATCGCATTCATTCTGGCTAACCTTTGTGTACGTACAAGGTATGGCGATTACTTACTCGTTGCTTGGCTTGGTGGTCGCGGTGGCAGGGGCGCAATTTCAGGCTGCTTTGCAACATCCAGTTGTGCTGGGCGTATTCATTGTGCTGTTTGTGGCGCTCGCCGTTGCTCTGTTTGGTGGTTTTGAAATTCAGCTGCCAGCAAAGTATCAAGAAAAGCTCACTCACATGAGTAACAACCAAACGCCCGGCAGTTTCGCAGGTGTGTTTGTTATGGGTGTACTATCTGGCCTTATCGCTTCGCCCTGTACCACTGCGCCGCTCACCGGCATATTGCTATTCATTGCCCAAACTGGTGACATGACGCTGGGCTTTATCTCTCTTTACCTGTTAAGTATTGGTATGGGCGTTCCACTTATCCTGTTTGGCATGACAGGCGGAAAACTCCTACCTAAAGCAGGTAACTGGATGAATGTGGTTAAAGTGACCTTCGGATTTATGATGCTTGCCGTGGCCATTGTGTTTATTGAGCGTCTATACAACAGCCCTGCTACTGGCTTCTTATGGGCATTGCTTGGCTTTGGTTTATTCGGTTATTACTGGGTACTCAATCGCGCCAGCAAAAACTCGCTCATGAAGCTTGTGCGTGCTGTTTTAGTTGCGATAGGCATCATGGGCAGTGCAGGCCTTACTTATCAAGCAGGGCTAAACACAGACCTTTGGGGCGAGCATGCTGATGGTGTTAACGTGGGTCACCCAGAATTTGTTGTTGCCCGTGACTTAGCAGATCTACGCAATAAAATAGCCGCCGCTAACGCTGAAGGTAAAACGGTAATGGTCGATTTGTATGCCGACTGGTGCGTTGCCTGTAAGGAATTTGAAAAGTACACCTTCCCAGACGAGCAAGTGATATCTGCGCTTAGCAATACAGTATGGATGCAAATGGATCTTACCGATAACACACCAGAACGTCAGGAGATTTTTGACACCTTTACTGTGCTAGGCCTGCCTACCATTTTGTTCTTTGACGAAAACGGCGACGAGCTAACCAAGGCCCGTGTCACCGGGTTTATGAAAGCAGACGCCTTTGCCGGTCACGTAAACGAGTGGCTTAACAATGGATCTGACACTAATGACGGTCAAAGTGGTCGCTTGGACTAAGGTGCTTCGATTCAAGGCCTTTCCTCTTCTCATATGGCGAGCGGTGCGAAGCGCCGCTCTCTTTATCTTGGGTAGAAACGGGTTTCAGAAAAGAAGGGTGGCTTCAATGCTGGCCTTCTTTTTTATTTCGCTCACTTTTTCCCTATCAATAACGGCGAAAACCACGGGGTGCTTTGATAACAAACGCTTTTGTTTTGAGCTTACGCCTTCGTCTTCTTCTCTTTATTTAGTCTCAGTACAGAGAAAAGTAGAATTGCCCGTAGCGCTAACTCTGTATTCCAATGTTATGCAAGACATTCCCACAGGCAATGGGGAGCTTAAATCGAAAGCCCACGTTAACGCATTTTTAGATACCAATGACCAAGTGCCCCTTGGCGTAGTAAAAAATGCCGACGCATTCTGGGCATCTATGCGCGTTAAATGGACGGTGGGGCGCGTAGACGCGATACACGACAACGCCTATACGTACCTGCCACCGCTACAACCAGCTAGCAAATACCGTATTGTTCAAGGCTTTAACGGCAATTTTAGTCATTCTGGGGCGTCAAGGTATGCTCTCGATTTTGCCGCGCCTGTAGGTACACCTATTTTAGCCGCCCGGGAAGGCGTAGTGATCGACACGAAAGATGACGGCACGAAAGGCGGGCCAACGCCGAAGTTTGCAAAATACGCTAACTACGTTGTTATTCTTCATAGCGACGGAACCACCGGCGAATACTACCACCTGAAATATAAAGGTGTTGTAGTAACAAGAGGGCAAACTGTAAAGCGCGGGCAGCTTATCGGTTATACCGGCAATACGGGGTTTTCTTCCTTACCCCACCTTCACTTTGGCATTTATGTAGCCAAATTCCATGGTAAGTACGTGAGTGTGCCGTTTTCCCTCGACAGCGCCCTAACCAAGGCCTCGCCTTAGCATTTATAGCAATACATACTGATACTTTTCGTTAAAACTGCCATCTCATCCCCCACTAACGCCTTCTGAGAGTGCAGCATGCTGCGGTTTCACAGGCAGCCAACAAGCAAACTTCCCAATAAACTTTGCGCCGAAAACACCTGATTAGACCAGTATTTTGCTGCGAAATCTTTATCTATCACTATAATCAGCATTTAACACAATAAACGAGCAAATTAATTGGCTTTTTTTCGTGCAACTGTCACAAAAGTTTGTTGAAATGACAATAACCGTGACTTTTTCCCGAAGATAGCAGCAAACTAGATGAATATTTTGTTATTGAACGGCCCTAACCTGAATATGTTAGGCCAAAGAGAACCCGACAAATACGGCACACAAACCTTGCAAGACATCGTAGATGATTTGCAGGCGCAGGCTGCGTCAAGCAACGTGACCTTAACGCATTTTCAGTCAAACGCGGAGTTTGAACTGATCGATCGCGTGCACGCTGCTATGGGTACTGTTGATGCCATTATTATTAATCCTGCTGCCTTCACGCACACCAGCGTCGCTCTTCGCGATGCATTATTAAGTGTCAATATCCCGTTTATTGAGGTGCATTTGTCGAACGTTCATGCCCGTGAACCGTTTCGTCACCATTCCTATTTTTCTGATGTTGCAGCTGGCGTCATTGTTGGCCTTGGTGCCATGGGCTACTCGCTCGCGCTTACTGCAGCAATCAATTTACCGAAATCGCAAAAATAAAGCAGAGACAGAACATGGATATTAGAAAGATTAAAAAACTCATCGAACTAGTGGAAGAATCTGGCATTGCCGAGCTAGAGATCACTGAAGGCGAAGAGTCTGTACGCATCCACCGTGGTCCAACGGGTGTTCAAGCGCCAATGAACTACAGCTTTGCAGCACCGCAAATGGCACCAGCTCCAGCAGCGGCAGCTACCACTGCGTCTGAAGCGCCAGCTGAGCCAGCACAGCCAGAGGGTCACGTTGTTAAGTCTCCAATGGTAGGTACGTTCTACCGTGCATCTTCACCAACGGCAAAACCGTTTGCAGAAGTTGGTCAGCAAGTAAAAGTTGGCGACACGCTTTGTATCGTTGAAGCGATGAAGATGATGAACCAAATTGAAGCAGATAAAGCAGGCGTGGTTAAGGCAATCTTGGTTGAAAACCAAGATCCTGTAGAGTTCGACCAGCCAATGTTCATCATTGAATAAGCGAGTGCTTAACTATGCTAGATAAAGTACTTATTGCTAACCGTGGTGAGATTGCCCTGCGTATTTTGAGAGCCTGTAAAGAACTAGGCATCAAAACCGTAGCAGTGCACTCTACTGCGGATAAAAACTTGAAGCACGTGTTGCTGGCTGACGAATCGATTTGTATTGGTAAAGCATCGGCAACCGAAAGCTACCTGAACATTCCTCGCATTATTGCTGCTGCAGAAGTCACTAACTCTATTGCAATTCACCCAGGTTACGGTTTCCTAGCGGAAAACGCAGACTTTGCTGAAGCGGTAGAAAAAAGCGGCTTTATTTTCATTGGCCCTAAAGCTGAAACTATCAACCTTATGGGTGACAAAGTTTCTGCTATCAACGCCATGAAAAAAGCAGGCGTACCGTGTGTACCCGGTTCCGACGGCCCGCTAACTGACGACGTAGAGCGCAACAAAGCCATTGCTAAGCGCATTGGTTACCCAATCATCGTTAAAGCTGCGGGCGGCGGCGGTGGTCGTGGTATGCGCGTGGTGCGCAGCGAAGCTGAGTTGATTAAAGCCATTGAAACAACGCAAGCAGAAGCTGGCGCTGCATTTGGTAACTCAACGGTTTACATGGAAAAATTCCTTGAGAACCCACGTCACGTTGAAATTCAGGTATTAGCCGATGGCCAAGGTAACGCCATTCACTTAGGTGAGCGTGACTGTTCAATGCAACGTCGCCACCAAAAAGTGGTTGAAGAAGCGCCTGCACCGGGTATTTCTGAGCAAATGCGCACCAAGATTGGCGATCGCTGCCGCAAAGCCTGTATTGAAATTGGCTACCGCGGAGCAGGTACTTTCGAGTTCCTATATGAAAACGGTGAATTCTATTTCATTGAAATGAATACCCGTATTCAGGTAGAGCACCCTGTATCTGAAATGATCACAGGCGTTGACCTTATTAAAGAGCAGCTTCGCATTGCAGCCGGTCAGCCACTGTCAATTGATCAGTCGCAAATTCAAATTCGTGGCCACGCTATTGAATGTCGAATTAACGCAGAAGATCCACAAACCTTTATTCCTAGCCCTGGTCCTATTGATATGTTCCATGCGCCAGGTGGTTTAGGTATTCGTTGGGAGTCGCATATTTACGCGGGCTACCACGTGCCTCCTTACTACGACTCAATGATTGGTAAGCTTATCACTTATGGTGAAAGCCGCGACGAAGCGATTGCTCGTATGCGCCATGCCCTTGAAGAGATTGTGGTTGAAGGAATTAAAACGAACATCCCTCTTCAGCGTGCCATTATGGCCGATGAAAACTTCTTCGCGGGTGGAACCAACATCCACTACCTAGAGAAGAAGCTAGGTTTAGCCTAATCCCCCCTTTGGGCTACACGCTGTTTTTTGTGTAGCCCAATTTTCTTTATTCGCTATTCGCTATTCGCTATTCGCTATTCGCTATTCGCTATTCGCTATTCGCTATTCGCTATTCGCTATTCGCTATTCGCTATTCAGCACATTCTAATTTTCCGATTACTACAATCAATTTTTAACGATTTTCCTATTTAAAACTTGGTTCTATACTGCATACAAGTTTTAAGACATCTCCCTGAGTTTTAATGCTTTTGTGTGTTTTACCCTCATTGGAGTCCCACTCCACTTATTGCCGGCATCCCTGCCGGCTTTTTTTTCGCTTTTTATCTACATAGCGAAATTTATCTGTCCGAAAAAGTTATGATTGATGTATAAACTGATTAACTGGAAATGAGAAGGGAAATTGCGTGAGGGTAATCTCTATTTTTATTTGTGTATTCTTATGCGGCTCGCTCTCCGAGGCTTGTGCTGAAGACATCACGCCTTCGTTCTCACAGAAACTCGATATCCAAGTGCGTTACGATAATCGCTCCAATCGCCCTAGCCGTGAACAATATCGATTGCGTTACTATCCATCGCTCGCCCTCACTTCTACATGGTCGGTAAACAGTTTTATTGTTACTGGCGATGACTTTTCATCTAGCCACAATACGTTTGGTAGCGACACAACCGATTATCTTTATGCAAGACGACTGTACCTCAGGCATGAAACAAATGCGGGCAAAACTGAACTAGGCATTATTCCCACTTATAAAGGGCGAGTTTCTTCAACAGGCTTGTCCAAAGATGGATGGATTACTGGCATTCGCCACGTGAGAAAGCTGCAAAACAACACTGCTCTTGAAATAGTGGTGGGGCAACTGGCGAATGCCGAAGCTTCCGAGGCGTTTAACGTTGGTGAAGAAGATGAATACTTTGAGATTGAATATTCGGCAAAGATGGGGGGACGACATAGCTATGAAGCCAGTTTTGAGCGAATGCTAAACGGCACATTCGCCCGCGCTGAATATCGATTCCGAATAAATGAAGAAGACACTGCTTTTGTTGAACTGGTTCAGCGCACCGACGAAAGTGCTGCGAAAATAGTAGTGGGCACCAGCGGCGAATTCGCTGCAAGCGCTTTTAACACATCATATCCTATCGAATATTTTGCTTACTATTCCTATATAGACAGTAGTTTTGGTGAGCGCGCTGAATTAATTGAAGACTTCCTAGGAACTGGTCACGGCGGCTCTCTGGAATTTAGTGGCGTGCTATCGGAGAAGCATGATGTTGAGTGGTTTATAAGAGCTGATGTGGTAGATAGTGTCAGTCGATTACTGGCAGGAGTAAAACTCTCCTTCGATAGTTGAATGAAACAAAGCGCCTACACCACATAAAAAAGGCCCATCAAACGATGGGCCAAACAGCAAGAACGCGTACACACTTTAACAGTGCATAGTGAGTTACGGTTTATCGACAAACAGAGTTCAGTTATCGCAGATTACGTATTTTTAATCTTAACAACTTTCAACGATATTTAGGTTTTATTACAATTTGGCGGTGTTGATAGGAATTATCTTCATTTTATTTCAAGGTTTTACCCGTTAAGAAAAGGTGTTTTTGTGCCAAGCCGCTACGCTCAGTTCAAAGAAAAACTTCCCATTTCTCGACTCTCAGATGAAGCGCTTCTAGCGTTTCGTGTCCTCTTTGATGATCCCCTAGATATAGTAGACTTAGCTCAGGATATATCTGACTTAACGCTCTACCCTGAACGCCTGAAAGACAGTTACAGGAAAGAATGGGAAGCGTACGTGATCAAGGCGCTGGCCTTTGAAATAAGGCAGCATAATGACCTTTCACCAGCAGAATTCATTGAATTAATGATGAAAAAAGTGGAAGCCGTTCAGCAAAGTGATGAAACCTATCAGAATTTACTGCGCCAAGTCCATCACGCAAAAAGCATTACCCAATCTAGTAATACCATCATATTCCCTACGCCGTTACGTCAGCAGCTAACCGCATTCCTCTTACCGATAACAACAATGACGCATCCTAAGAAGTAATGTAGTGCAGCCTTCGCTAAAGGGGCTCTACAGACCCCACGCGCTGATTGGGTACACTACTTATTGGCACTTTTGTATTTATACTGTGAAGGACAATACCCTCTGTCTACACCTTCAGGTCGCAAGCTAGCGTGCTTTGTTTTTCTGCCCGATACACGCTCTCGCCAGTTTTTGAAAGTTTTCTGTTTGAGGTTTTTGCGCATAAGCTTTATTACGTCTTTTTCTGGCAGCCCGTATAAACGCTCAATGGCTTCAAACGGCGTGCGGTCTTCCCACGCCATTTCAATTATTCGTGATTCTTGTTCTTCAGTTAATGCCATCTCTTACTTCTCAATATGCATTTTTAACCCTTTAGATACTAAGCTAACGCGCATTTTGTTCAGTACACCAGTCTAAAATAACACGAGGACAATTACGTATTTGACGAAATACCCACCAGCTCATCGTCTTTTTCAAACGCTAGCTTTAACAACTCGGCAGCGGCTTTGGCATCGCTCAGCGCACGGTGATGCTGCTCCATTTCTATGTGAAAATGCTTTGTTAAGTTTGCCAGCGAGTAAGAAGGCAGCCCAGGATAGGTGCGACGCATTTCGCGAACGGTACACATTTTGGGTCGCCTGAAACTCTGCTCTAGTCTTGCAAACTCTTGCTTAATGAACCCGTAGTCAAAGTTTACGTTGTGAGCAACGAACACAGCGTCTTCGGTGAAATTTGCCACGTGCTCCGCTACTTCAGCAAAAAGCGGAGCATCTGCCACCATGTCATCCGAAATTCCAGTAAGGCGGGTAATGTTGCTAGGAATGCGGCGCTGCGGATTTAACAGGGTTTGAAACCTGTCTACCTCTTTCCCACCAACAAGTTTTACCATACCTATTTCGGTAATCCGGTTGTAGCTGCTGTTTCCTCCAGTGGTCTCTATATCTACCACAACATAAGGCTGTGCTGGGTCGCGTATCCATTTCACTGTTGTTACCGCAACGTCAAATCCAGCTTGCTGCAAACGTTGAATTGAAACCAGCTGATTTCGGCGAAGCTGATCGCCAGGCGCTTTGATTTCTTCAAAGCGAAGTGCGCCGTCAAATACCATGATATCGGGGAAGCCATCTCGGAGGCTCTCAAAGTCTTTGCACATCATGCGAAGTAAAGCATAAATCGAATCTAGCGAACCATGCTCAATTAGCGCTTCTATAGGCGTAAGCAAATGACTAGACCACATAAACAGGCTATTCACTTTGCCATAGTGCATCGTGGCCATTTTGTGAATATGAAAACGCAGTTTTTCTTTGCTATCAAGCGCCTGTAACAATGCCTCAATACTGTGCTCAAACTTTGCGTAAAAGTTATTTTGCTTAAGCGACAACGGCCTGCGATCAAACTCTGTAACCAGCGTATCTTCTTCATAAAGCTGCTTCCAGAAAGTAAGGCCGAACAAACTACGCCATAGTCGATTTTCCGTGCGCCAGCCTTCAATGCCGTGCCGAGCATAGTGCGCCAATACCCCACGCTCAACCTGTTGGTTTTGGCTTACGTCAATATCCAGTGTACGGCTAGCATTACGAAGCATATCAGTAACCGTACTGGTGCGCTTTTTATGGTATTTGCGGGCGTAAAAATCTTCCGCAAAAGCTAATAGTGTATCCGATGGCGGATTATCAATTATTTCTTCAAGTGCTTGCTTAACGCCATCTTCATCTCCGTCTTTGTAGCTCTCTCTTAGCCACTTCTCTTTTGCCTTATCGCTTTGAGCTAGCTTCAACACCTCTAGTCCTTTCGGTCTATTAAAAGCCAACACTTTAAGGCCTAACGCATACAGTAACTGGTCGCGATAAAAGCTGGCCGACACCCCCTCAGTCGCTGGGAGTTCACCTTCGGCTATGGCAAGCAACATATCATCGTTATAAAAGGCTAATTGACTGTAATGGTTAGCGTAAAACCATGAAGCTTGGGCATCGCTTTTAGTGTCAAAACGCGCCGTATCGGTTACAGAATCAGAGCGGGTTCTCATTACGCCCAAATCACGCATAGAAAACTGATTTAGACGGCTTTTGGTGTTACCAAAATAAATAAAAAGTAAGTAGCGAAGTGCACCGTCAAATAAGCACACTAAATAATTGTCTAGCGAAAAGCTCTCGGGCCAGCCCTTAGCACCAATATGCTCATTAAGTAACGTGACGAGTTTCGGCTTGGTGAGAGATGCGAGCCCCTTAATACTGCCGTATTCAGCAAGTAGCTCAAGCAGAGCATTCTTGGTCAAGACACCTGCGATGTCATTAAGCGAAGCGTGGGTAAGGTCACCAAACCAGCCGTTGTTGGTAAGCCAATCTATTTGCTCTTGTGGCACAGCGATTTCGCTATAATTGAACTGCGTCCTGTCAATCACTGCGTACTTGCGATTTGCAGCGCGCACAACAATACACTGTTTGTCATCGTCTAACGCTTTAAAACGCCTAACAAAGTCAGTGGCTTCGTCACTTAGAAGCGCCCTGCTAGCACCCTCAAAGAACCCAAGGAACTCGTGAAAGTGTGTAAGGTAATAACGTGGCGGTAAATCTTTTCGCATGAGGTATCTTTGGCTATGAAAACACCAGCAGTGTATATTTATACAGCCACGCGAATCAAATTAAATCCTCCGCGATTGGTTATCACATCTGCTGCTAATAGTGCATAGCGTGTACTTTTACACGCGTACGCGCTGTTTAGACACCCAATGAAAGAACGAAGAAAGCTGCGCATCTGCCAATAAACGCTGCAAATTGAAGTAGTGTTTGGCCAACGTCATCTCATCATAAAATCGATGTATACCGCTGTGACATTGTCTGCAAATGTAAATGCCGTCCTGAAGCTCCGATTTGCTAAAGTGCTTTTTAAAATAGGTACGCCTGTGCATTTTTCGCGGTATAAGATGATGGTAAGTAAGGCGAGTTTCTCTATTACAGCACGGGCATTGACCGACTTTATTTGCCACAAGGTCACCTTTTTCGTCTATCACATCTATTATTTGTGCACCCAGTTTTCTGATTACTCATAAGCGTCAAATGGCAGTCTTGTCCTTTTCTCTTAAAATCAGATACAAGGGGCGTGTCTAAAAGAAAATCCACTCGTCTTTGCATTACGTAACAAATAGCATTAGTGATTACAAAGGCATTTAAATATGAGTTTAACTCGTTCCATGGGCTTTTCCTGTCCTTACTGTATGGCCCCAAATGATGTTGAAATAGATGAAATTAACGATGTTGGCCAAGTACAGGTGCTCGACTGCCAAGTGTGTTGTCAGCCCATTGAGCTTACTGCTTATCAGCACGGTGATGACATTCAGATAGAGGCAGAAAGAGAGAATGACTAAGCAGTTTACCCGCGGTGATATAGACGCCCTTGCACAGCGCTACCGCGCAAACCTAATTAATAGTTTGTCTGGTTTTAAATCGGCGACTTTGGTGGGTACAACAAACGGCGTTACAAATAATTTGGCTATAGTGAGCTCAATTGTTCATGTCGGTGCAAACCCGCCTCTCATTGGCATGATCATGCGTCCACATACCGTCACGCGAGATACGTTAAGCAATATAAAACAGCAGGGCTTTTATACGCTAAATCACGTGGCTGTTGACTGGGTCGACAAAGCCCACCAAACATCAGCCCGCTATGCGCCAGAAGAAAGTGAATTTGAAGCCGTTGGGTTAACCGCGCAGATCAGTGAGTCCTTCAGTGCGCCGTATGTCAAAGAAAGTAAAATTAAAATGGGCTTAAAAGTAGCACAGCATTTTACTTTGCTTAATGAAACCGAAATGGTTATCGGCGAAATCCAAGAGCTCTACGTTCCTGAGCAAATAATAGATTCCGACGGCTATGCTGATATAGAACAAGCGCAAACGGCCTGTATCTCAGGCCTAGACAGCTACCACAGCACACAACGAATTGCACAATTTGCGTATGCAAAGCCCGATGTAAAGTTAACCGTGAAATGAACTAATAAACTGTCCAGCGGTCTTACATTCAATACTTAAGGTTGTAACTCTGAAGTTTATTTAATCTGGATCAAGCGAAAAAGCGAGATTTCGTTCGATCTTTTTTCAAAAAGAGATAGTATTTAAGCATGAAACAAAACCTGCCTCTTTGGGCAGGTTTTTGCGTTTAAGGCACTGAATAAAAAAGAATCATTATCGTTTCTATCTCTTAAGGAGAATGTTATGAAATCTGTAAATCGCCGTGACTTTTTAAAGCTTTCTGGCTCGACAGTTATCGGTCTTACATTAGGTGGTGTAGCGTTACGTGCTCAGGCTCAAGAACAATTGAGCGCTGATGACCCTACTGCAAAAGCACTGAACTACACACCGTCGTCAACTGTTGAAGGTGCAAAATGCGCAAACTGCATGTACGTGCAGGGCGCCGATGGCGAACAACACCGCCCTTGTAACATTTTCCCTAATAAGCTTGTTAACGCTGATGGCTGGTGTAGCGCTTGGGTGAAAAAGCCTGGCTAACCAATCGAAAGAAAAGACGTTCAAAAGCCCTTGAGTTAAACCAAGGGCTTTTTTCGTTTCTGTTGAGGCGAAATACGATTATGTATCCTCATTTCCCGCTAGCGAACTACGTCAATTCCGTCTTCGATACCTTTTAGCGCTGGGTTGTCAAAACGTGTAGGCAGAAGGCCAGGCTTAATGAAGAAGCCGTGTTTTGCTTCAAAAACTCTACCTATTTTCAACACGCTTTCGTCTTGCCATTTACCGCCAATGAAGCTAATTCCCACAGGAAGATCTTTCACCTGTCCAGCGGGCACTGTGAGATGCGGATATCCTGCAATTGCGGCCAAATACCCGATACCGATAAAACCGACAGGCGAATGGTCACCATATACGCCATCTATTAAAAAAGAAGGGCTGTTTGAGGGCGCAACTAGTACATCAACATTGTGCTTTGCTAACAACGTATCAATACCATTTTTGCCCGCTGTGTCTTGGATAAGGCGCAGTGCATTTTGATACTTTTCGCTTTCAATGGCTGCCGACGCGAGCGATTTTTCGAAAATGTCTTGATTGAATAGCGCTAACTCGCGCTCTGTTTTGTTATTGAAATCGATAAGCTCAGACAAGTTCCTTGCAGGAAGCTCTGCCGGCGACCCCGATAAATATTCGTTAATACTATGATGGAACTCGCTCAGCAGAACATTATAAGAGTCGGCCCAAAATGAATCTGGCTGAGAGAAGTCACTGATGTCCACCAGCGTCGCGCCCGCCGCTTTAAGCTGCTTTAACGCGCTTTCATAAACAGCCAGCACATGAGGGTTATCGCCTTGGCGGTACCTAACCACACCAATACGCTTGCCTTTTAAATCGGTAGCAAGCATGGACGATGCGGGCATAGCTGGACGGTGAGACTCAGCGTCTAGTGTCGCGTTATCGCCCGCATCAGGGCCCGCCATTATTGCCGTCATCAGCCAGGCGTCTTGAACGTTAGACGTCATTGGTCCTGCGGTGTCCTGACTGAAAGAAATAGGCACTATGTGAGTTCTGGAAAGCAAGCCCACGGTTGGTTTAAAGCCGACTACCCCGTTTATGGATGCCGGACAAATAATAGAGCCATTGGTTTCGGTGCCCACGGCAAGTGACGCGAGGCGAAGTGACATGGCAGCGCCCGAGCCCGATGACGAGCCACAAGCACTTCTTGATAGCATATGGGGGTTTCGGGTAAGCCCGCCAACTGCACTCCAGCCGCTGATAGAGGATTCAGAGCGAAAGTTTGCCCATTCAGACAAATTGGTTTTACCCAAAATAATTGCCCCTGCCGCTTTCAGTTTTTCTACGATAGGCGCATCGCGACCAGTGTCATTAGTAATAAGCGCCATTGAGCCAGCTGTGGTGGGCATCTCTTTACTTTCTATATTATCTTTTAGCAGCACGGGAATACCTGCCAGAGGGCCAAGCGTCTCGCCGTTCGCTAGTCGTTTATCGATGGCCTTCGCTTCGGTCAGCGCGTTAGGGTTCAACGCTAAAACGCTATTTACCTTTTCATCTAGCCGTTCGATTCGCGCAAGATAACCGTTAACGAGCTCAGCAGATGTCGTGTCGCCACTCGCAATAGCTTGCGCCTGAACGTGAGCAGGCTTATCTAACCATTGCTCAATCTTATCTGTATGATTTGCTTGAGACACGCATGCAGTGCAAAGCACGACTACGGCCAGCAAAAAACCCTGTTTCAACATAAACCTTTCCTTAACGTATGATCCTAGCGCCTGTTACTCCTTCTTATTATGCAGCGTTTGACGGCAATAGAAGGTAACGTAATGTTAGTTTCTTATACGTTGAATCAGAAATAGTTCACTGTCTAAGAATTATTTTGCCGTTTCCGCAACGGGAAGCTTATGAAGGAGGTTATCAAGCTTATATTCATCAAGCAGTAACTGATACCGCCCATCTTCAATAAATAGCCGAAGGGTGGCGTTAAACTTGGCTCTTAGCGCTGGGTCGGGGATTGCAGCACTGTAAGGCGATATAGGAAAAAGCTCATGAAAGACGGTTGCGTCTTCGGCATAAGCACTGTTTGCAGATTTGAAGTAGTTGAAAATATTTCTATCGAGAATGGCAACATCGACGCTGCCGCGCATCAGCATGTCCACTTGACGATCTTGTCGTGCCATTTCTATATAGGTAGTTTGCGATGCGAGAGTTCGCCCAAAGTCCTCACCTAATACCGATTGAGCGGTTTGAAAAGCAATGACGCTTTTACCTTTCAAATCGTCGATACTGTCTATCGTCAGTTCTCTGTCTGCGCGTGTTACCACGACGTTCTGATAGATAATATATGGCTCAGATAAAATGCTTTGATCGACTATGTGTGCAGGATTAAGGGTAAGTCCAATGTCAACGGCGTCATCTTTTAATAACCTTGCCGTACGCCCGAAAGGAACATAAATAGGCGACAATCCATATCCCATTTCAGCAAGGATCGCCCGCACCAAGTCAACTTCAAAGCCGGTGTGTTCTTGTGAAATAACGTATGGAGGCTTGTTCCAGCCCACAACCACATCTAGCTCTTTCGCGCTAAGCGGTATGATAAAACACAGTAAACAAACAGCAGATAAAGGTGCGCGCATACAACAGATGAACCAAACTATAAATTAAACGATACCCTTCTCATAATATAAACTTATATTAGAATTTCACCAGTCGACAAAAGGTTAGTTTTTCTCGAGGCTTACGTAATCAATTGAGCAGCCAAGTTTTATTGGGTACTTGAGAGCCTGTTGAGAACCAAAGTGGTTAGATTTGATCATGCCTCTGTAAGCATCGCGTTCTCATTTACTGAAAGCTTTTCGCTTGCCTGCATTTTGTTTACTGCCAAGCAAAGGTACAATAATGAGTAAAGGTCTCAACGATTGATAAATATGGCTTGGCTACAACTTCGAATTAATACCTCCTCTGAACATGCAGAATCAATAGGCGACATGCTAACGGCCAACGGCTCACAAGCAGTGACCTATGTGGATGCGAAAGACACCCCTATGTACGAGCCCAAGCCGGGTGAAGTGTTACTGTGGCCCGATACACAAGTCGTCGGCTTATTTGAAGCTGATGCCGATATGAAAGGCATCCTTCAGCGCTTGGGTAAAGCCAAAATCTTAGGCCCTGATTTTAAATATAAGCTTGAGCCACTTGAAGACAAAGACTGGGAGCGAGAGTGGATGGATAACTTCCATCCCATGCAATTTGGCGAGCGCTTGTGGATATGCCCAAGCTGGCGCGATGTTCCCGATCCAAACGCCGTTAACGTAATGCTAGATCCTGGGCTTGCCTTTGGTACTGGCACGCACCCTACCACAGCGCTTTGCTTGCGCTGGCTTGACGGCATAGATATGACAGATAAAACCGTTGTCGATTTTGGCTGTGGCTCTGGAATATTAGCGCTGGCTGCGCTGAAGTTGGGTGCTAAACGCGTCATCGGCATTGATATCGACCCACAAGCGCTACAAGCAACAAAAGAAAATGCACGACGCAACGGCGTCGAAGACCGTTTGGATGTATACCTTCCTGAAGACCAGCCTGAGCTTGAAGCCGATGTGGTGATGGCGAACATCTTGTCAGGTCCATTACTAGAACTTCAAAGCGTTATTACAAACTACTGCAAATCAGGCGGTTTGTTAGTCCTTTCTGGCATTTTGGCGGAGCAAGTTACGCGCATAGAAGAAGCGTACGCTAACGATATTACTCTTGAACCCAGTGCCATTGATGGTGAATGGGCGAGAGTGTCGGGCAAAAAACAATAAGTTTGAGCGATAAACCGACCAGTCGGTGAATATTACGCCCAGTCAGAATAGTGTGTTTTCGGTCAACCACCTCAAAATTGCGACGAAAATTTGTACGAAAAAGCACGTTACCGCCTAATTAATTGTTAATTTTTTTCACATTACAGCCCTTTCAAATCGGGGGCTGTAAGACTTTCGTACAATATTTAAACTAAAAATCGACGTTAGCTTACTAATGTGACAGATTTTTTTCACTGTCAAGACCACGGAGTGAAATTTTGTGCGATTTTTAGCCTTTTCAAGCCTTGCGAAAACACGTACACTTAGCGCCCCGTTTTAGCCGGGTGTATATTTTCTGTGCAGTTTTAGATGGCGAGCTATACATTTTACAATGCGAATTGGACCTTACGAGTTAGAAAACAATTTGATGTTGGCCCCCATGGCTGGCGTAACAGACAGACCGTTTCGCCAACTTTGTAAGCGCTTAGGTGCAGGGCTTGTTGTTTCAGAAATGCTTTCGAGTAACCCGAAAGTTTGGAACACAGCTAAATCACAAGCGCGTATGAATCATGAGGGTGAAGAAGGCATTCGCTCTGTACAGATAGCTGGGGCTGATCCTGAGCTTATGGCTCAAGCAGCACAATTTAATGTTGAGAACGGTGCGCAAATCATCGATATCAACATGGGTTGTCCTGCTAAAAAGGTTAATAAGAAGCTAGCAGGTTCTGCATTGCTTCAATACCCAGACACAGTGGAAGCGATTATTAAAGCAGTAGTTAATGCTGTTGATGTACCCGTGACACTAAAAATTCGTACCGGCTGGAACCCAGAAAATCGCAATGGGGTAGAGATTGCCCGCATTGCAGAGCAAAACGGCATACAGTCGCTTGCTGTTCACGGCAGAACACGAGCTTGTATGTATAAAGGAGAAGCTGAATACAGCACCATACGTCAAATAAAGGCGGCAATTTCAATTCCTGTTATTGCAAATGGTGATATTACTTCTCCAGAGAAAGCACAAGAGGTGCTGAATTACACCGGTGCAGATGGCGTAATGATAGGTCGCGGCGCGCAAGGTAAACCTTGGATATTTAAGCAAATCCAACATTATCTTGAAACGGGCGAGAACCTACCAGCACCGCCGCTGTCAGAGTTATATGAACTCTTGCATGAGCACGTAGCCAATGTGCAGGACTTTTATGGCGACATAGCCGGTGTGAGAATTGCCCGTAAGCACGTGGGCTGGTATCTCGCGGAGCACGATACGGATCGTCAGTTTCGTAAAACGTTTAACGCTATCGATGATGCGAATGAGCAACTCGATGCACTAAATGCATATTTTCAAGCGCTGCAGACACGAGAAACCCGACAGATTTCTCCCGCAGCATAGTGATGACTAACTTAAGAGCAACACAGTATTATGTTCGATCAAAACGTGACTTCACCTTTTACTACTACAGTAACTACGCCTTCACAAACGCAAGCTCAAAAGCCACTGCGTGACTCTGTAAAGCAAGCGGTTAATAAGTACCTTAAGCAATTGGATAACGCAAACATCGATAACCTGTACGAAATGGTACTGGCTGAAGTTGAAGCGCCGCTGCTAGAAGAAGTCATGACTTACACACGCGGCAATCAAACCCGCGCTGCCATCATGATGGGCATCAACCGTGGCACACTTCGCAAGAAGCTTAAGCAATACGGCATGAACTAAGATTCCAAGGGCTTTGCCCACCAAAGAGCACCAATCGGTGCTCTTTTTGTTTCAACACTACAACATTAGAAACTTAAAATTTATGCAAACACCAAAACCAATTAAACGTGCTCTCCTTAGTGTCTCTGATAAAACCGGTATCCTCGATTTCGCGACAGCGCTGCATAACGCTGGCGTAGAACTTCTGTCGACGGGCGGTACTGCTAAACTTCTCGCTGACGCTGGCTTACCTGTTAAAGAAGTGTCGGATCACACAGGTCACCCAGAAATTATGGCTGGCCGCGTTAAAACCCTTCACCCGAAAATTCATGGCGGTATCCTTGGTCGTCGCGGTACCGATGAAGCAGTGATGGAAGAACACAGCATTGCGCCTATCGACCTTGTGGTGGTTAACCTTTACCCGTTTGCTGCTACCGTGGCAAACGAAGACTGTACGCTAGAAGATGCAATTGAAAATATTGATATCGGTGGCCCAACGATGGTGCGCGCTGCTGCAAAAAACCATAAAGATGTGACTATTGTGGTTAATGCGTCTGACTACTCTCGCGTACTTGCTGAAATGAACGACAACAACAGCTCATTAACGTACAACACCCGTTTTGACCTTGCGATTAAGGCGTTTGAACACACAGCTGAATACGACGGCATGATTGCAAACTACTTTGGTGCCCGTTTAGATAGCACAGGTTGTGAAGCAGACTGTGATCATCAGCATAGTGAATTCCCACGTACCTACAACATGCAGCTGACCAAGAAGCAAGACCTTCGCTACGGTGAAAACAGCCACCAGGAAGCGGCTTTCTATGTTGAAAACAACATTCAAGAAGCGTCTGTTGCCACTGCTACCCAGCTTCAAGGTAAAGAACTTTCGTTTAACAATATCGCTGATACCGATGCGGCGCTAGAGTGCGTGAAAGAATTCGAAGAGCCAGCATGTGTAATCGTTAAGCACGCTAACCCATGTGGTGTAGCGATTGGCGAAGATATTTTAAGTGCCTATGACCGCGCGTTTAAAACTGACCCTACGTCTGCATTTGGCGGCATTATCGCATTTAACCGCGAGCTTGATGCGAAAACAGCGCAAGCGATTGTTGACCGTCAATTTGTGGAAGTAATTATTGCGCCGACAGTAAGCGATGAAGCGAAAGAAGTAGTAAGTGCGAAGAAAAACGTACGTCTTCTAGCGTGTGGCGATTGGGCTGGTCAGCTAACTGAAGGTTATGACTTTAAGCGCGTAAACGGCGGTTTATTAGTACAAGAGCGCGACTTCGGCATGGTTGAAATGGAAGACCTAGAAGTTGTGACTAAGCGTAAGCCAAGCGAAGATGAACTACGCGACCTTATGTTCTGCTGGAAGGTAGCAAAGTACGTGAAGTCTAACGCGATTGTTTACTGCAAAGACGGTATGACGGTAGGCGTGGGCGCAGGCCAAATGAGCCGTGTTTACTCTGCAAAAATTGCGGGTATTAAAGCAGCTGATGAGAACCTTGAAGTTGCAGGCTCTGTAATGGCGTCTGATGCATTCTTCCCATTCCGCGACGGTATCGACGCTGCGGCTGAAGCAGGTATTAAAGCAGTCATTCAGCCAGGCGGCTCTATGCGCGACCAAGAAGTCATTGATGCCGCTGACGAGCACGGCATTGCTATGGTGTTCACAGGTATGCGCCACTTCCGTCACTAATAAGTATTTACGCAATACCTTTTAGTGCAGGCTTAGTGAGGGACACCAACACCTAAGTTAAACACGCAGTAAAGTGGCATTTAGTGGCTTTACTGTGTGTTTGTTATTTTTCCTTAACCCTTTTAAATACGCAGACTCGAGGTCATTTGCTTGGTTGTAATGAAATCTCATCGAAGCGACAGAGTTGCGAATTATTCTGCTAAGGCGTAAGTGCAAATAGGGGTTAGCTGATAGGCTTGATCTGACCCGTGGTAATTTGTAGTAATAGTGTTATGTTATTCGCCTACCCTCGACAGAAAAAGGAAATAAGAATGAAAAAGTTAGCCCAATATGTGTTAGCCGCAACCCTAGGTGTAAGTGCTACTTATGCCAGCGCAGATGCGATTTCTGATGCCGCAATGAGCGATATCCGCTCTGCTAGTGCAAAAGTACGCGATGAGTACCGTAATCCTCAGCAAACACTGCGCTTTTTTGGCCTTACCCCAGACATGACTGTGGTAGAAATCTCTCCCGGTGGTGGTTGGTACGCCGACATCCTTTATTCTGTTGTAAAAGATAACGGTAAGTATGTAGCTGCTCACTTCTATGTTGACGATGAAACCAGCGGCTATTACAAAAAGTCGGTAGAAGGCTTCAAAGAAAAAATGAAGCCGGGCATGAAGTACGAAGGTGCTGAGCTTACTGCATTCGACCCAATCAAAGCGTTAGATATTAGCGACGCAGGTAGTGCCGATATGGTGCTGACGTTTCGCAACGTACACAACTGGTATATGCGTCACGGTGACGAGGGTATCGACAATGCATTTGGCGCATTTTTCAAAGCGCTTAAGCCAGGTGGCGTACTGGGCGTAGTGGAACATGAGCTTCCTGAAAGCGCAGATGATGAAGCAATGAAGAAAAGTGGCTACATGAAGCGTTCTTACGTTGTGGCTGCCGCCGAAAAAGCAGGCTTTGTGCTTGAAGCAAGCAGCGATGTCAACGCTAACCCAATGGATACTGCCGACCACCCGAAAGGTGTGTGGACGCTACCTCCACGTTTGGCGCTAGATGATCAAGATCGCGAAAAATACATGGCGATTGGCGAGAGCAATCGCATGACGCTAAAATTCACCAAACCAAAATCATAAAATTAAACACTCAAAACGGAACAGTTAATGAACGTACTTGTAATTGGCGGCGGTGGCCGCGAACACGCGCTAGCGTTTAAAGCAGCGCAGTCTTCTGATGTTTCAACAGTATTTGTAGCACCTGGCAATGCCGGCACAGCTACAGAACCTAAGCTTGAGAACGTAGCTATCGATGTAAATGATATTGCTGGCTTGGTTTCTTTTGCTCAGGGTAACGATGTTGAGCTTACTATTGTAGGCCCAGAAGCGCCGCTAGTTGCAGGTGTTGTTGATGCGTTCACAAACGCTGGTTTAATGATTTTTGGCCCCACTCAAGCTGCCGCGCAGCTTGAGGGCTCTAAAGCTTTTACCAAAGACTTTTTGGCTCGCCACAACATTCCAACGGCCGAGTATCAAAACTTCACAGAAATTGACCCAGCTATTGCCTATGTGCGTGAGAAAGGCGCGCCGATTGTAGTAAAGGCTGACGGTCTTGCTGCGGGTAAAGGTGTTATTGTTGCGATGACCCTTGAAGAAGCGGAAGACGCTATCCGCGACATGCTGGCAGGTAACGCGTTTGGCGAAGCCGGCAGCCGCGTAGTTATTGAAGAGTTCTTAGACGGTGAAGAAGCGTCGTTTATTGTTATGGTGGACGGTAAGAACGTACTACCTTTTGCCACCAGCCAAGACCACAAGCGTGCTGCTGACGGTGACAAAGGGCCGAACACAGGCGGAATGGGTGCATATTCTCCGGCTCCGGTTGTAACGCCAGACATTCACGACCGTATTATGCAAGAAGTGATTATGCCAACAGTTAACGGTATGGCTGCTGAAGGTAACGACTATGTGGGCTTTCTATATGCTGGCCTTATGATTATGGCCGATGGCACTCCAAAGGTAATTGAGTACAACTGCCGCTTTGGCGATCCGGAAACTCAGCCAATCATGCTGCGCTTAAAGTCTGACTTGGTTCCACTTTGCCAAGCAGCGTGCAAAGGCGAACTTGCTGGCAAAACGATTGAGTTTGATGAGCGCGCGTCGGTAGGTGTTGTGCTTGCCGCTGGCGGCTATCCAGGCAGCTATGATAAAGGCGACGTGATTACTGGTTTCGAAGAAGCCGCTAAGTTAGACGGAAAGGTTTTCCATGCAGGCACCGCCCTTCAAGATGGCGAAGTGGTAACCGCAGGTGGCCGCGTACTTTGCGCTACAGCTTTGGGTAACAACGTTACCGAAGCGCAGCAAAAAGCCTACGAGCTACTTAAAGCCATTCAGTTTAAAGATGTGTACTACCGCACTGATATTGCGCACCGTGCGATTGCGCGTGAAGCTGAGGCCAAGTAGCCGAAAGCCTCATAGAAAGTGCTAAATGAACGCAGCTTAATGCTGCGTTCTTACATAATTACATAAAGCCAGGGTGTGAATTCTTCACCCCCCACTTCTACACTTACCACTTACCACTTACTCACCATGCTAACGTGCAGTAAACGCATAAATTGTAATTTTCCCAGCTACATATCACTGTTTAACCTTATACTAACGCTCAACACAAAAGAAAACTCGCGCTCAGTACATAAGCAATAAGGTATTGAATTTCACATTGAGTCTGATTTGGTACTTGCCGATAGTACTGTATACATTATAAATCTTTAATTTACTGACCCTCTCCATATGTTGCAGCACATACAAGAACCTGTATGGTATTAATATCAATCCGCATAGATGATTAACCACTTAGCGAGATTTAATAAGCTCAGGTAGTCTGCTTAAAAAGCGTATTATTTCATTCTAATAAAAGAGGTATCACCTGATGTCGAACACTAAACTTATTGCTGTGTTGCTTGTAGCAGTAGTGGCGAGTACCGCAGCGTGGTTCGCCTTTTTTGCCAAAGAATCTGCTCCAGACTTTACTGCTTATGCCGCAGGCCCTGACCGAAAAGCGGCATTTTTTGAGTATTTCACTCCTATTGTAGTCGAGGTGAACAAAGAGCTAGCCACCGACAGGGAGCAAATTCAAAGTTCATGCAACGCGGATGAAGCAGACAATCTAGACCAGTTCCTAACAAAGTTTCGTGTTGACGATGCAGACCTTGAACAAGAGTCAGCCTGCGAGGTTTTGTTAAGACGTGCCGACATTGTTCCTGCGTCGTTAGCTATTGCACAAGCAGCGAATGAAAGTGCATGGGGCACCTCTCGTTTTGCAAAATTAGGGAACAACTTTTTTGGTCAGTGGTGTTTCTCTAAGGGCTGCGGTATCGTTCCAAAATCGCGGGACGCTGATAAAAATCATGAAGTTGCTGATTTCCGTTCGCCTGCCGACTCAGTAGAAAGCTACATGCTAAATTTAAACACCCACGATGCTTACAAACCATTGCGTAACATTCGCCAATCCTTACGTGAAGACGACAAGGCTGTCACTGGGGTTGCGCTTAGCTATGGCTTAGGGAAGTATTCTGAGCGTGGCGATGAATATGGAAAAGAAATACGTGAGATGATCAGTTTTAATAAACTTGCAGTGCTGGACAAGTTAGATCTGAGTAAGCAGGAGGGCGAAGCCAATTAACTCAACCAGCTAGAGCGTGACGAGCTCTGTTGCACATTTTCTTATCGCCAAATGCCATGGCTTTTAGCCAAGGAGAGTGTTTGCAGGTTAAAAGGAGTGGCATTTCTGCGACTCCTTCCAATTACGCGCAGCAAGTCAATCAATTAAAGTAGCGACAAATTATGGTTCGCTACTTTGTCAGCTTCACCTTTCCAAACACCGACGCATCTTTATACCCCAAGTTTTTATCGCCGTTTACTGGGGTGATCTCATGAGAGCCTAAAAAGTGCTCTCTGTCGCCACCATCCGCATCACAATAGGCAAGCATAAAGCCCAGTGTCATACCTTCTTTTAAGGTAACTGGCGAATTATCTTTTCCGTGTTGATAGCTATCATCAAATACACGTACCGCTGCTTCCCAATGAATCTTATGCGGCGCCGATATATCTCGCTGCCATTTGTTCTCTACGTGATCATTGTAGAGTTGTGGTACAGCCTCTCCTGCTTCGTTTGGACCTATATCAATAACCTGATTATCTAGCGCCAAGTGATAGGCAAACGCATTGTAATTATTAAGGTGATCGCCACCAGAGGCATCCGCATCAATGAAAATCTCTAAACAGTCATCGTCCCAATAACGTTCAAGGGGATTGGCATAGGTATCTGAAAGGTGATCGTCTTGTATTTCTGCCAACAGATACAGCGCATCCTTGTTCCATCGCAGTTTATATCGACCAGAAAAATCACCGGACTCAGGAGCTGAGCCCCACATAAGAGCCGTCATTTCATGCCAGTCGCCCTCTTCCCATGCCGCATCGTTGGCTACGCCATCTATAACAGGTGGCGTTGATGAAAAAAGTACGCTGTCAGACTTAGCTTGTGCTGTGGGCACAGACATAGCCACAAGCAGTGCCGAGGTTAGTGCTGCCCCTAAATGTTTTGTACTTTTCAATTGGATACGCTCTTTATTTGCTTATTTGTATTTTAAACTACCATGTTTTGACCCCATCCGCGCTTGAAAATAGCGCCAAACACCCTCTTCTTTTTTAGAAGCATTACCAATTTGCAACGGTAATTGGTATAAAAAGGACATTCGTTCCCTCACTACTATGGCTATGTCATTTCAAAACGCGTGCTATCACATCCTTGCGCCTGCTAGCGAGGCTCACGAGTACAAAAAGCTCAGCAAAATATTTGATGTATTTCTCATCGCGTTAATTATTGTAAATGTTGTCGCTATGATGCTGGAAACAGTGCCGGGTATCCCTGCCATTTGGCAGTACGAACTTCATATAATCGAAGTGGTTTCAGTACTGATATTTACCGTTGAGTACTTTCTTCGTTTATACGGCAGCGCATCGGCCCCAAACCGCCCTAATCACGAACGTACAACGACATGGCAAAAGCGCTGGTCCTATTTGAAAAGTCCCATGGCGCTCGTCGACCTAATGGCAATTCTGCCTTTTTACTTAAGCGTTTTCGTGGCGTTCGATTTACGTATTTTGCGAATATTTCGGGTAATGCGAATTCTAAAAATCGGGCGCTATTCACGCTCTATGCAAACTCTCATTACCGTATTGCGCAACGAGTCTCACAGCCTTATTGCGGCATTAAGCGTACTTTTGTTGTTCACGATTATTGCCGCCACCTGTATTTACTACATTGAACATGCTGCTCAGCCGGATGTTTTCAGCAGTATTCCTGCCTCATTGTGGTGGGCACTCGTCACGCTGACCACAGTGGGCTATGGTGACGCCGTTCCTATAACTGCATTGGGTAAAATATTTGGCGGCCTCATAACTATTATGGGTATCTGTTTTTACGCCTTACCAGCGGGTATTTTATCTTCTAGCTACACGTCACAGATGCAGCTAAAACGCAATAGGTTTAAAGACACAGTAAGAAGCGTTTTGGACGACGGAAAGTTGAGTGAGCACGATGTGCATCACCTAGAACATGTTCGCGCACTTCTTGATTTAGATGAAGAAGAGGCAAAGCTAATTGTGCGCCTATTGCAGCACCATCACAAACGGCTAGATGATTGATTATACGCAGGCTGGAGCGAAAGCAACTTCTAAGAATCGAGTGATAAGCGCTTATACCTCCCCTTGATTCTTAGCTCACATCAGCTTATAACTAGTACCCGTCATTTCCAAAAAGAATTCCTATGTCTGTCAAACACCCTATTATTGCTATAACAGGTTCTTCTGGCGCGGGTACTACTACCACGACCAACGCTATACGCCATATTTTCAGGAACTTAAGTGTTAATGCTGCGGTTGTAGGAGGCGATAGTTTTCACCGTTTTACCCGCCCGGAAATGGAAGTGGAAATTCGCAAAGCCCAAGAACAAGGCAGACATATCAGCTACTTTGGCCCTAAAGCCAACGACTTTGAGCTACTGGAATCCCTGTTTAGGGAATACGGCAGCTCGGGTACAGGACAGTTTAGACAATACCTTCACACATTCGATGAAGCCGTGCCTTTTAATCAAATGCCCGGCACCTTTACACCTTGGCAAGATTTACCCAAAAACACTGACTTGCTGTTCTATGAAGGTTTACATGGCGGTGTAAAAACGGAAGAAAATGACGTAGCAAAACATGTAGATTTACTGGTCGGCATGGTGCCGATTGTAAACTTAGAGTGGATTCAAAAAATTGTACGCGACACCACTGACCGAGGACATTCTCGTGAAGCGGTAATGAGCAGCATAGTGCGAGGACTGGACGACTATTTCCACTACATCACGCCACAATTTTCACGCACCCACGTTAACTTCCAGCGCGTACCAACCGTTGATACCTCCAACCCCTTCAGTGCACGGGAAATTCCAACCCAAGATGAAAGCTTTGTGGTTGTGCGCTTTAGACGGGAAATGAAGACTGTGGACTACCCCTACCTCCTTCAAATGATCGACGGCGCGTTTATGTCTCGCATCAACACCTTGGTTGTACCCGGCGGAAAGATGGGCTTAGCCATGGAGCTCATTTTAACTCCGCTCCTTGAAGACATCTTAAATAAAAAGCGTAGAGCTGGTCATCAGATGGATTGGTTGAGCAGCGACGAGTGAGCCCAATATACATCGCTTCTATAGGCATATATTTAAAACAGTAAGTCGTAATGGCTCATGCCCTGCGTCAATCTAGGTTCTATTCGGAAACTTTCTTGATTTAGTTTCTTGATTTAGTTTCTCGACCTAGTTTTTGACACAGCAGGCTCCTATTATGACCACAATTAAAAGCCAACAAATTTGGGTAGACCAGCAAAACCTTGCCAACACTAACGTTGTTACCCGCGATATAAACATCAGCGACTTACAGCAAGACGAAGTATTGCTTGAGACAGACAGCTTTGGCTTTTCTGCCAACAACATCACCTATGCTGCACTGGGTTTTAAAATGGGCTATTGGGGCTTTTTCCCTGCAAAGAGTGATAATGACGTTGATGAAGCACATGGCTTCGGCATTGTGCCCGTTTGGGGCTTTGCTACCGTTAAGGCATCTTGTCATAGCGATATCAAAGTAGGTGAAAAGGTGTTCGGCTACCTGCCTATGGCTAGCCATTGGGTGATAAAAGCTGGCAAAGTTGCCCCTCACGGCTTTTCAGACATCCACGAAAAACGGAAAAGCATTAGCCCTGTTTACGATCAATATCTTCGCTGTGCCGCCGACCCCGGCTACGACAAAAACCGCGAAGCATGGCAGCTTAATTTTAGACCCCTTTATATGACTTCGTTTGTGCTCGATGACTATGTGGCAGAGAAAGCAAACAATGAAACCTTACTGTTGTCGAGCGCTTCGAGTAAAACCGCACTGGGTACAGCGCAACTACTTAAAGACCAAAAGGCCTCTCGAAACGCAAGCTACAAGGTGGTTGGGCTAACCTCGAAACAAAACGTGGATTTGGTAAAAGCGACCGGCTGCTACGATGAAGTGTATAGTTATGACGAACTCTCAGCCCTAAGTAGCGAAGGCAATAGCAGTAAAAGCAGCGATGCGCGCTACTGGCTGCTTGATTTCGCTGCCAACGGTACGTTGATTAATGACCTTACCAAGCAGCTTGGCGACAGCCTGAGCGACGTTACACTCATTGGTGCGACAGATTGGAAAGCCCGAGAGAAGCCCAACCCCAAACTGCTCAATGCAGAGATATTCTTCGCGCCAGCTCGCGTGAAACTGCGCCAACATGAATGGGGGCACGAGGCCTTTTTGGCAAAATACGCCAGTGCATGGAAACGCTTCGCAGAGAAAATGAGCGATCAGTTTTATGAGCAATCGCACCGCGGAGCTGATGCTATAACGCAGTTATATTTAGAAACGCTTAATGGCTCGGCGCAAACAAAAGCCCTTAACGTCGTCACTTTTGATTAGCGCCTCTTAAGGATTACAACTTGAACTGCTGGTGTGTTGTTGCACTGCCTACGTTATAACGCTTCTCACCAATACGTAGTTCACTATAAGCTCAGTGGGGAGAAAAGCGTAATGGCTGCCTCCTCGTTGGAGTCTGCTGGGCTTTTACTAGACCTTGCTGGCTCTTTCTGGAACTTTCTTTACATGCAAGTTCGACAGGCCTAGACACTATTTGTAACAAACATCCCCAGCCTTTTACGCTTTTCTCGCTTTTGTATTTCACATCTTGTGGTTATAGTGAAACAAAAGTAAAACGAAAGGTATGAGTATGGGTCAGGAAACCTCTAAAATTCTCGTTGTTGATGATGACATGCGTCTGCGCAGCCTATTAGAGCGCTATTTGCTTGAGCAGGGCTATCAAGTTCGCAGTGCGGCTAACGCAGAACAAATGGACAGACTGCTAGAGCGCGAGAATTTTCACCTTATGGTTTTGGACCTTATGCTACCTGGTGAAGACGGCTTATCTATATGCCGCAGATTGCGCCAGCAAGAAAACGACATGCCCATTATTATGCTTACTGCAAAAGGCGATGAAGTTGACCGCATTATCGGCCTTGAAATGGGTGCAGACGATTATTTGCCTAAGCCATTTAACCCACGCGAGCTACTAGCACGTGCTAAAGCGGTATTGCGCAGACGCAGCAGCGAAGCGCCGGGCGCGCCGTCTAAAGACGTGCAAATTGTGGAATTTGGCAATTACAAGCTGAACCTCGCCACCCGCGAGATGACAGCTGGTGATACACCTTTAACCCTGACAAGCGGCGAGTTTGCGGTATTAAAATCTTTGGTTACTCATCCACGTGAGCCTTTGTCACGAGACAAACTGATGAACCTAGCGCGTGGTCGTGACTACAGCGCCTTAGAACGCAGTATTGACGTTCAGGTTTCACGCTTACGAAGAATGCTTGAAGAAGACCCTGCCAACCCTCGTTATATACAGACTGTATGGGGATTGGGCTACGTATTCGTGCCTGATGGCGAACAAGTTTAGCACCTATGACTGATACGGCGGGCTCTACCGTCCTGGCCAGTGCGCAAGTGAAGTATGTTTACTCATGACCCCTAATTATGCGTTTACCTACTGCCATTCCAAACACTGGCTTATGATTCAAAGCGACGGCATGTTATGCGTTTAATTCCCAAAAGTGCATTTGGCCAAACCGTCATGCTTATTGGCGTGCTGTTGCTTATTAATCAGATTGTGTCCTACATCTCTGTTACCTATTACTTTATTCAGCCCAGCTACCAACAAATTAACAGCTTATTGGCCACCCAAGTGAAATCTGTGCTCGCCAACGACTTGTTGGTGACTAACCAAGAAACCCGCGACCGCTATTTTCAAAAAACCCAGGTACAGGTCTTTGACGAAAGCGTTGCCAAACAGAATGGATTAGAGAGCGCCGTATACTATAGCTATATTTCTTCTCAGGTTAGCGAGCAGCTCCAGCAGCTTGCAGATGTGCGCATTAGCACCACCACGCAGGCCAGCGACGAAAATGCACCATACATTGTTTGGATATCTCTGAACCGCTACCCAGATACGTGGATCTCTATTCCTATTTCAGGACTTAACGAAGCAAATATATCCCCTCTGACTATGTACTTGATGGTAATTGGCATATTGAGTGTGGCCGGGGGCTGGTTGTTTGTAAGACGCATGACTCGCCCGTTGTCAGCCCTGCAAAAAGCAGCAATAGCGGTGGGTAAAGGCGAGCACCCGGCGCCGCTTCGCGAACAAGGCAGCACCGAAATGATTCAGGTTACTCGGGCGTTTAACCGTATGAATCAGGGTATTAAGCAGCTTGAGAATGACCGAAATATTATGACAGCAGGTATTTCTCACGACTTGCGCACACCGCTTACCCGTATTCGCCTAGCCTCAGAAATGCTACCGGAAGATCAAGATTGGATAAAAGACGGTATTGTAAATGACATAGAAGACATGAACGCCATCATCGATCAGTTCATTGACTATGCGCGCTACGACACCGAAGAAGTCACTCAAGAAACTGATTTAAACGCGATTATTGCAGAGCTGGTACAAGCCAGACATTTAGACGACAAGCACCACATCGAACTCAAACTCAACGCCATTCCTCCGCTGTCACTTCGGCGAATTGCAATGAAACGCGTGATCGACAACCTCATCGAAAATGCTTTCAAGTACGGCTCGGACGATATTGCAATTAGCAGCTTTTACAATCGTCACGAAAAGCGCGTGTATTGCAAAGTACGCGACTTTGGCCCGGGAATACCGGAAGCGGAGCTCGACGGTGTATTCATGCCGTTTGCACAAGGCGACAAAGCCCGCAATTCGTCAGGTTCAGGCCTTGGCCTTGCCATAATAAGGCGAATTGTAGAAGCTCACGATGGTGAGGTGACGTTGCGAAATCATCCTCAGCAGGGCTTGGTCGCAGAGTTTTATTTACCCTATCAAACCCATTAAGCCCAAAAACACTACACGGATTGGTATTAACTTCTGTGGTACTTAATTTTTCGGCTGTATCCATAAGACGCCAACCACAGCACGCAGCCGCCAAGTGGGATCACCCAAAACGCCGTAGTAAGTGGCGCGAAGTTCGCCCATAGTCCGGTAGAAAACGATGCCACTTGCACGCCAGTAGAGTTACCGATAATAGAAATACCAGAAAGTACTGGGCCGTTGTCACTGTCGATATTCATTGCCGCAGAAAGTGCTAACGGGAAGAGCCCACCTAGCCCTAAGCCAAGCAGTAAGTTACCAGCGCCAATCCCATAAAATGAAGGCATTAGTTTCAGTGCAAATACACCCGCTAGCGAGGCTGTTGCCATGATTACAATCATGCGGTGCACCGATACAAATCGCAGTAAAAACGGGAAGGTAAGGCGGCTAATCACCATGCCAGCGGTAAAAAATGCCAGTAAGTTTCTCGACTGTTCGCCGGTAAAGCCTAAGCCGTTTTGCGCATAGCTCACAAACCAGTTCGCGTTACCAAATTCTACAGCACCATAGCCAAAGGTAAGCAAAGTGAGAAATATGAAAACAGGCTGCTTAATAATGACCCCAAATGCCAAGGTCTTTTTAGGCGCTTTAGGCTGACCTTTAAGCACTTTTGCCTGAGAACGCGCCGCAATAAATGCATAGCACGAAAGCACAATCATAACGCCTGCCAACACCTGAATAGGTAAACGCCAGTTGTGCTCAACAAGGTATAACAGTGTTACAAAGAACGACGCCGCAAACGTACCTAAACTGAACATAAAGTCCATTAAGCCCATCATAGTAAAACGCTTTTCTGCGTACATTCGTGCAATAAGCGTGTGGCCAATAGTAAATATTGTTGAGCTCACCACACCGATTAATACCGCTAACACCAAAAACCACTGCCAAGCGGTAAGTACTGACACAAGCAGCAACAGCGTCGTATTCATACTGAATAACGTGGCTAATAGCGGCATATACTCAAAGCGACTGGCATACTTGCCACCAATCACAGCGCCTAACATCATGCCTACAGAGAAGAGCGAAAAAAGTGCGCCACTGACTACTTCAGACATTTGCAAATCGGCTGCAATATCTGGCAGTAATATTCCCCACAAGAGAAACAATTTACCAATTAGAAAAAAACCAGCGAAAATAACGATGGTGGCAGGAAGTCGGCTCATTTAGGCTCCATGGCTGATATCAGTAGAAAGACATCCGATTTAGGCGTGAGGGCACAGCGTAGTTATGCCCTTGACCACAAAGTGAACCTTTTGAGGGCGCTGACCTTTACTGTGCAAGAAAGAACAGCAGCCCTTAATTATCACATAATCACTACCTTTACAGATTGCTGATAATCGCAAGAAATTGCAAGTGAAAGCGTTTTCCCTTTTTCATCCCACATTACAGGCACGCTCCTGCCATCAAGTGAAACACTCTGTGGTTTTTCGCTTAAACCGTGCACGACGTAAGTGATGTCTCGCTGCTTAGGCATACCTATATAGCTGCCTTCGCTATCAAGCGTCAGGGTTAATGCGGCCTTTTCGTCTAATGACGCACTGAGCAGTAGTTTGGTGTACAAGCCTTTTTTGACAGACGCTGGATTTTTGCCGTCATCCTCGTAATAAGTATATGAAGATGAATTCACTGAATTGTCATGCCAGTAATGCATTTCTATTTTACGGGCATCAAACTGCTCTGTGCGGCTAAGCCCTTTAGTCATTGGCATAAAGCTTCCCGCTTTTACCCACACTGGGTAATTATCTTGGCTTAGCGGGTAGTTAACGGTTTGACCACCTTGGTATTTCGTATCAGAGAAAAAATCAAACCATACGCCTTCGGGTAACTTGGTCGGCCACACCGTTTGGTTAGCGCTCGTCACAGGCGAAACTAACAGACCATCGCCCCACAGATAACTGTCTGCATTTTCAAACCAATCGCTTTCACCGTACGCCATAGCTAACGGACGCATTAATGGCGTACCGTAAAGCGCATTTTCAAAGGCCAATGAATAGTTATAAGGCAGCATGTCATAGCGAAGTTGGATAAACTTGCGCGCAATAGACTTTACGGGGTCGGCGTGGAAAATTGGCTCCGGCGCAATATTGTCTTGAGCATGAGGCCTAAATACCGGTGAAAAGGTACCGAACTGAAGCCATCTTGTATAAAGCTCGGGATCAAAGGTTTCGCCTCCAGCAAACCCACCTAAGTCGGAATGGGTATACGCCATTCCAAAAACACTCATTTGAAGTGCCAACTCTACCTGAGGTTTAAGTCCGCCCCAGCTTCGACTCACATCGCCTGTCCACGGCACCATTCCGTACCGTTGACTGCCCAAAAAGCCTGAACGCATCAGCACAAAGGGGCGCGTATCAGGCTGAAGCTCTGTTAGGTTGTTATATACGGTTTTAGCCCACTGGTGACCATAGGCATTGTGCACTTCTGCGCCGCTTACTTTTGTAGACTGCCACATGTGCTGAATATCATCAGGGTGCACTTCAGGCTCGCCCAAGTCGCCCCACCAGCCGGCAACACCCTGTGCAGCAAGCTTTTCATAATATTGCCAAAACCAATTTTGACCCGCTTCACTGAACACATCGACAAGGCCGGTATTGCCAAAATAGAAATCGAAAGTATACGGCGCACCATCATCGTTTTGAGCAAGGGCATTACTGGCAACGGCACTATCCCATTGCTTTGACGTCGTAAGAATAAAAGGCTCGGTTATCAGCACGGTTTTCACGTCTTGAGCGCGTAGCTCACTAATCATTTTCTCGGGCTCAGGGAAAGTGGCGGCGTCCCAACTTAAGTTCCCCATGTGCCCCTTAATGTCTTTACCAAACCAATATAAATCGAGCACTACGGCATCAACGGGAATATCTTGCGTGTTAAAGGCATCAACAACATCCATCACTTCATTTTGTGATTTATAGCCAAATCGAGATGCAAAGTTACCCAGCAGCCAGCGTGGAGGAAGCGGCTGTTTTCCCGTTACTGCAACGGTAGACCTTACTGTATCTTCTAAATTTTCACCTAACACCATGATGTAGCTTGCACGGCCGCCTTGTGCCTTAAATAGCAACTCGTCGCTGTTCGTTTTGCCAATATCTAGCTCTCCAGAAGCGGTGTTATCGAACAATACGCTGTAATTTTTTGACGACATCACAGCCGACAAACCAAAGTACATCTGATTTGAAGACGTGGTGTAGCCATAGTGTGCTTTGTTATATAGCGGCATGCTATGACCACGACGATCCATACCTAAGACGCGCTGGCCGCCACCATAGAGTTTTTCGTTTTTATCTAACGCAAACGACAGGCTGACGCCGTTATCAGAAATGTTTAGCCCATCTTGTTCTTTTGCTACTACTTTGCCGTTTACCGAGTAACTGATAACGTGCGTCGCCTTATCAACATGCGCTGCAATATTATTGAGTTTTAAGATTAGGGTTGTCGCAGTTTCAACTAGCTCTACATCATTAGCTTTTTTGTTTTTAACACCAGTCAACGCGGGCTCGGGAAGCGCCATAGACGGTAGATTTGCGTAAGGCGTGCCATTATCATCAGTAAGATACGTTACTTGAAAGCCACTATCGTGCAACGCGCTTATCGTGAAGTCATTGGTATCCGTATCAATATTTAGCGTTGCTTTTTCGAGTGTCGCTGTTTGAACTTCGGCTACCGTATTTACCGAGAAAAATGCCAAACCAGCACATGCAAGTGCTATACGCTGTTTCCTGTCTATCATGCTCAAAACCTTCTTTATGCTTCAAAGCGAAGCGCACCTAATTAGCGAACCGCACTTAATTAACGAAGCGCGCTTAATTAAAGCCTACTTGTGTACGGTGAATGATAGCCAGTGCATTGCTCAACTTAAATATACATACGTATTCATAATGTTAAATTTGTTAACAACAATACAAAAAAAGCCCGCAACACGGTGCGGGCAAAACATCAATCACGTTGAGTGTGATGAACGTTGGGAAGGGGCGAACCGAGTGTTAGTTACCCGGCCCGGCTTTAACGATAGCGTCGCTAACGTCGTATTTTTCAAAGTTCTGTTTAAAGTCGTTGACTAAGCTAGCGGCGTATTCGTTGTACTTCTCTTTGTCAGCCCACGTGTTTTTTGGCACAAGCAAATTGCTGTCTACACCGTCTATTGCCACTGGCACATCTAGGTTTAACGCGTCAATATGCTGAGTTTCAACATCAGCTAAGTTACCCGATACAATCGCATCGATGATGGCGCGTGTAGTAGGGATATCAAAACGGCTACCTGTGCCGTAAGGACCGCCTGTCCAACCGGTATTAACCAAGTAAACCTTAGCGCCAAACGCTTTAACACGCTTAATCAGAAGCTCTGCATACACGCCTGCTGGACGTGGGAAGAAAGGCGCACCAAAACAAGTTGAGAAGGTTGATTCAATATCGCTAGTAGAGCCAATCTCAGTAGAGCCTACTTTCGCTGTGTAACCGCTTAGGAAGTGATACGCCGCAGCTTCTTCACTTAACACTGAAACAGGAGGCAACACGCCACTTACGTCACAGGTCAAAAATACAACCGAGCGAGGTTCGCCGCCTCGGTTTTCAGCAACGCGCTTTTCAATGTGTGAAAGCGGATAGGCCGCACGTGAGTTTTGGGTTAACGACGTGTCGGTATAGTCTGGCGTGCGTGTTTCATCAAGTACTACGTTTTCTAGGATGGTACCAAACTTGATAGCATTCCAAATTACTGGCTCGTTCTTTTGAGATAGGTCGATACATTTAGCGTAGCAACCGCCTTCAATATTAAATACGCTACCTGGTGCCCAGCCGTGCTCGTCGTCACCAATCAAGAAGCGCTTAGGATCGGCTGAAAGCGTAGTTTTGCCAGTACCTGAAAGACCAAAGAACAAGGTCACATCGCCTTCTTCACCCACGTTGGCTGAACAGTGCATAGGTAGCACGTCTTTTGCCGGAAGCAGGAAGTTTTGCACGGAGAACATGGCTTTTTTCATTTCACCTGCGTAACGCATGCCTGCAATCAACACACGCTTTTTAGCGAAGTTGATGATAACTGTGCCATCACTGTTTGTGCCGTCACGCTCTGGCTCACAAGTGAAACCAGGTACGTTTAAGATTTGCCAAGGCTGGTCGCCTTTAACATTCCATTGTTCAGGAATAATAAAAAGGTTGCGAGCAAAAACGTGCTGCCACGCGGTTTGCGTTCTTACTTCAAGCGACAAAGCATGTTCAGGGTCTGAGCCCACTTGAAGGTGTGAAAGAAAGTGTTCTTGGGTAGACAGGTAGGCTTCAACGCGGTCCCACAGCGCATCAAATTTGTCAGCGTCAAAAGGCTTGTTCACCTTGCCCCAATCGATCTCATTTTCGGTTGTTGACTCTTTAACGATAAATCTATCATTTGGAGAGCGACCGGTTCGTTTTCCGGTCTCAACGACAAGCGCCCCGTTTTTGTCAAGGACACCTTCGCCGCGCTTTACGGCGCGCTCGATAAGTTCTGCATTTGGCAGATCGGTGAGTGGCGTTACTTTCAGATCCGTTTGAATTGAGGCTGCTGCGGTCATGGCTGTTACCCTATATGTAATTTTTCAAAAGCACTTTCAAAAAAGTATCACCTCTTCGAGTGTAATGTAAACAAGGTCTAGCGCGCATTTATAAAACACATACTCACTATTTCTCATATGTTAATTTCTTAAATATTGTAAATTAATTACAAGGAAAGCCTTTTCCTTGGATATAAATGCAAAAATAGGGCGTAGAAAACCTATATTGATCGATGAATTTCAAAATAAAAAATGACAATTTTTTTTAGAAAGTGAAGGTGAAAATTTTCACCACAACAGGAAGAAAAGGAAAATAGGATGATGTAGGAAAGTTAAACACTTACTACTGGGCATTTTTTAACCACAAGTGAAGTGTTGGAAAAATGAACCTATCTAGACGGTGAGAGATTCAGAAACAAAAAAGCACCTTCAAAAGAAGGTGCTTTAACACAGCAGTAAACAAGTAGTTACTGATTTGAAGACGGTGCGTCGAAGTTGCCGCTGTGAATAGCCTCTACGTCGATACTATCGAAGCGATATTCGGTATGACAATACTGGCAGTTCATTTTGATCGCACCTTCTTCAGCTATAATTGCGTGAAGCTCAGACTTCTCAACGTGACGAAGTGCTTCTGCGCTGCGCTCCTTCGAGCATGAGCAGGCAAAGGTTACGTCCTTCGCTGGATACACTTCCACGTCTTCTTGGTGGTAAAGACGATATAAAATGTTTTCAACCGACAACGTAAACATCTCTTCTTTGGTCAACGTTTGAGTAAGTTTAGAGATATGAGCAAACTCATTGGCTTGCGACACATCAGTAGCGCTAGCATCAGTCGGTAAGACCTGAAGTAACACACCCGACGCTTTCGCGTTTTTAGGGTCGGTCATTAGGTGCACGCTGGTCGCTAGCTGCTCTGACTGAGCAAAGTAGCCTTCAATACATTCAGCTAAAGAAGGCTTATCTAATGCAACAACGCCTTGATAACGCTCGCCTTCATCTGGTGTGATAGTAATGACCAATACCGCTTGAGACAATAACTCTGAAAACGTTTCTGGCAATGTTTCTAATGTCTCGTCCCAGCGCGCCACACCGCGAAGCGTTTGTTCGTGAGTGGCGTTTAACACCGCGTAACTTACTGGGCCTTTGCTTTGAATTTGAAGAGAAATTTCACCTTTAAACTTAAGCGTTGCCGTTAACAATGACGTCGCTGCCGCCATTTCACTTAGCAATGTTTGAATTTGCACAGGGTATTCATAGCTGTGCACAATTTGCTTTAAGCTCTCATCAAGACGAACCAATTCGCCACGAACGTTAGCTTGGGTAAATAAGAAGCGGTGTAATTTATCGAAATCGCTCATAACTAATCCTGTTGAGCAGCCTACTATTGCTGCTTAAATTTAATAATCTGTCGTCGCTGCTTTTTATCAGGTCTATGATCTGGTTTAGGGCTGTGAAAGGCGTTCATTTTGCGCGCCATTTGGTTTTCTTCACGTTTTGTTACACTTTCAATCGTCTCTTCAAAAAGCGCCTGCGCCAAAGGCGCGCTCAAACGCTTGTCACTTAAGCCTAGCACCTTAATTTCACGATTATCCCATCCTGAGGGAACTTTAATCATGGCGCCAAGCTCTACATGCTTACCAGGTTTGGCCCTTTGCCCGTTGTACTGGACTTTTCCCGACTGCACCATGTCTCTTGCTATTGCGCGGGTCTTAAAGAACCTTGCAGCCCTCACCCTATAAACAACGATTTTTGTATCCTTTACACTGAGTGAGTGAGTGGGAAATCAAACCAAACCCAATAAATTCGACCCATAATCCAAAACTAACTACCCAAAACAGACATACAATTATTTAAATACAAAATCTTTACTAGTTAATTTGTTGCCATGAACAATATTATACCTACAAATTTAAGAATCTCTTGCCTTTATTTTTAGCAATTCTCGACGCTGTTTCTTATCCGGCTTTGTATCAGGGTGAGGACTATGGAAGGCGCTTAGTTTGCGAGCCTCTTGATTTGTTAGCCTCTGTCTGACACTTGGATCTGTTTCACGATAAAGTTGCTGTGCCATATCTGCCTTACGTCTTTGATCGCTTAGTTTACAGACAACAACTTCTTTCATGTCATAGCCTTGCTTGAAGGTAACAACCGCACCGATTTCAACTATTTTTCCCGGTTTACATTTGTGACCATTATAATTGACTTTACCCGCCTGAATTGCTGTCTTGGCAATTGATCGCGTGCGATAGAAGCGTGAGGCCCACATCCACTTATCTAATCTAACAACAACATCTGTCAAATCATTCATTTTAAAAGTCTTAATCCAATAAATCTGCAATCCTTATTGTAAATCACTCGGAAAAGCACAGTCAAAACGCCATTCCATATAAACATCAACAATTATTTGCACACCTTGCTTTTGTGCTTTATCCGCGTTCTGCGGCGTTATTCAATCATCCAAGATTTTTAAATTGGGGAGCGTGAAAGCTCAGTGGGTAGCTCGTTCCAGAGGAGCTACGCAGACATCGTGCTTCAATGGTTTTGTAAGGTGGTGGTGAGCGCTGATTTTTAGCTTCTGAGCGACGCAGCCCATCCAGGGCTGCTGTTCAATTATCGGGACATCTGAACTTACCGTTATGCTCTAGAAATACCCGCACCTTATCCTTAATTGTCATATTACCCAGCATCTGATTTACTTTTTTGGGCTATTTGCATTCTGAGGTTGGAAAGTATGTATTCGGTCCTACTGTGCAAAAACGTCAGTTGGTTGGAATAGGTTAATTTTGACTCTGAGTGCCGTAACTAGACTGTCAAATAATTCTGGTCGATTGACTCCTCTTACCTTATTCCGGTCTATCAGGATTTTATTGTGTGATGGACCGTTATCACACCAAAGCCGCCATTCACTGGACAACATTCATCAGGCAACTTCAGACAAGAAGCAGACAGTCGAGCATATATTTCTGAGATTTTGCTGAAAGTGTCACAATTTCTCCACCGAAAAAATATGTTTATTGGCAGGTACGTATTCATCGAGCTTTGTCTATGGATAACAAATAGTTGTTCTCACTTAATATTTTCGATGACTTTGCATTCCATGTTTTCGCAATATTTTCTCGCTATTACCACGTCCTTTTTAATCTGTCCAAGTAAGTGCTCTAAACTATCGTAAATAGCACTTTCTAATTCGGACTTTTTTAAGACGGCCACTGTATAAGCGGAATATTCGGTTATGAAACCTGAAGTAACTCGGCCACGTAGCGTTAGGACTGTTTCGGTAATTTCTGCTCGAACACTCACTTCGAAATTACTGTTTCCTCTGATATCAAGTGTCTCCACAACTCGAACTTTAGGGGATAATGTAAAATACCCTCCTAATTGACCTTTTTCACTTTTTTTATAACCAAGGGAACGAAGTTCCGAATCAATCATGCTTAGAACATTTTTATATGCTCTACCTTTTTCTGGATAGAACCGAAAAAGTCGGTCAACTTCGTCAGCATTTTTATACGAGTCACTCATTATTGAGTTGCTACCAGTCCAATAGTAGAGGTCAAAAACCCCGATTTGGCTCACACTATAGAATTTGCTTGTTGCCAAAACTTCGTTTTTCATTCCACAAAGACTATCTAGTGAACATGCAGCTTGAACAGAGTTGGTAGCGATAAATAAAAGTGTAGCGATAATTTTTTTCATTTGTTGTACTTCTATTACTTTTCGATTACTACCCGCAGTACCGTTACTGCCAGCATTCTGCATTCAGTAGATATGACTATGATGCATATTCTCCTGATTTTTTAATAGAAACGATTATAGTCATCTTCAAAACTGGCTAAACAAGCTAATTGATCTAAGACAGATTTGCCTACCAATAAAAGCTCTTTGGTTCTATGAGGGTCATCCCAGCCATCAGCGCCATGCTTTCCGCCATGAAAAAGGTTATTTCTTATCGTTTTTAAAAGTCTAACGACTTTACATAGTTCAGTGTTGCAATCCTCAAGCCCTACACTTTTCCATTGCAAAGCACAATTTGGTCCGACCTTTTGCCGCTTTGGGTTCAGCTCTAAAAGTCTTCTAGTTTGTTCGGTGTGATGGAATTTTTGGCTATTTTGGTCGACAAACTTATCCCATCCGGGCTCTGCGTTCTCACCATTGTCATCACGCTTGAGAAAGTTATTCTCTTTAAGAGAGAATTCAAACCTAGAGAACCAATAAAAGAAGTCAAAAGCTAAATTCTTCAGGTCCGATTTAATGTCTTCCTTACGCATTAACTTTCCTTTAAATAGAGCGACCTTTCAGGTGTGAGTATTATAGGAGGCGCACATAATACAAAAGCCAAAGAATCAATTCTTTTTAATTATTCTATCATAACAATCTTTTCAAGATGTGAGACAACTTAAAGAGTAAATGTATGCAAGCTTTGGTTATATGACCGTAATGTAAATACACTATAACAAGGTCAGCTTTACGTACCAAGCTATCGTTCCATCTCAAAAAATCGAACGTCCGCAATTGGCACTTAGCCGTCGTACAAAGTCACCAATTTTGACTAAAGCGACCGGCAGCTATCTTAAACAAGCGGTTATAGCAATCGTTGCCATACTAGCGACTGCGCTCATTGAGACCTACCAACTTTTGCGCAAAACAGCATAGTTACCAGATACCATTCAATAACTAAATCCAACCTCAGAATGCAAATAGCCCTTTTTTGCAAACCATCACACAGTTACCATCATCTGATTTTCCTCCAAGGCTCTTGGCGAATAGGTGTTCTACGCTTTGTTTTGACTTAGCAACTTTGCTTTTACAAAAGAAGCATTTGTCGGCCTGCAACATTGATAATCGTTGTAGCTGAGACATTGTGAAAATTCCTCAAATCCGCATCTATTTACCATAATGTATGTAATGGGAATATGCGATTTTGGGTTCGCCTAAATTTGATAGTAAACCGCTCATTTCTATCAGTTTAGTGAGTCAATTAAGCGACTTTGGGGTGACTTTTATGTTGGTCAATCTCACCACTTTTTGGTTTTAAGTATTTCAACGTGAATTGAGTCAAAAGCTCGCATAAATAAGACATTCGTAGATTCGCGTTACTTATGTTTTGTGTGACACTGATGAGGTCGGCTTCACTACCAACGATATGAATTTCAGCCTCGGCTCTGGTGATCGCCGTATACAGCCACGCTCTATCTACGATTTTCCCCTTTTGTAGCGCGATAATGATTCTAGGGAACTGCGAGCCTTGCGCTTTGTGTAGGGTTATTGCATAACCCAACTCCATGCAATCGAGCACGGATTGGGTGACCTCAACTTTATCTCCCGTATCCAGCGTCACTTCACCATAACTTTCACCTGATGATTCAACGCTGGTTAGTGTTCCAAGAGAGCCGTTTTGAATCCCTTTGTCATAGTGGTTTTGCGTAAATAGAATGGCATCATTTAATCTGAGGTTTTGAAAAAAACACTCACCGTGCAATGCAAACTCAAGTCTATCTCCATGTGGGTTAACGACTTCTTGAGTGAGTTCGTTGATTTCAGCAACAAGTGCTTTGGTTGGAGCCATGACACGACTGTTTTGGGGTGATTGTTGATACAAGTCGCAACAGACTTGAGCAATGTCGTTCTTTGCCGTTTCGTGGAAGTGAATAGCGCCTGTACTTAGCTTAGCAGGCACGATCCCTTGATTAATGAGTTTTGAGTATTCAGGAATGCCGGTGGAGCCGTCTTGGCGTTTGACGATGTCTAGCTTTGTATTGGCAACAACGTTCGAACGCACGACATCAGCAAGCACTTTGCCACATCCAATAGGGGGTAACTGGTCTGGGTCGCCCGTAAAGATAATACGAACCGATGGGTGGATATGGTTGACCAAGCGATACATGGTTGGCAAGTCAATCATACTCGCTTCATCTATTACCAGAAGGTGCTTTTGTTGGTCTGTAGTTGGCTCTATAGGCTCTTCACGCAATAACTTAGCGATGGTTGAGGTGATAAAACCAATGGATTCATGCAAGCGCATAGCCGCTCTACCACTGAGCGCTACTGCATGTATCTCGAACCCCATTTGATGATAGGCGCGAAGTGCGGTTCTTAGTACCGTCGTTTTACCCGTTCCTGCACCTCCGGTAATTGAACTTAATGCGTTATCAAGACAGGTGACTACTGCTTCAACCTGCTTCTTGGTTAGCTCATATGGCAATTCACCAACAGCTTCAAGGTAGGCTGCATTCGCGGATTCATCATAAAGGTCATTTTGACAAGCTAAGGTCGTCAGCCGTTTGGCAACGACGTTTTCCATCAACAACTGTGCCGTTGGATGGTAGGTGCCAGTCTCAGGGTTTAGGATGTATTGTGCTTTGTCGTGGCCTGCTTTGAACGCTTCGGTGACCAGTTCCTTATCTTTGAGTAATTTGGTTAGGTAGGGACGCAAAGTGGCCTGTGTTGTATAGGTATGGCCTTTCTCAATCTCTCTGCGAATAGCCGTTTCTAGTGCGGCGCTGAGCCTCTTGTGGTCATAATCTGTGACCTCAAGTTTTAATTGTGGCGAATTCGCAACAATTAGATTATCAACATCACTGAACGACACGCCAAAACCAATTAGTAGATACGGGTTTTGCTTAATAGCTTCAATGGAAGATTCCCCGTGATGTTTTAGCAAGCGCTGCTGCACGCTGGCTGGAATTTTGAGTTGGGTCATCCAGTTGCAGTAAGCCAGATTCTTATATTTGGCGTAACCGTGAAATAGCGCATCGATAGAATCTTCACTCAGAACGCTTCCAAGCTGCTCTCTTGACTCTGGCGTATCTTTTCCAACCGTTGAATGGAAGTCTTTGCCCAGAAGCTTCCAGAGCGCTCTGGCTTTACTTTCACCGATGCCTTTAAAGTCTTTTTCTTTTGCGATGAACCGAATAAGTTGCTCCCCTGCCTCTGGCAAACTGCATTCGATATATTCTGGTGACTCGTAGGTGTGCTGTTGCATCACAAAATCACCTTCCTCCACCTCGGTTACCACACGCGTCCCTTCAACTGACCAGTGTTGACCTACAGCGGGTTGGACTGGGATGGAATCAGGGTTTACCTTGATGGTGACGTAATACTTGCCGCTGTTGGTCTTATATGAGTTTTTTGCCAGTGGTACACCGCTAAATATCACCATCTTGGTCGAGCTGTACGGTATGCTGGTGACGCGCATTTGGTCTTGATTTAATTGTGCGACAGCTTGTTGCACAATTGGAACTTGAGCATTCATCGTGGCATGAGTCCCATTTCAGATAAGGTTTCATTCAGCTCACCAAATCGCTCTAGCTTACTTTCTAACTCTTTAACCTTGGCTTTTAGCTCAATGTTTTCAGCCTCTAGCGCTGATACCCGTTTAGAATCAAGCAACTTCCGATTTGCCGTGTTGTCGTATTGTTTTGGTTTGTCGGCATTGCTCTTGGCAGATTCGGTCAGGGGTGGAAGTACCCCTTTTTCACGCAGTTTGTCTTCTAGCGTCTTGAGCGCCTTTCTAAGTGCAGGATTTTGGTTAAGGGCTGACTTACCACACCCCACACCTTTTGCTATTTCAGCACGGTTTAGCTGCCCCCTGAAGATAATTTGCTTAAAGCTTTCTTCCGTCTGGGTGGCTCGCCACACTTCAAAGGCTTCAAGGTTCTGCTGCGCCTTTTGTTGACCGTTTTTGCTCATATTTACACCAATTTTAGATTACGCTTTACATCTAACGGTAGGCGCTGCAATGTCAGCTCCAACACTTCATCTGTCGTGGTTTTTGAGATCAGCTTATCCCTCGCTTTCAATTCCCTGACTTTGCATATCAATTCATCTTTTGTCTTCCCTTTCTCACCCGAATAACGACTAGCCAGTCTGCTCTCTTTACTTTTGAGCAGCATGTCATTTTTCTCAGCCAGCTCCTTTTGTAGTGCGCTGGCATAATTGACGGAGTGGAAAATCGCCTGCATCTTCACGCCTACAACTCTTGCGACCTCTGACTTTGAAATCTCATACGTGGACTTCTTAATAAAGTCAGTTTTTTTACTGTGTTGTCGGATATACCTGAGCTTTTGTTGATAGAGGCTTTGAATGGCCTCATACGCGGCACCAGAGCTGTTTGCATCAGATACCCAGTTCGGTAGTACTGGTTGCTCTGTTGACGCTTCCAGCGCGTCCTCATCGAGAAATTCATCAAAATAATCACTCATGCTGCTTGTCCTCGCTGTGCGTCTGCTATCAATAGCGTTTCTTTTAGATGTGTAATGAACTTATCGTATTTCGGATTGTTGCTGTTATGGCGTAGCTCTTCGACACGTTTTAATGCCAATGTTACCGTGTGATAGTGAGGCTCTTTGATGAACCAGGGCAGTTCAGGGTTGCGACACGCTGCCACATCCTGTTTGGTGTAGATGACAATCCCATTGAAGTTACCTGCTGCGATGTCGGCATTTAAACACCCCAAACATAATCGCGGTTGCGCATTTTGACGCTGCGGCTCACCATTGACACTGCATTTGGCGTTTTGTTGTGTCCCGTCCCGAAGCATACAGGTTACCCACGGGTTTGATTTCAACGCTAATACCCGTTTTACCGTGGCCTGCGCCAGCTTTTCTTTTCGCTCTTCATCCGAATAAACGTGTGTTATCCCTACTGCTTTTGACAAGAATCGGTCAACCCCGCCTGCATACTCTCGATGTTCATCTTCAATGCTGTCCATGTGCACTCTGACAACCGAATTAATGACGTGGCGGGTCGCTATTTGTTGGATAACGCGGTATTCCTTATCTCGCAGATACGCCATGAAAAAACGCTCATCCAGATGTTTAAAATGCGCTCTGATGAACCGCCCGACATCGCCTCGATAACGGCGAAGCACCGCTTCTGCAAAGATATGCCGAAATGCATGGGCAGTAGCATAAACAGCCTCACCTAAAAACTCACCTCGAACAAAACGCACACCTGCTTTATCCAGCTCCACCTCACCGCTTTGAAGCTTGGTTTTGGTTTCTTCGCTTAAGTGCGTGTCAAACAGTGCTGCGATATCGCCAGGCGCAGTCCCTCCAAGATACTCTCTCAATCGAACGCCGAATGCTTTATCGTTGTTTTTTTCTTGTGCCAACAACACCCTCGGCAGGGCCTCGTTAAGCGCTTTTTTCATCTTTATCAGTGCTCGCATGGGCGCCTCGTCGAATCGGTAATTCGATTCAAGCGTTTGCAGCGATGTTTTTTCAGTCTCGGTCAGCAATGACTTTCCTTTTAGACCCTGCCACGCCTCGATATCGTTGAATATCGAATAATGATTAACAAAATCCGCCCAGCAGGTGGGTATAGCTTTTTGGTTCTCTCCTTCGGAATCTTCTTTTTGTTTTGCTGTTGTTGCCTGATATATCGCTGGGTCAGCCATATCTGCTAAATTCAGATGCGCTAGTTGCGCTGCCAATATGTAACAACCGAGCGTAATTTCTCTTGGTAGCGGGGTATTGCCACTGGTCTTTGGTACTTTCCAGCGTACATGGAATCGCCAAGGCGTATACTGGTTATCCAGCGGGTCTGGGTTAATCTCAATATTGATATTCGACAAGCTAAACCCATACTCACTGGCGCGCCATCCTGTTAATCCAACAAACCCGGTAACCCCCGCATCCTCAATCATGGATGTCATTTTGTTAAAATATTCCATACCATTTAATGGATGCTCATCTATTGGTGTAGGCAAGGAGCCTGCCAATGATTTAAGAAACGCTCTCATGCCTTTAGTATCAGTAGGCATTTCTGTTTTTAGCTCGGATAGGATGTCAGCGGTTATCGATTCAAACTCAGGCAGTGTCACCGATAAGACTGCATCTTCATCAGGTAATGCTGTTTTATAAAGCGTGGCTTGATATTCCTCCCAAATGGCTTCTTTGGATTTGCCATGCTCACCAAACACATCGACAAATAACAGCGCTCGAACAAACTCCTGCGCATCATAGCGCTCTGGCAAATGACAGTGCTTTGCAATACGGTTGATGGTGTCGAGCTTAAAGGCATTGACGATGCGCTCTGCCGTGATATATACCTCAGAAAACATCTGGTGCACAAACGATTCAATTGCAACCAGCTTTTTCTCAGCAACACTTCGGTTACCAAAAGACTCCCGGATCGCTTCAATGGAATGCCCACAAATCACTTTACCTAAAATTAAACTCGTTGATTTCTTTTGAAATTTCAGATCTTCATCGTGTTGTTGCGTGTCAAATAACGCCTTACAGGTATGTCGGATTGCACTGATATAGGCGCAGTGTTTCTCGAAAAGATGCAGGCAATGGTCGATATAATGCTTACCAACATCTAATCCTAAATAATTAAAGCTCCCACCTTTTACATACTCTCGCCGCGTCATACCCATGAAGGATAAACACGCCTCATTCAGTGCTAATATTGCTTTCTTCTCAGAGATATCACCCACAAGACCTGCTACACCATAACGATTCAATATTTGCTTGAGCTTTTTAAGTGTCAGCGGTTCGAATCTGTTTGTATAGGCTGGCGCAGACAGGCGTTTTTTTATCCCATCGTTGGTAACATTCTGCGTAAGGCAAAGACCATAAAACCCTTCCAAATTCAGTGCATCGAGCTGGTCTATTTGCTCAGCGTGCAGGTAATGAAAAAGCATTGCGAGCTTGTCGATGATTTGATAATAAGGCCGTGGTTGCACCTTTACACCAGATGCCACCTCCAGCCATATGAGTTTGGCAAATTCAACGAGGCTCAGGGGAATATGCTGCGCATCAAACCTGACCGTGACCATCTCAACAAACTGCACAAACGGTTGTTCAAATAACGTAAAATCAATGGTAATAGTCTGCGCAGGATGCTGAAATCGCCAGATATTGTCAGTAAGCGTCGCGTTATCCAGCGGGGATAACTGGGCGAGCTTATCCTGCATTAGTCTCGATAGAGAGGTATTAACTAATAATTGCGAGGCGCGGGTGGCAATAGGCATATCAGTCTCCTATGAAAGCTGGGCAGTAAAGTGAGGTGGCAATTGAGAACGGTACTTGTCGTACATGGCTTGGCCTTTTTCAAGACTCGTTTTCGAGAAGGCTTTATTATTCAATCGGCTCGTTTTAGAGGTTTTTTTGTTGCTAAGCAGGCTCGCTATCCATTCAGCGGTAGGCAGCGCGGTGAAGAATAAAAACTCCGGCGCACAGTCTCGCAGTAAGGCATGTTTTTCCTCAAGCTGCGCTAAAAAGTGTTTAAATTTCAGCACGGTTTCAGGGCTATCTTGAACGTATATCGTATCAGGCAAATCGCCCTTGATTTGTGCGCCAGTAGTGGTCAGCCCCAATGCATCTACGCGACCACTGGTTTGCTCAGTCACCACTTTCAGGCACGCCAGCACATCATCGGCTCTGGTTTTAATATGTTCGACTGCTTTGGTGAACTCACTTTCAAAAAACTGCTTATCGCTTTCACTTGCAGTAAAAACATTGACGTATAAATCCCGCATCACTGCTCGGGTGACCCGCCCACAATTATTTTGCCACTCCTGATTCATCTCCACCAGATATCGCTCTCGCTCCGTGTCATTGGTGTGACTTCTTGGGTTGATAAGGCTTGTCGGGTCAAAGGTATCCGAGCCTGCATACACTGAGCTGGTTTTGATATGCGCAAAGCCAAAGAACCTTTCAGGCAAAGCCGTTTCACAGGGTATTTTGGCTTTTTTGGCGACTGGTGCCGTTACCCCATGACACAGCATAGTATACATCGCCTTAGGAAAAACGGGGGCCACCCGATGGGTCTGATGTTTCTCTTTCAGCACTTGCGACAGTTCGGTATCTTTAAAGGCCAGAAATAATAATCCAGTCAGATTAGAAGGGCCGCAATCAGTAGTCTTAATCACTGGTGTTAGCGGCTCATCCTGCACCGCCAGTGCGGTCACATCCTGAATATAGCGAAGCACTGCTTTGCCAATATCATCTTTGGTTTTTAGGGTCTCGACTTGGTGAATGTTGTACTTAGCTCGGCCTTTAAAATAATCACTCTCGATATGGGTGATAGCGCCATTAACACGCCTGACAAATTTAAAATCACGTAAGGTAAGCTTAGAGATATCACTCCCTTGCACCGTCTGATAAGCCATGAGATAGCTAAATAACAACGACTCTACCTTTGAGACAGGCACTACGGCATTATCACAAGAAGATTGAGCAGATAACGCAAGCTGCCTTAAGAAATCAACATCAAACAGTCCCACGTGTTGTTTTGAGGTAAAAAATCCGCTTGAGGCTTTATTAGATGTCGCGGTTATTGGTTGGTTGGCTAGGAGCTTTTTAACTATTTCCTGCCGGAATTGCGGTCTCGCCTCTGCAAAGACCAGCAATTCCAGCGCATTTTTTAAATCAGGGACATCCCCCATCAGCGGCACCAGCTTTTCTCGAAGGCGATTGATTATTTCTGCTTTTGCGGCGCTGATGAAGCTATTCTTCTGCCTCCCCTCTGGTATGGCAATCTCGGCTAATGCCGGAATATCCGCAGGCGTTACGCCCGCCAACCGAAACCCTTCAATGAGCGCACCTTTGCAGCCTTGAAAATACAGAAAAGCCGTTTCGATAGTAATGCGAAACGAGTTCATCAAGGCTTTAGGTGAGCCTAACCGCGAATATAACTCGTGACCAATACCAATATCATCCCGACGCAGCCAGGTATGCTGTGAAAGCCATTGATTGAGGTTAACTGCATCTGCTTTTTCACGCGGTGCGATAGAGGTATTTAACAGGGAGTTTAGATATCCGCGTTCGTAATCGGTGAGGGTTTTGTTAAACGCAGCAAAGCCAAGCGCGTCTTCTATCATTAATTTGACTCTATCAAGCCCCGTGGATTGGGTTTTTACGCCATCTTCACTGACGCGCCACACCTCAAAATCTTTCAGCCAAGTAGCACGGTTTTTATCAGTCAGTTCTATGCCATCCAGATAGCGCCAGACGTGCTTGCAATAAAGCAGAGTCTCTTTTCTTTTTTCTGGAAACTCATCCGTCATGAGATACCGATAGGCTGCTGCATTGAATACGCCAAACATTAACTGACTTATACGGCAGTGCTCTGGTTCTAAGAAGATAGTGAATGCGGCGTTCCGCATTCCACCGACGCCTCTTGGTATATGTAAAACCGTGGCGTTAGGATTATAAGGAAGCGGTGTGACATCCAGATTTGCTTGAAGCTCCTTCGCTATTAGCGCTTGTTCATCCAATAACGCTTGTTGCAATTGCTTGTCAGTGAGTGCTTTTTCAGGAGATGTATCGATAATATCAGGCATAATGCACTCCCGTAAGAAACGCTTCTTTGATATGGCAGCTTCGGATATACCCTTTGGTGGTCTCAGGTGCTTTATTGTCTTTGGCGTTATGCCCCATCAACTTTGCCACAAGCAGGTAGACTGGCGATGTAGAAGTCACGCTATCGATTTTTACCCGATATTCTTTGCAGGCATCATAAAACTTATCCGTGCCAAAGCTATGTCGTAAGATGTGACCTGTGTGATCGTCTTCCAGCATCTGCCCTTCGTCTGGTAATGCGCCACTTCTTTGCAATTCCAGTACTTTCTTTTTTGCTCTTGTAAATGCTCTTGTTGCTGCATTTTTAGCAATCGGTGTACCGTCATCGCTGTAGCTGGCATTTAGCAGCAGGGTATTTTCAGTAGATTCAGGACGCTCAGACTCATAATAGGTTTTGTATCGTTCCAGCAAGCTTCGGTGGATATAAAGCCGTCTAGATTCGCCGCCACCTGAATTGCGAGGCGCTTTGGTATAGCGGCCTTGAAGAAAAAACTCAAACTCCATTTGCTCTGGATGTTGCTCCACCTGCAAAAACAAAGATTTAAAACCAAGGTGCTTTTTGTTACCCACCATAAAGTCATCAAGCAGCAATCCTTGATTTTCTTTACTGCGAAGCCCTAACTCACCGCCACCGCGAAGTAACAGCTCATCACGTAAGCTATCGGTATTACGATACAAAATGGAGCGCAAGTCAGGAGTAAGGTACTTTACTGCGGTACGGCGCTTTGTATTTTTCTTCACTACTGACTTTAATCTTGGTTTTACACGGATATCTTTGGCATTGGTAAAACCTGTCATTGCCAGGTAATTGTAATAATCCCTAAGCGCCATCAAATACTGCTCTACTGTATGTTCACCAGCCCCTAGCTCTTCAATGATGACCGTGTTGATGTAGTGATTTAATAGCTCTTCCGGAATATTGTGATGTCTATGAATACTAACTTGGCTATTGCTTTGACTGTATTGAATTAACCAGTTGAAGAAGTGCTCTAACTTATTGTGAAGTATGGTTATCGTGACATCGGATATTTCTTCTTCCTGATAAGTTGTGGAGGCGAACTTACCTTCTCCGTCAGCAATCACTCGCTTCCAAACGACACCTGTTCGACTAATGGCTTTACTGAACAGTGTTGGAAGGAGCAATAAAGAAAGGTCTTCTGCCATAAAGATATTGCATTGATGATATTCAGATTTTTGAGAGGTAACAAACTGCATACAGATATCCCATTTGCGATACCTGCATAGTAATAATAACGAGCCGTGCCTGTCAATACAAATTTAACATACAAACACAGCTACATATTTCATAGCCACTTGTCCAGCCTGACATTTTGTGTTGTATTGTTGCTATCCGATTGGCTCATGTAATATTTTCGTAATGGTGTGGCTTTAGTGTTGTGACCCTCACCTTTACTAGGCTATTATGGGTTTGCTAAAGCGCGGTTAACCAAAAATTCACTATATTATAATAAAGCAGTACCATCAGTGGCAGCATGACATTCAATAAACCCAACCCACAATCTCTGGTTGTTTATCTGAACCAGCATCAAAAACAGCTACATACCATCGTAGTGGTTCTGCTCAGCCTGTATTTAATTGCATTTGCTGCCAAACTCGTGTGGCGAATTATACCCGAACCTCAACTATCTGCGACACCCACAGTAAGCCGTGCTCCGGTTATTTCTTCGTCGTCAGGCCAAAATGGGGTCAACATTGCCAAAATACAACAGTTGAATCTGTTTGGTAATGCAGCGGCTAAACCCGCGGAACCGGTAGCCGAAGTTACTGACGCGCCAGAGACACGCTTAAATTTGACCCTGACCGGCGTTGTTGCCAGTTCAGAGCAGGAAGCGGGCACCGCTATTATAGAAAATCGCGGCAGCCAAGCAGTATATGGTTTAGGTGAAAAGATTGAAGACACCAACGCCACGTTGCAAAAGGTGTATAACGATCGCGTTATTATTAAGAACGGGGTAAGAAACGAAACCCTGATGCTTGACGGAATTGATTACGATGAAGCTAATCGTCGCCGTGAAATGCAAGCGAGAAACCGACCTGAGCCGCAGGAAGAGGAAGAAGATACAGTTGAGCTTAGCGAAGAAGCGCTAGAAGCAACCGCTGCTCTGCGAGAACGCCCCGCTAACTTCACAGACTTTATTTCAATATCGCCAAAAACCGAAGAAGGCCAGCTTATTGGTTATCAAGTAAGTCCTGGCAAAGAGCCTGAACTATTTAAATCGGCAGGGCTTCAGGCTGGCGATGTCATTACACAAATTAACGGGCTAGACCTTACCGACTTGCAGCAATCGCAAGAGGCACTGTCTGAGCTACGCAATGCACAAACAATAGAATTAACGATTATTCGAGATGGCAGCTTAACCACGCTTTACCTAGATTTACCCGAGTCTTAATACCACTAACGGTAGCAGCGCTATATTGTCGCTAGGTAAGCAAAATAACAATTAAAGCAAATCGGTCATCGACAAGTTAGGAAATGAAGGACGTTAGAATGAAAAGGCGCACTAGCCAAAAACTATTATCTCGCTTGAGCACAGCCATGTGCACGGCGCTTCTGTGTTTCTCGGTGACAGCCGCTGAGTACATGCCTAATTTCAAAGATACCGACATTAACGAGTTCATTAATATCGTTGGTAAAAATCTAGAGCGCACTATTATTGTCGACCCCAACGTACGTGGGAAAATAAGCGTACGCAGCTACGACATGCTCGATGAAGATCAGTATTACCAGTTTTTCCTAAACGTACTTCAAGTGTATGACTTCGCCGTTGTAGAAATGCCTAGCGGTATTTTGAAAGTGGTTCGCTCTAAAGACGCCAAAACATCGAACATTCCAGTAGTGGAAGGCGCTAACCGCGACGGCGACGAAATGATCACTCGCGTTGTTCCTGTGTATAACGTACCGGTACGTGAACTTGCGCCTATTTTACGCCAGCTAAATGACCAAGCGGGCGGCGGTAACGTAGTTAGCCACGACCCATCAAATGTGATGATGCTAACCGGCCGTGCAGCGGTAGTGAACCGACTGGTAGAAATTATCGAGCGCGTGGACCGTGCCGGTGACGAAGAAGTTGAAATCGTTAAACTTCGCTATGCGTCAGCATCAGAAATGGTGCGCATTATTGACAGTATTAATAAGTCACAAGGTAAAGCCAATACTGGTACTAAGTCTGAGCCTCGCGTAGTGGCAGACGACAGAACTAACTCAGTTATTGTAAGCGGTGATATTAAAGCGCGTCAGCGTCTTATTAACCTTATTCAGCGCATGGACCAAGAGCTTGAGTCAAACGGCAATACCCGCGTGCTGTTTCTTAACTACGCTAAAGCGGAAGATTTAGTAAAAGTATTGCAGGGCGTATCTGCAAGCATTCAAGCTGAAGAGCAAGGTGGTGGCACTACGTCACGTCGAGCTGGCTCTAACCGTGAAATCAGCATTGATGCGCACGAAGATTCTAATGCCATTGTTATAACTGCAGAGCCAGACATGATGCGCTCGCTAGAAGAAGTGGTGCGTCAACTGGATATTCGCCGTGCACAGGTACAAGTTGAAGCCATTATCGTTGAAGTTTTTGAAGGCGACGGCAACACATTAGGTGTGCAATGGGTGTCAGAAGAGGGCGGTGGTACACAGTTCAATAATGGTGTTATAGGCGTCGGTTCATTAGCTGTGGCACTACGACAGGCCGAAGATAGAGAGACCACGCAAACCAACATCACTGCCAACGGTGAAGTGGTAGAAACAACGGACACGATAGAAGGCGACTTCACTGCTCTTGCAAGCTTACTTGGCGGTGCAAACGGCCTGATTGCTGGCGTTATCGAAAATGGCTGGGGCGCAGTGGTACAGGCGGTAAGCACTGATACCAATTCAAATATTCTTGCCACACCTCACCTAACTACCATGGATAACGAAGAAGCGTTTTTCATTGTGGGTCAGGAAGTACCGATTATTACCGGTACGACAACCGGCTCGAACAACTCTAACCCGTTCCAAACGGTGGATCGTCAAGAAGTGGGCATTAAACTTAAAGTTACGCCGCAAATTAACGAAGGCGATGCCGTTCAGCTTCTTATTGAACAAGAAGTGTCTAGCGTTAGCGGTGCGACATCAGTAGACATCTCTATCAACAAGCGCGAAATCAAAACCACAGTGATTGTTGACGATGGTGGTACTATCGTACTAGGCGGCTTGATTGACGAAGACGTACAAGAAAGTGTGTCTAAAGTGCCACTTTTAGGCGATATCCCTGTTCTTGGTCATCTTTTCAAGACGACGTCTACAAGCAAGCGTAAGCGTAACTTGATGGTGTTCTTGAAACCGACCATTGTCCGTGACGGTGCAACCATGAACACAATCAGCCATCGCAAATACAATTACATTCGTGCACTGCAGCTAAAACGCCAGCAAGAAGGTGTATCGCTAATGCCTTACGAAGAAACCCCGACTATTCCACAATGGGATGATGCGCTAGCGTTGCCACCTTCATTCGAAGAGTACCTTTCTGAGAAAGAGAAGCAGAAACAAGAAGAAGGTAACGACTAGCATGGCAGGGCAGGACGAACAAATTACTCAGGCATTAGAGGCGCAAGAAGAAGCCTTAGAAGCCATGGGTAAAGACGCAGGTTTGCCTGAAGAGGAGGCCGGTTCAAGACAGCTTTCTTTTAGCTTTGCGAAGCGCAATCAGGTATTGCTGGAAACCAATGAAACCCCTGCGGTTTTGTATTTTACAGAGAATACGCCGTTTGATGTATTCGCTGAAGTGCGACGTTTCTACGGCGAGCCCTTTGTGCCGAAAACTATTCCTGCCAATGAATTTGAAAGCCTGCTTACCAGTGCGTTTCAACGCGATAGCTCTGCGGCTAAACAGCTAATGGAAGACCTTGGCAACGAGAGTGATTTGTTCGCTCTTGCTGAAGACTTGCCTGACACTGAAGACCTGTTAGACAGTGAAGACGATGCGCCTATTATTAAGCTTATCAACGCCATGTTGGGCGAGGCGATTAAAGAAGGTGCATCAGATATTCACATTGAAACCTTTGAAAACCAGCTTGTGGTTCGCTTCAGGGTAGACGGCGTGTTACGCGAAATTTTGCGCCCGAATCGCAAACTTTCTTCCATGCTGGTATCGCGTATTAAAGTTATGGCGAAGTTAGATATCGCCGAGAAACGCGTGCCTCAAGATGGCCGTATTACATTGCGTATTGCTGGGCGAGCAGTAGACGTGCGTGTTTCGACCATGCCTTCAAGCCACGGCGAGCGTGTGGTATTGCGTCTACTGGATAAAAACAATGCGCGCTTAAATCTAGAAGATTTAGGCATGACGCTGCAAAACCGTAATCACTTTTCGTCTCTTATTCGAAAACCTCACGGCATTATTTTGGTTACCGGCCCAACGGGCTCGGGTAAAAGTACCACCTTGTATGCAGGGTTAACCGAGATAAACTCGCGAGACAGAAACATTTTAACCGTTGAAGATCCTATTGAGTTCGATCTTCCGGGCATCGGACAAACACAGGTTAATCCCCGTGTAGATATGACTTTTGCCAGAGGCCTTCGCGCTATTTTGCGTCAAGACCCCGATGTAGTGATGGTGGGTGAGATTCGTGATATCGAAACGGCGCAAATTGCTGTTCAAGCCAGTTTAACCGGTCACTTAGTACTCTCTACTCTGCATACCAATACGGCAGCGGGCGCGATCACCCGTTTAGAAGACATGGGTATTGAGCCATTTCTGCTGTCTTCGAGCTTATTGGCCGTCTTGTCACAGCGGCTCGTTCGTACCCTGTGCCCAGATTGCAAAAAGCCACATACGCCTGACGCTTCTGAGCTTGAAGTATTAGGGCAAAACGCCACAAGCGAGACCACCATCTACAAGCCCCATGGCTGCGCCGCGTGTAATCAAACCGGATATCGCGGTCGTACCGGTATTCACGAACTATTGTTGGTAGATGAAAAAGTGCGCGAGATGATGCACGAAGGTGTAGGTGAGCAAGCCATTGAACGCTACATCAGAAAGACGACACCAAGCATTCGTGAAGACGGCTGTAGTAAAGTGCTGGCGGGCGCTACCTCACTTGAAGAAGTGCTTCGAGTTACGAGGGAAGACTAAATGGCGGCATTCGCTTTTAAGGCGGTTAATGCCCGCGGTAAAAATACAAATGGCGTACTTGAAGGTGATAACGCACGCCAGGTTCGCCAACAGCTGCGCGAAAAAGGTTTAATTCCCTTAGAAGTAGAGCAGGTCGCAGAGCGCGCACAAAGCGAAGGCAAAGGCCTGTCGTTTTCTTTATTTAAACCCCGTATTTCAGCATCAGACTTAGCGCTACTCACGCGTCAGCTCGCCACCCTTGTAGAATCGGCCCTTCCCGTTGAAGAAGCACTGCTTGCCGTCGCTGAACAGTGTGAAAAGCCTCGTCAGAAAAACATGATGATGGCAGTACGCAGTAAAGTCGTGGAAGGACATGGACTTGCCGATGCATTGGGTCAATTTCCAAGTGTGTTCGACGAGCTATACCGTGCGATGGTTGCAGCTGGTGAAAAATCAGGTCACCTTGATACCGTGCTTAACCGCCTTGCTGACTACACAGAGCGCAGACAACAAACCCGCAGCCAAATTACACAAGCGATGATTTACCCATCGCTAATGCTGTTCTTTGCAATGGGTATCGTGTTGCTATTGTTAACAGTGGTTGTACCTAAAATTGTTGGGCAGTTCGACCACATGGGTCAAGACCTGCCGGGAATAACACAGTTTCTTATTTCTATAAGTACCTGGCTGCAAAATTACGGCTTATTTATGCTTATTGGTATTGCCGTGCTTGTTGTCATTATTCAGCGCGTGCTGCAGCAAAAGCACATGAAGCTACGCTACCACAGAGCGCTGTTAACCTTGCCGTTAATTGGCCGGGTGTCTCGCGGGCTCAATACCGCGCGTTTTGCACGTACCTTAAGTATTTTAAGTGCCAGTGCGGTTCCACTACTAGAAGCTATGCGTATTTCAGGTGATGTGCTAGAAAATCAGCATATTAAAAACCAAGTGGCAGATGCAGCCATTAACGTTAAAGAAGGCAGCAGCCTTCGGGCTGCGCTGGATAACACAAAAATGTTTCCACCAATGATGATGCATATGATTGCGTCTGGTGAAAAATCGGGGGAGTTACAGCAAATGCTAGCTCGCGCCGCAGATAATCAAGATAGGGAATTTGAAGCGCTTATTGGTGTCTCACTTAAGGTATTTGAACCCTTACTTATTGTATCGATGGCAGGCATTGTCCTGTTTATCGTTATGGCAATATTGCAACCAATTTTAGCATTGAACAACATGGTGAATATTTAATGAAAACACTTAATCGCAGTTCTGGTTTCAGTTTGATTGAAGTCATGGTCGTACTTCTAATCATCGGTATTATGGCGTCTATGGTGGCACCGCAAATCTTGGGTAACCAAGAAGAAGCGCAGCTTAAAAAGGCGGCGGTAGACATCCAGCAAATGGAAAGTGCGCTTGAGATGTACAAGCTGCGTAACAACCGCTTTCCAACCACAGAACAGGGACTAGAAGCGCTAGTTACCGCGCCGACTATCGACCCGATTCCTCGTAATTACCCTGAAGGTGGTTTCATTAAACGCCTGCCTGAAGATCCGTGGGGCAATCCATATGCACTAATTAGCCCGGGAGAACTTGGCGTAGTTGATATTTTTTCTAATGGTCCAGACGGCGAACCGGGTACTGATGATGACATTGGTAACTGGAACATTAACGAATACCTGAACTAACCTTTATGCGCAACCGCGGCAGTACATCTTTGAAAAAAGCAGGCTTTACCCTATTAGAAGTCATGCTGGTACTGCTGCTTATGGGATTGGCGGCGGGTTACGTTATGTTTAACGCATTCGGTGCGAGTAAATCTGACCTGCTAAAAACCCAAGCGCAACGCCTGCAGGTGATTGTTGATATGGCCAGCGATTTTGCGGTGTTAAATCAACAACAGCTTGGTGTGCGGTTTGAAGCCGATAAAAATGAATACTACTTTGTCTACTTAGACGACGATGATGAGTGGCAGCGTATCGAAGGCGAAAAAACCTACGAGCCTTATACGTTACCTGAGCCTTTCACCTTCACTTTAAATTTAGACGACTTACCATGGGATGTTGAAGACAGGCTCTTTGACAGGGAACTATTCGACGAGAATTTAAGTGTTTCTGATGAAGGGGTTGAAATAGGTAACGAAGAAGAGAAAAAGCTGCCTCCGCCTCAAGTGCTTATAATGTCGAGTGGCGAAATTACGCCTTTTACCTTGTCGTTTAATTACGAAGGTGATGACGGCGACAACCCCGTCTATTACAGTCTGCAAAACCAAGATCTTCCGCCTTTAGTGCTTGAAGGGCCTCTGGAGAGACCACTATGAGTGCGTTCAACGTTGATGCATCGACAAAGAACGTTGCACCTGTCACGCCACGCCAGCAAAGTGGCTTGACGCTACTGGAGGTTATGGTCGCCCTGCTTATTTTTGCGCTAACCGGTACAGCAGTGCTTAAAGCTGCAGGCGAGCATTTATCAAGCGTTGGGCAAATAGAATCTGTCACCTTTGCCAACTGGGTGGCAAGCAATCGCTTAAACCAGCTTCAATTAGATACCACGTGGCCGCCCAAGAACAATTTAAAAGGCACGATGGAGATGGCCGATCGCACGTGGTACTGGCAGCAAACGGTGACAAAAACCAACGACAACGACTTGCGATCGGTAACCGTTTCGGTGGGTGAAGACGAAAGCTACGGCAGTTCAGTTACATCAGTAACCACTTTCGTTGCTAAACCGACGGCGGGAAATTAGCATGCAGCGCGGATTCACGCTTATCGAAATACTGATTGCTATGGCCATATTCACCCTAATTGGGCTTGCATCCACAGGTCTACTTACCACAGTTATCGACAGCAATGATATTTCAGAAGAGCGTTTTGCAAAACTTCAATTATTGCAGCGTGCCATGATCACGATTGAGCGAGACCTTCAGCAAGCCGTGCCTCGCGCAGCAAGGGTTAACGGCGAAAAGCAAGACGTGGTCATGTCTGGCGGTGAAACCGACGACAGTGACGATGACGGCATTGGTTTTGTACGCGGAGGGTGGCACAACCCTCAGTTAATGTTGCCACGAAGTACCCTACAGTTTGTCGCCTATAGACTCAAAGAAAACAAACTGGAGCGCCTTTACAGCAACTATGTGGATAACGTCATAGGCTACGAGCCCAAAGTCCGTGTGCTGTTAGAGGATGTAGAAAGCTTAAAAATTGAATTTCTTGCCACCGCTAACAGTAGTGCCTTAGATGAAGACGAAGACCTGTCGTGGAGCGAAAGTTATAAGGGGGCTGCACTACCGCGCGCGGTGGCCATTGAGTTTGTCAGTAAAGACTTCGGAAAAATACGCAGAGAATTTACCTTAACTACGGGTGAATCGTCATGACAATCAAGAGTACTCAGCGCAAGTCGATTACTCCACCCGCTAAGCAGCAAGGCGTGGCATTAATGATTGTGCTCATGATAGTAGCCTTGGTTGCGGTATTAGCCACAGAAATGGGTACACGCTTGCAGCTTCAGGTGCAGCGTACGATGAACTTAAAAGACAATAATCAGGCTTATTGGTACGCCATGGGAGCCGAGGCATTCGCTCGAAAATCTATACAGTCTTTAATAGAAGAGAGCCCGGACGTTATCTCCATAGACCAGGCTTGGGCGCAGGAATTCAGCTATCCGTTAGAAAACGGTGGTTTAACCGCTAACTTAGACGATTTGCAAGCGTGTTTTAATTTAAACGCGATTACGTCTGGCAGTGCAGGAGGCGCGGGCAGTAACAGCGGTAATGGCAGCAGTGGAGCGAGTAACACCACGGAAGCCATGGACGCTTTTCACACTATGTTGCTATCACTTAGCGTTGACGGACTAGACAACTACACCGCAGATACCTTACGCGACAGTTTAGCCGACTGGGTCGACGAAGATGACAGAATGCGCCCTTACGGTGCAGAAGACAGCGAATACGAGTCCAGAGAGTTTCCTTACCTAGCAGCTAACGGACCACTGGCATCAAAAAGTGAATTGCGTATTATTAACGGTGTATCACCACAGTGGCTAGACGCATTACTGCCATTAGTTTGCGTGATCCCGGATTACAATGAGTTGAAAATTAACGTCAACACATTAGAAGAAGAAGATGCACCATTACTTGCAGGCCTAACGGGGTTAGACATTCAGCAGGCTGCAAGTTTGATTAGCAGTCGCCCGCAAAACGGCTGGGACGATACCAATGCATTTTTAAGCGAGCCCTCTATTCAAGCGCTTAATTTAACAAGCACTCGACAAGATTGGTTTTCGGTTAAAACTGAATATTTTATGTTGCATACAAAAACACAATACAACAAAGCAACCTTTAAGCTTTCCACCGTGTTTCACGTTAATGCCGATACCGGCGTTAGCATCGTGAATCGCGAGTTTGGGGGAACCTATTGATGGAACAACTCTTGGTGCGTTTAGGCGCCAACCATACAGACCCAATTAGCTGGCTCGTTTATTCGCGAACCGAAGATGAAATTATTGCATCGGGCGAGCTGCCTAATGCAGAAGCCTTATCTTCGCTGACCGAACGCGCGGGACAACGAAGTGTTATTGCCTTAGCGCCTAGCAGCGAAATTTTACTCAAATGGGTTGAGCTGCCGCCTAAAGCTGGCCGCAAGATCATTTCTGCCGTCCCGTTTATGCTAGAAGACGAGCTTGCCACTGACATTAGCCAGCAGTTTTTTGCGATCGGCCCTAAGCGAGGCGATGAGCAGGCCGTTGCAGTAGTTAGCCATGAAAAGATGGAGCTGTGGCAGTCCTGGCTTAGCGAAGCAGGGTTATTCTGCGACACCATTATTCCTGATGTACTCGCAGTGCCAGTCACCGAAAACGGTTGGTCAGTGCTTACGTTAGGTGAACAGCTTCTCGTTCGACAAGACACATTCAAAGGCGTGCAGGGCGAGGCAACATGGTTACTGCCAACTCTTGTCCATTTTACAGCACAACAAGAAAGCCCGATAACCATTACCAATTATGCGGGTATCGATTTAAGCACTTTGCCAAATATTGAGGAAGCGCAGGCACCCTTAGAGCTGCCTATGCAAGTATTGGCAAAAGAGGCGATGCAAAGCAGCTTTAACCTATGCCAAGGCGATTACAAGGTAAAGCGCAAGCGCAGCGGTGTTCTGAATCAGTGGCGTGTTGCTGCAGTATTAGCAGTGTTAGCGCTATGCACCAGCCTTATCGACAAAGGATTTTCTCTTTACCAGCTTAAAGCCCAAAATCAGGCGTTAAGCAGTGAGATTAATACCGCTGTTAAAGCGGGTTTCCCCAATATTGGTACCTATCGCAACGTGCGATTGAAGCTACAAAGCGAGCTTGCCAAGTTAGAACAAGGCGGTGGCAGTGCCTCTATGCTAATAATGCTAGATCAGCTCGCTCCAGCTTTTTCAGCCACTGATGTAAAACCGCAAACACTGCGCTTCGATGCAACCCGCACTGAGATTCGCATTCAGGCGCAAGGTAAAAACTTTGAAGCGCTAGAGCAGTTTAAACGTACAGCAGAAAGCGCAGGCTTTGTGGTTGAACAAGGGGCCATAAATAATCGTGACAATGGCGTTGTAGGTACAGTATCAGTAAGGAGTACCTCATGAATGCACTCTTAGAAAAGTACAAAGCGCTGACCGAGCGCGAACAAAAGTTAGTACTGGTTTCAGCTGTGCTATTAATAATTGCGCTATTTTATTTTGCTGTATGGTCGCCGCTTAATGCTGCTTTAGATAAACAGAAACAGCTTCTCGACAATCAGCAATCCTTGTTGGTTTGGGTAAAAGACAGTGCAGCAAGAGCACAGCAATTGCGCCGCAGCAGCGGGGGTAAACGAACATTCTCTGGCTCGTTACCGCAAGCGGTAAACCGCACTACTGCTCAGCACGACATTGCTATATCTCGTATGCAGCCACAAGGCGACGAGCTTCAGGTGTGGGTTGATCAGGCGCCGTTTAACAGTGTTTTAGAATGGCTCAAAGCCATGGAAAATATGGGCGTGATTATTCTTCAAGCGGATATTGCCGAGGCCGATGCGCCAGGCTATATCAAAATTCGCCGATTACAATTAGGTAAAGCATGAAGTCGAAAGTTAGTTGGATTATAGGCGGCATTATTGCCTTCTTATTGTTTGCCATTGCTTACATGCCTGCTGTTCACGTTATTGGCCGTATTGCGTTACCTAGCAATGTTGCCGTTAGTGGTGTGAGCGGCACCTTGTTTTCAGGCAAGGCGCAAACTGTAGTGGTTAATGGCCTGCCCATCAACAATGTAAAATGGGAGCTTAGCCCCTTACATATGTTGATAGGTAAAATTAAATTAAACCTTAAAGCAGGTAATATTAGCGATAAAAACGACATTGCATTTGAAGGGCCTATTACCACGGGACTTTTCAGCCAAAACAGTGTAAATACCGAAAACTTCACGCTGTATTTACCGGTAGACCGAGTACTTGCACAAGTTCGCCTTCCGCTGCCAGTAAATGCCGGCGGGCGCTTCAAAGTGTCGCTCAGTGACTTAACGTTTGGGCCTGCGTGTCAATCGCTAAACGGCACCGGAGATTGGCTCAACGCGACAGTTGCCGGTACACAGGGTCCTATTGATTTTGGCACTTATTCCGCAAAGCTGCGTTGTGAAGGCGATGACATTGGAATACTAGTAAGCGAGCCTAACTTACTAAGCTTGTCGATGGATGCGGTTATCCCTATTACGATGAAAAATATTCGAGTAAGTGGTAAATTTAAGCCTGACGACAGCTTACCGCAAGAAGTCCATCAGGCCGCACGCTTGTTTGGTGCGCCGGATAGTAGCGGCTATATTGCGATTAAGCTGTGATGCATAGCACAAACTATGCGTAGAATTTCTAGGCCACCAACGTACTTCACGTTTGTGGCCAGAGGAACTGGGAACACTTTTTAACAAAGGATTGTAATCATGAACAAACCTCTTCTAGCTGGCGCGGGCGTAACTTTGGTTGCACTTGGCGTTGCCCCTTATTTTATTGGCACTAGCGTTCACGAAAATGTTAACGCCGCCGTAAACGAAATTAACCAACAAGCCGTTTATTCTGCCGAGGTACTTTCGTATGACAAAGGCTGGTTTTCGACAACAGCAGAAATCAAGCTTGCTGTCGATTTTCAAGCGCTAATTAATGCACAGAATGTTGACTCCACTGATATACCAATGGAAGAAAACCCTAGCATTACCGCTACGCTAGTAGCTCATCACGGACCGGTGTACTTTGGCGATGGCTTAGGATTAGGCCGCATTCACTATACGGTCTCTATTGATGGAGATGAGTTAAGAGAATACGTTCAGTGGGATGGCCAACAGCCAATTTATCGCAACGAAGGCGTGGTTGGTTTGTTTGGTGGACTAAGCTACGCAGATGTTATTCCAGCGCTTAGCGCGACGGCCGAAGAAGAGGGGTTCACGCTACTTTTCTCTGGTTATGCGGGTGAAGCTGAGCCTGATGGTGACAAAACTTTGTATACGTCGTCGGGTGAATCGCTAAGCATAAGCGCAGATGAATTTTCCTTAGAGATGAAAAATCTGTCTATGGATATGAGCTATGATGGCGATATGGTAGCGGCGTTCAAAGGTGACTTATTTGAATCTACTGGTAAGGCGCGTATTGAAAGCATAGAAATTTCCAACATTGAGCCAGGTGCGACAGTTAAGATTGAGAACCTAGCTTTTGCTACTGACGTCAAGATTGACGAAGACAATAACACCGCCAATGTCTACGTAGAATACGCTGTCGACAAAGCTGTGGGCCCTGAGCTTGATGCTACAGACATGGTATTAGGCGTTGCCATCAATAACTTAGATATCGACTTCATTAAGGCCTATCAAGAATTTAGCAACAATTCATTATTAGTGCCTTCTGAAGAAGTGCCAGCCAAAATGATGGAGTTTATTGAAGCTAACTTGCTAACACAGCTTAAAGCTGAGCCTGAGATTAATATAACGAAGCTGAAAGCAACGTTGCCTGAAGGGTCGTTTAACGCTTACGCAAACACGAAATTAGTGGGTATAGATGCACTTCCCGGTACGTTGGAAGACGCCGCTTATTGGGTCACGCATTTGCTGGCTGATGCACAAATCACCGCCGATAAAGCGCTTGCACAGAGTATGGCATCTGGCTATATGATGGGCCAACTAATGGCGACGCCACAAGCACAAAATATGACGGCTGAAGAGCTTCAAGCAGCTGTAGAACAACAGACACCTATGATGCTAAGTACCTTCGCTCAACAAGGCTTAATAAAAGAAACCGAGAAAGGTTACGAGACAAAGCTAACACTTAAAGATGGCGAAGCCAGTGTAAACGGTACGCCTATTCCGCTGCCTTTTGCCCCTCAATAATAGTTAGAGAACCTCTATAAAAGCGTAAACCGTGTATCGCAGACGGTTTACGCTTATTTTACTCCTGTTCAGACAGGGTAATGTTCATTAAATCTTCAGCGGCATATACACGACCTTCAGCTACAACAGTAATCGCCTCAGTAAGTGCATCAAGACCCGGTTCGCTACGTTTCATAATATGAGACAACACTATTTGCTTAGCGTTTGACTGCGCGGCAATGTCGATAATCTGAGTCGGCGTCATATGCAAGTTCTTAGCAACCTGACCCGCGTTATCACCAATGGCGTTGTGCAGCACCAAAAGGTCCGCGCTTTTAGCAAAACGAGCAAGGTTTCCTTGTTTATCATTGGTATCGCCTGAAAATACCGCCTCGCAGCCATTGGCCTTGACCTTCCACGCTAATGCTGGGATAGGCCCGTGGTTCACCGTCATTGCCTCAACACTGACGCTATCGTTTACATTGCGTTTAAACGGTTGTTCAAAGGTTGTGGCCCCGATGCTTTTTGTGGATATCGTATAGTCATCTTGGCCTTCTATGGTGTAAGAAGATAGATACTTAAACGCGCCGTTTTTCCCTATTAACGACGACACATAGGCGTTTGTGGACGGCATAATGTCGTTGCCCTCTGGCCCCATTATTATTAAATCTTTCTCGCGATCGGTGAAATACCCACCTTTCACAAAGCTTGGCAAATCGGCGGAGTGATCGGTGTGTAAGTGGGAAAGCAAGATAACTTCTAACGATTCAAACGTCGCCCCCGCAGCGCCAAACTGAACGCTGCTTCCGCTTCCAGCATCTACCAACACGCGGGCGCTGCCATTTACCCAAACCACATAGGCACTAGATGTTCTGCCGTCATCCAATTCAGGTCCACCCGACCCTAATATTTGCACCGAAACGTTATGGCAACCCATAGGGCTGGTGCTTAGGCCGGCATCGTCTGATGTAGTTGATGGTTGAGACAACGGCTGCGCTAAAGCCGAGAACGATAGAATAGCAGTGGTTGTCATAGCGCAAAAAAACGCAGTTTTTTTTCTACCGCGCTGTTTGTCCTGCCTTGTAAGCCCAATGCCTGATCTTACATTGCTTAACCGTTTATTTATAACCGTCATAACCATCGCCTTATGTTATTCCCTACTCATTAATACACAGATATTTGATTAAAAGACCGTTTGCCCGGACGAAACTATTCAGCCTAGTTGACTGCGCACTGTTTTTTGGCCTGACTGTTTTCAATTACATGGACTTGACTGTGCGACTACCTTAATGAATAGGGCGTACAGCAAAACAAAAAAGGCGAACCCAAGTTCGCCTTTCTTCTCATTGCTTCTTACCGAAGTGCACTACTCGGCCGATTTCTCAGCAACCATGATAGTTTTGATATTGACGAATTCACGCATACCATAGCCTCCGTGCTCACGACCGTAACCGCTGTCTTTCACACCACCAAAAGGTAAGTTTGGTTGTGCCAAAGAGTACCCATTGATATTAACCATACCGGTATCAAATTCATCTTTCGCCAATGCTATTGCTTTGTCGGTATCTGTACTGAAGATACCGCCTCCCAAACCATAACGTGAATCATTTGCTACTTCCATGGCTTGCTTGTCGTCGCGTACGCGAATGAGCGACGCAACTGGTCCAAATAGCTCATCATCATAAGCGGGCATACCTGGCGATACATCTTCCAGCACCGTGATTGGGTAGAAATAGCCATCAGAGTCTGGAATTTCTCCACCCAGTGATAGCGTAGCGCCTTTTTCTAGCGACTTTTTCACTTGCTCATGAAGTTCATCGCGCAAGTCTTCTCTCGCCATTGGGCCCAAATCCGTGTTTTCGTTTGTGGGGTCGCCAACTTTTAGCTTTTTACACTGTGCCACAAATTTGTCTCGGAATTCTTCATAGACGCTATCCACAATAACAAAGCGTTTAGCCGCCACACAGGTTTCACCGTTATTAATAACCCGTCCTTGAATACACATTTCTACAGCATGGTCGATGTCAGCATCCTCTAACACCAAAAAGGCGTCGTTACTTCCAAGCTCCATTACGGTTTTCTTAGACAAGCTTGCAGCTTCCTTAGCCACTTCTTTACCTACTTCGTCACTCCCGGTAAAAGTAACGCCGCGAACGTATTTGTGCTTAATTAATTCACTTGCCGTGCTGCCATCAATTAGCAGTGACTGGTAAACATTTTTAGGAAAGCCAGCATCTTCGTACATTTGCTGAATGGCTTGCGCCATACCAAACACGTTTTTTGCATGTTTCAGTACCGTGGTGTTACCCGCCATTATGTTTGAGGCGCTGTAACGAATAACTTGGTACAACGGAAAATTCCATGGTTGGATGCCAAGAATAACGCCAATGGGCTGGTACGTAATGATTGCTCGACCACCTTCGAAAATACGGTGTTCGTCTTCCAAAATTGAAGCGCCGTGCTCGGCCGTATAGCGGCATATTTCAGCGCATAGCTGCACTTCTTGCTTTCCTTGCGCGGTAACCTTACCCATTTCCCGTGTCATCAGGCTGGCGAGATCGTCAATTCGCTCTTCCATCAGGTTTGCAAGGTTATTAAATAAATCAGCGCGGGTCTCAAATGACGTACGGCGCCAGTTCAAATAGGCTTCTTGTGAACGGGTAACAGCTTGTTCGGCGTCCTCGGCTGACATCAAATGATAATGATCGATCTTTTCACCTGTAGCAGGGTTGTAGGTATTGATTGTCTCACTCATTGTCACTCTCCTTATTCCGTTTGGTCTGAAGGAAGTGCAACTAAAAAGCCAAGGTGTCAAAAAATATTTTTTAACCTATTTTCAATAATATAGAAGTAACTTGAAGTCTAAGTAATGGATAGTGTCAGAAAGGATCCAGAAAAGATTACCTATCGCAGTAAAGATTTCAGGGCGACCGTTGCGATCGCCTTATCATTTTTCCTAAGTAAGGATACCCTTGCGGCACTCTGTTTGATTAACGGTGTAATGCGCCTTGTTGTACAGCACAAGAGGTTCAACACTAGTCAGTGTATAAGTCAGGGAAATGGAACTTTGCCATAGCAAGCGTTAACGCCACTTCATAAACACTTTGTCGCGAGGCGTGATTAAGAGTAAGCAAACCAATAGCCCCCCCTTTTTGCTTTATGTTTACTGTATCAAAGAGCTTGTCCATAACTGGCCCAAGTTCTTCTCCACGCTGTAGCGCCTGATATACGCTTACAGGAAGAGGCAAGCTTGCACTTCGCGTTACCGACCAGTGACCTTCATGGTATATCGCCACATAGGCAAAGGTAGCAGGACCATCTTCAAATACATCCACACCACCTTCAATTGCCACATACCACGCATCTGTGAGACCACCTTGATGATGAGCAAGCATGGCCTTCACGCGATTAATGGCGCCCAAGCGCGTTTCATCTTCATTCATTGGCTGGTCAGGCACGCCGCTTGGTACAGCCATACCCTGAGCGTCGAAATCGTGCTCTAGTGTGTCAGAGAGTGTATTGAGTGCAGCATTAATTTTTACCGGATTCAGCGACCCTACATAAATTGTGTCAGAAACCATGTGCTTTCGTCCTTTAAAAACGTCCTTTCGAAACAGTCCCAACAGGGTTCTGCTTAATATCTTCTAGCATTAAACGGTAATCGCGCACCGCTGGAAACTCACTAATATTGCGATTTGGCAAGGTACTATCAGGGTTATCGACAGCAAGTAAATGTTTAATACCGTATGTCTTTGCCGCATTTAGAATTGGCAGTGAGTCATCGACAAATAAAGTGCGATGGGCATCGAACTTTACCCGTGCCTGTAATCTTTCCCATAGCAGCTGAGACTCTTTGGTTACGCCGAACTCATGGGTAGAGATGAGGTTGTCGATATGTGCGTCGAGCTGGGTATGCTCTATCTTTAGCGCCAAACTGTTTGGGTGCGCATTGGTCACTAATACCACCTGCCTGCCTGAGTCATGAAGCGCATCAAGGAACGGAATGGTATCGTCACGAAGGGCGAGCAAATGTGCTAGCTCACGCTTCAGCGGCATAAACTCATTTTCTAAGTCCATTTCAAGAGATTCAGCCCAGTAATCTAAGCAATACCATTGAATTTGCCCGAATACTGACTCATATCGCGCAGTCATTTCACGTTGACTCTGCGCCTCTGAAATTCCTCTTATTTGTGCTAATCGTTTAGGCAAATGATGTAGCCAGAACTGGTTGTCGTAATGAAGGTCCAGCAAAGTGCCGTCCATGTCTAACAGTACAGTTTCTATTTCATTCCAGGGCAGAAAGGGCAAGCGATTTTCCTTATAATGAAGTAAGCTAGGAAATTGTATACAAGTATGATAACAAAGTTGTAGCGATAGACATGCCAAAAATTGATCCGAACAAACCGTTACCACAAATTCATTCTCGTGAAATCGTTGCGCAAAGCAAACTCTTTAGGGTAGAACGCTTAGACCTTGAGTTTTCGAACGGCGCCACCCGTGAATTCGAGCGGATGGCTGGCGGAAACAGGGGCGCAGTAATGATAGTGCCTATGCTTGATGAAAACACTATGGTGTTAATTCGTGAATATGCTGCCGGCACACATTCGTATCAACTAGGCTTTCCAAAAGGTTTAATAGACCCTGGCGAAACTGCCATTGAAGCTGCTAATCGCGAACTACAAGAAGAGGCAGGCTTCGCGGCCAATGATCTTGTGGAGCTTCATAAGGTCAGCATGGCGCCCACTTTCTTTAACGCCAATATGACCATTGTTTTGGCTCGAGACTTGTATCCAAAGCAACTTGAAGGCGACGAACCTGAGCCTCTTGAGGTGATTCACTGGCCTTTAGATGAAGCAGATGCTTTACTTGCACGAGAAGATTTTGTAGAAGCACGCTGTATAGCCGCGCTGTTTTTAGCTCAAAAGTGGTTTAAGGAACAATAAACAATGCCCGACGACGCCCATGCCGACCTACTAGAACTTGCGAAAGAAATTGCCATCGAAGCCGGTGAAGCCGTATTAGAAGTATACGATAAAGGGGAGTTTGACGCTTATCAAAAAGACGATGAGTCTCCCGTTACCAGCGCAGATTATTTGGCAAATGATATCATCAACAAGCGCTTACAAGCCGCAACGCCTGATATCCCAATCCTCTCAGAGGAAAACAAACATGCAAGTCTAGAAGAGCGAAAGCATTGGCCTCGATACTGGTTAATCGATCCCATCGACGGAACCCAAGAATTCATTGCTAGAAGCGGTGATTTCGCAGTAAACATTGCGCTAATAGAGAACAATGAGCCGACAATAGGCGTTATCTTTTGGCCTCCAGGGCAGTCGTTATATTACGCCCAGAAAGGCAAAGGCGCGTTTAAGTCATCACCTGATGGCGATCACCCAATAAGCGTACGCAAGCTAGACGACCCTAAAAATAGTGTGGTGATGATTGCAATAAGCCGTCGTCAGTCGAGAGAAAAAGTGCTCAGCAGAATGTGCGCCAAGCGCGTATATCAAACGCTTCCATTGGGAAGCTGTTCCCTGAAAGCCTGCTTTATTGCTGAAGGAAAAGCTGATGTGTTTATGCGCATCGGTATTACCGGCGAATGGGACACTGGCGCATCGCAATGCATTGTTTCTGAAGCGGGTGGGAGTATTGCCGCAGCTAACTTCGAACCTCTTACCTACAATCAGCGTCATTCGCTAGAGAACCCGGATTTTGTGGTAATGGGCGATCAAAGGGTGCCATGGCAAGATGTAGTCCAGTATGATGACTTCGTAAACCCACATCAGCACTAGCGCGTAATAATTTACTTAGCGCAGCGTGTTAACCTACGTATAATAGCGTAGTAATGTTGCTGGGCCACATTACTCTGGTAGTGGTTAAATCAAGCCAGATGGAACCAAAAAGTAAAAGGAGTAACCTATGATGACTACACGTATTCGCACGTTGTCTGCAGCATTGCTCGCATGTGGGCTAGCATTTCCCGCCGCAGCCGATTGGTCAATAGACGGCGAAACAAGTGCACTTCACTTCTTATCGACGAAGAATGCACAAGTCACCGAAGTACATAAGTTTGATAGCTTTGATGGTACGCTGTCTGACGGTGGCAAACTTAACGTGGCGGTTGACTTATCGTCAGTGAATACAGCCATTGATATTCGCAACAAGCGAATGCAAGAGATGCTGTTCAACGTGACCAAGTTTGCACAAGCGACATTTGAAGCCAACTTGCCTGAGTCGATGATGAACCTGAAATCGGGCCAAGTTGTTAACGGGAAGGTAGACGGTATTTTGATGTTGCACGGAAAAGCCGTTCCTACGTCATTTGCTGTTAAAGCAAGTAAAGTAGACGACGATACGCTTACCGTATCAACCACGTCACCAACGTTAATTAAAGCAGAGTCTTTTGGACTTGCTGAAGGCGTAGCTGCACTTCAAAAAATTGCAGGGCTTAAGAGCATAACAACAACAGTACCCGTAACGTTTTCAGTTACGTTTACTCAATAAAACATTGTTATTGCCGCCGTCTATCGATAAAAAGCTAGGTGGCACGTGACTAAACGCAATAAAAAACCGCACACATGTGCGGTTTTTTTGTTTTGATATCTACTTTGAGTCCATTATGCGCTGTTAGGAAGCCTGTGGCGCATAGGCAATGGCTTTTGACTTAGTACTTGCTCTGGCATGCTCTGCCACACGTTATCAGGAAGCGCAGGTACTTCTGCCTTGTGCTGTGATATAGCGAAATACCCCATTGCAACGCGTAAACGCTTAAGTGCTTTACACTCATTCACTTCTTGGTCAATGACAAACACGCCCCACTTACGCATGGCCATGCCTAGTTTATCGCTGCTTGTTAAGCGGATAACCGGCGCCGCTAACACCATGCCTACTAATACGGGTAACAACCACATAAATAGCGACGGGGTGAAGTAGAAAGTAGTTACGCCCCACGCTACCGCTAAACAGCTCATAATTTGCGTGTGTTTAATTGCAACTTTCCATGGCACTTTGCGCCCTTCACGCTCTTGCGCTTCCCATTTAACAGAGTGGCCAACAAAAACGCTAATCACAAAATAACTGTGATAGAACATCATTAGCGGCGCAATAAGCACGGCCATAGTTAATTCAATTGCTGCCCCTTTAAGCAAAGACCACGCGCCACCAAATTCGCCACGACGTTTTATTAAAGCTAAAGTAATACCGAGAAGTTTAGGCAAGAATAATAAGGCCGCCGTACCCCACATGGTTACCATCATCATGTCTTGGCGCGCTACCTGCCAACTAGGGAAAAGCTGGTATTCAGACACGAAGAACTCTGGCACTGACGTGGCGCGAATTAACGCATCTGCTGTACCTAGCGCCAACATGCAAAATAGTATGAGTGAAGAGATGTACGCAAACGCACCAAATAAGAAGTGCAGGCGGTTTGCCATTTTAAGACCTTTAACGTTCAATAACCCTAAATGCTGTATGTTGCCCTGCACCCATCGACGGTCGCGAATTGCGTAGTCAACAATGTTACTTGGCACTTCTTCATAGCTGCCCGTGGTGTCGGTAAGCAAGTAGGCCTGCCAGCCAGCACGGCGCAGTAGCGCAGCCTCAACAAAGTCATGACTTAAAATTTCACCACCAAAAGGCGCGCGTCCTTCGAGGGTAGGTAGCCCGCAATGCTGCATAAATGGTGCAATACGAATAATGGCATTGTGCCCCCAATAGTTTGCACTGTCTGTTTGCCAAAACGATAGACCTGTCGCCAACATTGGGCTGTAAAGGTGAGCAGCAAACTGCACAAAACGACCAAAGAAGGTGTTTTGACGTACCGGCATTGGAATGGTCTGCACTAACGCCGTATCAGGGTTTTGCTCAATACGACGCGCCAAGTCTTGCATGCGCTCACCGCTCATCACGCTATCAGCATCTAACACAATCATCGACTCGTAGTTTGCACCCCAGCGTTCACAAAACTCTTTGAGGTTGCCCACTTTTCTGTGCAGATTCTGTTCGCGACGACGGTAAAACACTTGGCTAGAGAAGGCACCTAAACGTTTCTTCAGTCGGGAAAAGGCACGTAGCTCTGCATCCGCTTTTTCCATATCGCGGGTGTCGCTGAGCATGAAAAAGTCGAATTTAGAACTGTTGTCACTTTCCATTAATTCGCGAATACAAGCTTCAAACCCCACCATAATACGGCGGGTATCTTCGTTATAAACCGGCATGACGACAGCGTGCTTTTGCGTTAATGACACAGAAGTATCAGGAGGCGTTTGATTTCTGCGCAAGCTCAACGGGTCGATGTTAAAAAGCTGCAGAAAGAAACCGATAATGCCTGTCCAAAACGCCATACACAACCATGCGAACAGCGTTAGCCCCAACCCCAACTGTGCAATCTCTAAGTTGGTAAGGCCGTTAGGTAAAAAGATCTCGTACAAACTCCAACCGGCCAGTGCCGTGCTTGGAATAACTAGCATTGCCATGATAAACAAACGCATATGCTCTCCTTTTAAGATGAAGTGTGAAGCACGTGCAGTGCCATCACTTTTAACCTGAGGCACGGCTTTAGCCTCGTCCGATACCGCTATGCAAGCGCGATTATTTTGGTTGGTAGACATAATTCCAAACCTCACTCACACGTTTACCGTCTTTCTCTATGTAAGCGCGCATATCTACCGTCTGCTTTTCTTTCGGCTTAACAAAGAAGGTGGCCCGCCACTCTTGTCCATCAGCAACGGGGTAAAGTCGCTGCTGAGAAATCGTGCCGTTAGTACCCTGTACCACCAACTTCATCGACTCGTTATCAAAAGCAATGGCAGAAGGCGCGCTGAAGTCCACGCTGAACTGTCGTGTCGTATTTAGACTGTCGTTTTTAAACTCGTCACCCGGCAACACAGCCTTGCCTTGGCGGGTACGTACAACTGAGGCCAGTTCACTGACAAACGGATTTTGTTCTACGGTTTTAAGCTCGTAAGCGAAATACAGTGATTCGCCCGAATTGAATGGCTTTTCAGGCGTCCAAAAAGCCACGATATTGTCGTGTATTTCGGATTTAGTCGGAATTTCGACGACTTCTAATCGGCCTTTCTCAAAACCAGCTTCTGGCGTCACCCATAGCCCTGGGCGTATATGGTAATTGGCCTCTGCGTCGAGGTAATTATCCCATTCGCCGTCGCGTTGAAGCATGCCGAATCCTTTAGGGTTTGCGTCGCTAAGTGACGTGACTTGAAGGCGTGCAGGATTAGTCAGTGGGCGCCAAATTTCTTCACCAGCGTGAGTTACCATGAGTACACCGTCACTATCATGCACCTCTGGACGATAGTCGTCATGGCGCTTTTCTGTGTTCTCGCCATACAAGAACATACTGGTAAACGGTGCAATGCCTAGCTTGCTCACGTCATCTCTGGCAAATAACCAACTCTCTACCTTAACGCTGGTATCAATATCAGGCTGTATAACAAATTTGTACGCGCCCGCTACAGAAGGGCTTTCAAGACGCGCATAAACAGTAATAGGTTTACCCTCACTCGGTTCTATGACCCAGAACTCAGTGAAGTGGGGGAACTCTTCGCCTTTGGCTAGCGCCGTATCAATCGCAAGACCTCGTGCAGAGATACCGTACACTTGATTTTTACCTACAAGACGGAAGTACGATGCCCCCAAAAATACAGCAAATTCGTCTTTGTACTCTTCGTTCTTGATAGGGTAGTGAACGCGAAATCCAGCAAACCCTGACTTTTCGTCCGTTAGCCCAGCTAACCCCGACGCAGACCCGTCGTAGTTGAACATGTCACTGTTGAACGCTAGGCGTTCAGGCTTATTGCTTTCACCAATAGTGTGGATAGTGACAGGGTATTCATATAAAAACCCCGGGTGAAAAAACTGCAGTTCGTAGTCATTCTCGCCATGCCACAGACTCTGCTCGGGCTTGAAGCGAATTGAACGATACGTGGTGTAGTCAATTTCTTTAAGCTTGCTGTTTAACCCGTGATCGTCCTGCTCGTAGCTCTCTGTCGCTGACTGGCGTGCAGCATCAATAATTGACTGAAGAACCGGCGATGCTTTTTGAGGCTGATTGTCGTTGTTAACCTCAACTGCACCGGCTTGTTGAAACGCAAATAATGCGATGACACTGCTCATCGCTAAAAGAAGGTGTGACAGCTTATTGCGCTGACGCACATTCGTTTGTAAATCTTTACCGAAAATCGAAACTGGCTTAGCCATTTGTCCTCTCCTTATGAAAACAATGGTTATCCAGATGACCATCAACAACTCGTTACACGCCTTACTTACTGAAAAGCGTCATTTACAAAAACGGTATTGATTGAAGCCACGCGAGAAAGGCGCTCTCTTCCTTTCTTTATCCACTAATATCGTGAAAAACCGAATTCCTTGCCGAAGGGCTAAAGTGAATGTTGGATAACACACAGAGACTTGAGCAAAAGCTGTTCCAACACGAAATAGTCGCCGTTATTTTTTATATTTTTCATAATTTACAATACTTTACAAACACACACATTGTGAATTATTGGAGAACACTGGCTTGTAAAAATGTCCGATGAGTTAGACAAAAGGATAACTGTTGTTTTTTAGAGACAGTTTTGTGTGCCAACGTTTTACTAGGAATACATCAAACTTTGATTTTGAACATTTCAAATGTGTAGCCTCTAAAAAGCCAGACGTATTTTATCTATAAATATTAGCGACATAGATAAATTAAGACATATCAAAATAGTGATTTAGTACGAAGTTGGCAAACGCTTTGCTATTCATCATGTTGATAAATAAATCGGTCACTATTTCTTAACGGAAATAATAAAGATGGCATGAAGGCAAGTACGGCTTTGTGTTCATCAACCAAGTAGCCTTTTGCAGTGTGTCGTAAAGCACTGACTTGCAACACGTTTTGCAAACTGTCTAGAGCCATTGTGTAAAGACTAGAACCATTATGAAAAGGTTAGAGCTTTATAGAGTACCTAGAACGTGTTTAAACAACGAAAACGTTTGCGGTGAACAAGGTGGGTTACTGAACATACTAAGGAGTTATCACATGCGTAAATCATTCACACTTATTGCAGCAGCACTAACTGCGGCAACACTTCCTCTTACAGCTATGGCCGACAAGCCTGACTGGCGTTACGTAGAAGGTGGTTACACCAAAATGGACTTTGACGACAATGAGTCTTTTGAACCAGACGGTTTAACCGTTAACGGTAAATACTTATTGAATAGCAACTGGTACCTAAACGGCGAGTATAGCTTCTCTGAAGAGGGCAACTTTGACTTTGATATGCTGACACTAGGTGCGGGTTACCGTTTACCGGTTAACGCGACAACAGACGCGTATTTTGGTGCCAACTTAGAGCGTATTGACGGTGACGTAAACGACGAAACAGGTTACAGCATCAATGCTGGCCTTCGCTCGATGATCACAGAGCAGGTAGAGCTGGCGGGTGAAGTTGGCTACTACGATGTAGACGATGGTGAAGCGACATTTAGAGTAGGCGCTAACTATTACATCACGCCACAATGGGCTGTGGGTGCAAACTACAGAATCATTGATGATTTAGACATTATGCAGGTAACTGCACGTTACGCGTTTTAAGCCTTCCTCTCCTCAGGTAGGTAGCCGGGTTGCTCGACCCGGCTTTTTTGTGTCTATTGTTCTTCAGCTTCGCTTGGCTCAATATCTTCTTTTCTTTTGATATCTACACTTTCATGAAGCTCTGAATAGACCAGCACCGCCTCACCCGACTTGAGTCTGTTTAACACTTGCTGCACTTTCACATCTAGCGCAACTTCTTCAGCGCCGTAGTCCGTGCCCTCTCGCAGAACAAAAGACTCAGCCAGGCTATAAAGCGTATCGGCTTCTAGCGCGTCAATGGGGATTATCATTCACACTCCTGATAAAAAGCGTTTGGGTAAATTATTAGAACATCAACATTAGCGGCTGACATAACGACACGTAGTATTTACAGGTAAGGCTTCACTTACAAAACGTTTCACCCGTTCGTGCAGCCATACTTTAGGATTTAATATAGAACCTTGCATGAACCCAACGTGACCGCCTCGTTCACTTAGCTCCACGGTAACGTTGCGCGCAAGCTCTTCTTCCTTAGGCACAATTAAGTGATTCATAAAGGGGTCATCAATGCTATGTAATACCAGTGTAGGACAGTGGATCGCGCTTAAAAAGTGATACGCACTACACTTTTCATAGTAGTCTTGAGCGTCTGCAAAGCCGTGAAGCGGCGCTGTGATCTTCTCGTCGAATTGGGTAAAGCTGGTGATCTCTTCCACATCAGTTTTTGTTAGCTGTATAAGCTTGCGATAATCGATGTACTCCATTTTCTTACGCAGCGTATCCTTCATGCTAGTAAGTAAATACTTTTGATATACGCGAGAAAAACCCTGGTTAATTGATTTAGCGCATTCAGAAAGTTTAAGAGGTGAAGAAATGGCAATCGCTGCCTTAAGCCACTTTTGCGCAGGGTTTTCGCCCAACAGTTTCAATAGCATATTGCCGCCAAGGGAAAAGCCGATGGCCACTTTAGGAATTCGTGGAAATTTATCGTGAAGCCACTCTAAGAAAAAGCTGGGGTCTTCTGTTTCTCCACTGTGATACGCCCGCGCTTTTAAATTTGGCACGCCGCTACAGCCGCGATAGTGCATCATCACCACCTGCCAACCATTCACAGAAAGTTGCGCCATCATATCGTTCGCGTAATGCGACTTAATGCTGCCTTCTAAACCATGAAACATCACCACGATACCCGATGTTTCCTGCGGTTTTGGCCCCCACGCCACATCGACGAAGTCGTCATCGGGTAATGTGAGACGCTCCATGTCGTAAGACAAAGGCAACCGCTTTTGAATAAAACGCGGCCATATGGTTTGCACATGACGGTTCTTCGCCCACCCTGGCACCTTAAAGCTGCTTTTTATTATCTTTCCATGCGATAGCGCTGATTTACTCATTTTGTGTTCTTATTGTGTTTTTACGATAGTTGGTTAACCACTAGGCTCACTAGTTGGCGCGCCTCGTTGTTGTCTCGCAGTCCGTATGCATTTATAAACGCTGCGATAGACGCGTTAAATACGTTAGACGATACAGATTGCCCCAGACCCAGATGCGTGACTGGCTGCTCATTGAACGACGCAACAATATCGTGCTGCTGCTGTCTTTCAAGCTCTAGCTCTTGTGCTTTGAGTGCGTCATATTCTGCTTGGTCTCCGCCTTTTTCGGGGCTCGCAGCCTTTCGCCTTGCACGGTGATACTGTAACTTTTCTTCGGTCGCACTTGATGCCGCAATCACTGCCTTAAGCTGTGGCAAATTAATGATGACATTATTCTCTAAACACCAGCAAATCAGCAAGAGAACGTTTACATTAACCTTGTGGTTGTCTTGCAGTAAAAGCGCAAGAGGAGCCATATCACCTTTGGTATAGCGAGAAACGCTATACTCCCAAAACGCGCGGTTTTCGATATTAGGCGTTGGCATTGTCATACTCTTCTCGTTTTAGCTCAATTTGCTCTTGGGCATCTAGCCATGCCATCTCTTCTTCTTCAAGCTGTTGCTTAAGCTGAGTTTGCTTGTCGAGTAGGCCCATAAGCTGCGCCTTTTTGTCTTCGCTGTAAAGCGAAGTATCGGCAAGTGACGCTTCCACCTCAGCCAAAGCAGCACCACATTTCTCCATGGCTTTTTCGTGTTTTTCAATGGCTTTTTTAAGTGGCGCAACCCTTTGCCTAAACTCGGCTTCACGGCGTTTTTCTTCTTTACGATCTAATTTGCGTTCCGGCTTACTCTGCGCGCCAGTCTCTTGTTGCTCTTCGTTTTTGGCGTCGCTATTGGCCTTGGCTTTTTCCGCTGCCTGCTGTTTTAAAATCCAGTCGCGATAGTCGTCCAAGTCGCCTTTAAATGGTTCAACTTCGCCACTGTCTACCAAATAGAAATCTTCACATACCGAGGAGAGTAAGAAGCGGTCGTGCGAGACCAGTACCATGGCGCCTTCAAAACCTTGAAGCGCGATATTTAGCGCATGGCGCATTTCCAAATCTAAGTGGTTGGTAGGCTCATCCAGCAGCAATAAGTTAGGCTTCTGATAAACAATTAACGCCAATACTAAGCGCGCCTTTTCACCGCCCGACATGGGTGCCACGGGCGCTAATGCTTCATCGCCATTAAATCCAAATCCGCCCAGATAGTCGCGAAGTTGCTGCTCGGTGGCTTTTTCGTCAATGCGCTGCAAATGAAGAAGCGGAGTAGCGTTAGCATCTAATGTTTCTAACTGATGCTGAGCAAAGTAACCAATCTTAAGGCCTTTAGCCGTATTAAAAATACCTTGCTTTGGCGCATGCACACCCGCCAATAGTTTGATTAGCGTAGACTTACCCTGCCCGTTTCGACCTAGAAGACCTATTCTGCTGCCAGGTACTAAATTGAGTTTCACCTGTTGCAGCACAATATGGTCGTCGTAACCCAGCTGTATCTTCTCCATTTGCACAAGCGGGTTAGGCAGTGCCGACGGCGGCGCAAAAGAAAAGCTAAATGGGCTTGCCATATGGGCTGGCAACAAGGTTTCCATTTTCTCCAACTGCTTAATACGACTTTGCGCTTGCTTAGCTTTACTCGCTTTAGCTTTAAACCGGGTAATAAACGAATTGAGGTGCGCTACTTTTTGCTGCTGCTTTTCATATTCAATGTTTTGCAAGCGAATACGTTCAGCGCGCTGGGTTTCGTAAGACGAGTAGTTACCGGTGTAGGTGATAAGCTTCTGTTGTTCAACACTGATAATTTGCGCAACCGTGTTGTCGATAAAGGCTTTATCGTGAGAAATCAGCAACAGCGTTCCCGCGTAGCGTTGAAGCCATTTCTCTAGCCAAATAACGGCGTCTAAGTCTAAGTGGTTAGTAGGTTCATCAAGCAGCAGTAAGTCTGAAGGACAAAGCAGCGCTTGAGCTAGGTTTAGGCGCATACGCCAGCCGCCTGAAAAATCGCTAACTGGTGCGCTTAACTGCACATTGGTAAACCCAAGACCCGACAGAATGGTCGCTGCGCGAGCTTCCACGTCGTATGCTCCCGCTTGCTCGAGCTGCCCGTGAATTTGGCCAATCTTTACACCGTCGCCGCTTTTTTCAGCGGCTTCTAATTGCGCCTGTAGATTACGTAAATGTTTGTCACCGTCCACCACATAGTCTATCGCGGTCCGGTCAGTTGCTGGCGTTTCCTGTGCCACGCTTACAATTCGCCAGTCATTCGGTACGCTGCAGTCGCCAGCATCGACACTTAACTCACTTCTCAGCAGTGCAAAAAGCGTGGACTTTCCGCAGCCGTTGCTGCCAATCAGCGCTACTTTGTGGCCTGGAAAAACCTGCGCCGACACCTCTTCTAGCAACATTTTGCGACCGCGAAGTAGCGATACATTTGAAAGCTTTATCATGAGTAACCTGTGATGGAACAAACTAGGGCGCGTATAATATCAAAAACTTAAGGTAAAAGCTGATCAACACTTACCATTTCAAGGTATAATAATCGCGAAATTCTCCAAAGGTGTATGTATGTCAAAACGTGTAAAACGCCGCTTTGTTGCAGGGGCTACGTGCCCAAAATGCCAAGAGCTAGATACGATTTCGTTATATTTTGAAAATAACGTAGAAAAGTTGGAGTGCGTTGCGTGTGGATACAATGAAGCGCAAACTGATGAAAAGGTGAGTGCCGCCACACGCTCAAACGAAAATGTGATTGGCATCTTTAAACCGCACTAACATTCCTACCCACGTCTCAGTAAATCTTACCGTTAAGCCTGTGTAACACCTTACAACGCTGTGCTCAGGCTTTTTGCAAACGTCTCTTCATGCCACGCCAACGCTGGGTATCCTCGTTACCTAACGAAAGAGGTTGCTCAGGCATAATTTTTGTATTTCCTTCGCAAAGGAGTGAAATATGAAACATGCTAAAAAACGTGCCTGCTATGTCCTTATAGCCTTGTTGCTTACGCTTATTGCCATAAGACTTTACTTGCCTTACGCCGCAGCGTCATACATCAACACGACGCTGAGTCAGTCAAAAGAGTATAACGGCCGCGTGGGCGATGTAGATTTAATGCTATGGCGCGGCGCATACAGTTTAGAACATGTTTTGCTTTATAAGGCGAACGGGCAAGTAGATAGGCCGCTATTTAAAGCTGACTATGTGGAGTTTACGCTTTCATGGTCACAGCTTTTCAAAGGTGCAGCGGTGGGAAAAGTCATTGTTAATTCCCCCGAGATTAATTTTGTAGACGGCAACACGGAGGAGAGAAGCCAGTCTGGTAAGGATGAAAACTGGTTATCTATCGCCGACCAACTCTTCCCGTTACGCATCGATAAGCTAACTATTAACCAAGGAAAAGTCGCTTTCCACAACCCCGATACTTCTCCGGCTATCGACATTGCGCTTCATGATATTCAGCTTGAAGTGAATAACTTGGTGAATAGCGACAACTTGTCAGACTCACGTGTAGCAACGGCCAAAGCGCAAGGACAAACGGCACAGCAGGGCACGATATCCTTAAACGCTAAACTCAACCCCGCAACAACAGCCCCCACATTTGACGTTGATATTCAAGCTGACAACGTTGGACTAGTGAACTTTAAGAACCTACTTGATACCTACGCACCGTTTGATCTGGAAGCCGGCACACTCACGCTTGCGGCTGAAGTGGCGTCTAATGAAGGGAAAGTAAAAGGCTATATCAAACCCATTTTGCATAATGTGGAGGTATTTTCTTGGAAGGGTGACATTGAACGTGACGGCGATGGTTTTATTGAGGGCAGTATCGAAGCCATTTCCGCGTTTGTCACCGAACTGTTTGAAAACCAAAGCGAAGACCAAATTGCCACACGCATTCCTGTTGAAGGCGATTTATCAAGCCCTGACACCCAAACATGGGAGGCATTTACCGCGATTTTAAAAAATGCATTTATCGAAGCTTTTAACGGCGATGTGGAGAAAAGTATAGAGTTGGATAGACTCGAGCTGGATAAGTTGGAAGCGCCGGAAGGCTCTGAAAATTAAGAGCCCTCGCCGCTGAGCGCGCTTAAATAGTACAGCTATCGCCACAGTCGTTGGCGCCGTCGCGCATACCTTCAATCTCTTGACTCTCTTGCTTGTCTTTTTCAGCCTGTTTCTCTGCTACTGACTGCTCAACAGAGTCAAAATCGATGCTATCAAACGCATCCATATCAAAATCGCTCATAACTCACTCTCTTAAATAGTAAAAAAGGCTTCTTTTTGCTGAAGCCTTTGTATCGGGGCGCAAGTGTAATTCAAATGTATATTCTGGCTAAATGAAGACTTCGCCTAACTCATAACAAGATGAACTAGCGTGATGTTTTTTCAACACTACTGCACATCAACGAAGCGCCTTTGATGTCTTCACAGGCCTCTCCCCACGATGAGCGCCCCGCAATAAGTGTCATCGCCAATGGACGTGATCCAAATGAATACCGCGTTGCAATTACTAGTGCGCTTCAATTGTTCTAGTAATGCGGAGGCGGGGTTTCTTCTGACTGCTTAGCAATATTAGACGGCTCGATAGACTTAACGCGGTCAACGACATGGCGTACTTTAAAGGCTAAATCGTCAAGCTGCTTTTGTTGCGAAGACAGCGCATCGTTTAGCGCCTCAATGGTGTGCTCCTGAAACGCAACTTTAGTTTGAAGCTCTTCGATATAGCTATTCGCGCTATCTATTTGCTGTTGTAAATGCTCAGCGCTTTTATCTGTCATGTAAATTCTCTATCTCTCTCGTTGCCATTCTTCGGCAAGGCCACTACTGCTTATGGACAATATATTATCATTGGGGAGGAAGGCGACGCCATACACAACTGCGGTTGGTGGTGAAACTGACTCTCGTGAAGCAACCTGAATGGATTGCACTTGCTCGCCAGTTTCCAAATCCCACAGGTATACTTTTCTGGCGGGAGAGCCTGTTAGTAAAAACTGACCATCTTTGGAAAACTCAACGTCTGTGAAGATTTTCTGACGCGCTGCATATTTGAGGGATGCCACAGGCTGCCCGGTTTGCACATTCCACACTTGCGACTTGCTCTGGCTGTCCGCAGTAAAAGCAAAGCGGCCTTCATCATCAAGCGCTACTTTTGTTACTCGCGTGGGGTGGGTGAATGTATGAATTATTTGCCCAGTGTCAGTGCTCCATAAATACGCTATGTAATCGTTGCCCCCCGTCAATGCGAACTTACCATTAGGGGAAATATCAATGGAGTTAACCTTTTCTTGATGCCCTAAAAACTCTAGTCGACGCGAAGTACGAGGTTCAAAGTACATAACTTTGCCATTTGAGCGCGCCACCAATATGCCGTTACCATTATTGGTAACCACCACATCTCTAATTGATGACTCGTCAATGCGCCAAAAACCTTCAGGCTCGCCGGTCTCCAGACTCCATAAGGCAAACGCCTCGCGGTCAGCGGTCACAACATAGCTTTTGTCGGCGCTAATATGCACTGACATGACCAGGTTGTCACCTTCACCTTGGTGGCTCCAGTGATAAAGGGGATCACTTTGTCCAATTCGCCATACGTTTACCCCGTTATTCACGCCAGAAACCACCGCTAACGTGCCGTCGGTAGAAATATCTGCGGCATAGGCGCCTTCTTCTACATGACGCCACTGCTGTATTGGCGTACTATCAGGGACAGAGCATCCCATGGAATTACCTATAAGTACGATGAGTAACGCTATTCTATGGAACATTTGAGGCCTAAACATAATCAAATGGGTTTCGCTTTGTAAACGCTAGGTTTAACATAGCATGGATCACGCATCTTTAACTATCGTGCACACTGCCTTGGATGCAGCAGTATAGACATAGACGCATGATGATAAAAATTTATGGAGACGTTTTTATGCAGAAGTCGCTCGTTGCCTTATCTACTATCGCTGCGCTAGGCCTTTTCGCTTGCCAGCCAAATACATCTGATGAGGCCGCTTCTACAAGCGCTGATAGTGCAAAAACAACTTCTGTTTCAGCAGAAGAAATGACAGATACGCAAAAGCAAGCTTACGCCATGGGCGCAAGCATGGGTTTGTTCGTTAGCAACCGTGCCGAACAACAAGAGCAACTGGGTTTAACATTAGACCAAGATGCGCTACAACAAGGCTTTAAAGACGGTCTAAACGACACCCTTAAGTTTACGCCAGAGCAGATTCAGCAAATCGCTCAACAAGGCGAAGAAGTACTTCGCGCTAAGCAGCAAGAAATGGCGGAACAAGCCGCTGAAAAAAATATTGAAGCTGGCCTAGCTTACCTAGAAGAAAACGGTAAGAAAGAAGGTGTGGTAACTACCGAGTCTGGTCTTCAGTACGAAGTACTTGAAGAAGGCGAGGGTGCAAGCCCAGAAGCGACAGACATGGTTAAAGTTCACTACCGTGGCACCTTGCTAGATGGCACAGAGTTCGACTCATCTTACAAGCGTGGCGAGCCAGCAGAATTTCCACTTAATCGCGTTATTTCTGGTTGGACTGAAGGCGTTCAATTGATGAAAGAAGGCGCAAAGTATCGCTTCCATATCCCATCTGAACTTGCTTATGGTGCGCGTTCTACTGGCGCAATCACGCCAAACTCGACGCTTATCTTTGACGTTGAGTTGCTAGAAGTGGTCAAGCCTGAAGCAGAAGCGCCAGCGGAATAAGTTAGTGCTTTAAGAAAAAGAGAAAGCCGACGCATAGCGTCGGCTTTTTTGTTTTAGTGAGTCAGCGTGATCCTTGCTTACCTTTTCCCTACGAGCCAGTGGGTTTTCACCACGCGCGTACCCAAATAGTAAAGTGGGTTATTCAATATGCTTGGTGCCTCGAATTACACTAATAAGCTTAGTCTAAATCGACCAAATTTCACGGTCTATTCCAAGCCTTTTTGGAACAATTTCGCCTTAAAACTTGGTGCTTAAAACAAAAGGTTTTAACGCTGAGGGGCGCGCCGTCTTTCTGTGTGTACCTTAAACGTAGCAAAATGATTTAACAGAGACTGACCCACCTTATACATAGCACAACCTAAAATAAGATATATCACGGTTTGCATACTATTTAAGCGAACAACGATATCAAGCAAGGCATACAACAATAACAGCGCGCCACTTAAAAACAGCATAAAACCGATGATAGTACCGCTGGTTTGGAACGGATCGTTCCCCGACCTTCGACGGTTCAACATTGGTATCCTGTTACGCATTCATTTCCCCTAATGGTTTGACTATTATTTATACTACGACACTAAACGAAAGGTTTATGTTCAATAATTATTCAATCTGGCTCTTTTGTCACTTTTTGACGTACAGAAAGATTGCGTTTTGCCTTATTACCCACATAAAGTAGGGGTAATTAGCTGGATTATTTATAGGACATTGTGAAAACACCGCTTATCACTCGAAAGGGCTACTTAAAGCTTAAACAAGAACTGGATTTCTTGTGGCGTGAAGAACGACCTGAAATTACTCGCAAGGTAACCTGGGCAGCGAGCCTTGGTGACAGAAGCGAGAATGCCGACTACCAGTACAATAAGAAGAAGTTACGGGAAATTGATCGCCGCGTACGCTACCTTCGCAAGTGCTTGGAAAACCTAAAGGTTGTGGACTACGATTCACAGCAAGAGGGTAAGGTCTTCTTTGGTGCCTGGGTTGAAATTGAAAACGAAGCGGGCAAGGTGATGGAACTTAGGCTCGTGGGCTACGACGAAATTTTCGGCCGAAAGGATTACATTTCTATCGACTCTCCGATGGCGCGAGCACTGCTTGGCAAAGAAGAAGACGATGAGTTTGTTGTAAAAACCGAAACGGGCACGAAAGAGTGGTGGATAAACCGTATTTGGTACGATGCAACAGACAAACTGTGAGCACTAATATGCCCTATTTAATCCCCCATTGGTAACACAATGATCAGACGACTTTCCCTACACCGCGGTGATATACTCACCGCTCCTATTTTCACTACCGACGCTGTGTATATAAGCCTTTCACACACCGTTTATTCGCCATTGCCTGACGCGAATTTTTAGTATCTTAGAGCGACTTATGATTATCAATAAAATTGCAGATGAACTTAGCGTTCAACCTTCGCAAGTAACTGCCGCTGTTAAACTTCTTGATGAAGGGTCTACCGTACCTTTTATCGCGCGCTACCGAAAAGAAGTGACACAAGGCCTTGATGACACACAGCTGCGTACCTTGGAGCAGCGCTTAACCTACCTGCGAGAGCTTGAAGAGCGCCGCGATGTAATCCTTAAATCTATAGAGGAACAGGGCAAACTAACCGACGAGCTTAAAAGCAGTATCACCAGTGCTGACAGCAAAACTACCTTGGAAGATTTGTACTTACCGTACAAGCCTCGCAGGCGCACTAAAGGCCAGATTGCTATTGAAGCAGGCCTTGAACCTTTAGCTGATACCTTATTTTCTGCCCCAGATACCGATGCTGAAAGTGCAGCAAGCGAATACGTTAACGCAGACAGTGGCATTGCTGATACTAAAGCAGCGTTAGAAGGCGCCCGCTATATCTTAATGGAGCGCTTCGCCGAAGACGCTACACTGCTGGCAAAAGTGCGCAAGTACTTAACTGAAAATGCTTATGTAAAAAGCACGGTTGTATCAGGTAAAGAGCAAGAAGCCGCCAAATATAAAGACTATTTCGAACACAGTGAAAAGTACAAGAACGTACCATCTCACCGCGCGTTGGCTATGTTTAGAGGCCGCAACGAAGGCATGCTACACATTCAGCTAGATGCCGACCCGCAGTCAGAAGACAACGGCCCATCGCATTGCGAACATATTATTGCCAGCCATTACGATATTATGCACCGCGGCCGTGGTGCAGATGACTTCTTAGCTCAAGTTGTACAGTGGACGTGGAAAATCAAAATTGGTTTACACATGGAAACTGAGCTCTTCAGCGCCCTTAGAGAACGCGCAGAAGAAGAAGCCATTGAGGTATTTGCTAAAAACCTAAACGACCTGTTGATGGCTGCACCTGCAGGTGCAAAAACCACTATGGGTTTAGATCCAGGTTTGAGAACCGGCGTTAAGGTAGCGGTCGTAGACAGCACAGGTAAAGTGGTCGCAACCAACACCATATTTCCGCATGCGCCACAAAACCAGTGGGATAAATCTATTCGTACTCTCACCACGTTATGCAAACAATACAAGGTAGATTTGATCAGCATTGGCAACGGTACAGGCTCGCGCGAAACCGACAAGCTCGTTGGCGAAATGCTCAAGAACAACAGCGAGCTTACCGCACAAAAAATTATGGTCAGTGAAGCGGGTGCATCGGTGTATTCAGCCTCTGAGCTTGCTTCAAAAGAATTGCCTGACCTTGACGTTTCAATCCGCGGCGCAGTGTCTATCGCTCGACGCTTGCAAGACCCGCTGGCAGAGCTGGTTAAAATTGAACCTAAAGCTATTGGTGTAGGCCAATATCAGCATGACGTAAGCCAAAGCCAGTTAGGCAAATCGCTAGACCGTGTTATTGAAGACTGTGTAAACGCAGTTGGCGTTGACTTAAACACTGCATCGCCTGCGCTGTTGAGCTACGTATCGGGCTTAAATAAAACACTTGCGCATAACATTGTTAATTTCAGAGACACCAATGGTGCTTTCCCAGACCGTAAAGCGCTATTGAAAGTCGAACGTTTAGGGCCTAAAGCCTTTGAGCAAGCGGCAGGCTTCCTTCGCATTGTAAACGGCACCAACCCACTTGATGCCTCTGCGGTTCACCCCGAAGCGTACCCAGTGGTAGATAAAATTGTAGATACGGCCGCGGTTGCTGTTAATGACATCATCGGCAATACCGAGCTTCTAAAAAGCCTGTCGCCAGATACCTTTACCAGCGACGCATTCGGTTTGCCAACGGTTAAAGACATTCTAAAAGAGCTGGATAAGCCAGGCCGCGATCCTCGTCCAGAGTTTAAAACTGCCACGTTTAAAGAAGGCGTTGAAACCATTAACGATCTTAAACCAGGCATGATTTTAGAGGGTGTGGTTAGCAACGTGGCCAACTTTGGCGCGTTTGTTGATGTAGGCGTACATCAGGATGGACTGGTGCATATTTCAGCACTGACTAACAAGTTTATCTCAGACCCACGCGAGGTAGTTAAAGCAGGCGATATTGTCAAAGTAAAAGTGCTTGAAGTAGACGTACCGCGCAAGCGTATTTCCTTCACCATGCGCTTAGACGATACACCGAGTCAAAGCAATAATGCAGGCGGCAAACCAGCAGCAGGAAAACCACAAAATAAAGGGGCTGGGCGTGCTAAAGCAAAAGCAAACCCGCGTTCAAATCAGGGTGGCGGCAATCGCAACAGCCAGCCTCAAAACAGCGCCATGGGCAACGCTTTTGCCGATGCCTTTGCTAAAGCAAAAAAGTAAACAGTAGCGATTCACCATAATTTACTGTTGCTTATAGAGGGCCTGTCACTGACAGGCTCTTTTTGTATCACGCTTCCATTTAGCCTGCCGTTTTTGCTACATTAGATTGTGGTACATTAGTTCGGGCGCATGGAAATTTTATGTGCCCAAAAACTCTTTAGCCAAAAGCACCAAAATAGAGAATACCGAAATAATGAAGAGGTGTGGGTCACACCGAAACCGAAGTTCGTATATTGGTAGCGTTTAACAAGGCCGTTGACATGCTTTTAGAGCCTTAACGTTTAACGAAGGTAATGTTGCTCATTTGACCACAGCCTTTTTCTAGGCAGCACTTTCGGACAACCATAATGAGCTAAGGGCCCTAACCTTTGGTGTACGAGCGTAATCATCCAACTGTACAGCAAAGATTATCTGCCCTCATCAAAGGATGATTTTATGAACTCGCCTGTCTCAAAAAACATGCTGAATGTCAGCGCCGATTACCCCGACCTTCGGGATCGTTATTACCAGCCAAATCTTACTCCACTTAAGCCTTTTATCGACCCGCCGGGCAATTTGGTTATCTTAGATCAAGGGAAAGATGGTGCCTGTACGGGCTTCGCATTGGCGGCAACCATCAATTTCATTTATCGTCAGCAGGGCCGAAAACATACTGTTAGCCCGTGGATGCTTTATGCTATGGCCAAACGTCACGATGAATGGTTAGGCGAAGCCTATGAGGGCTCAAGCTGCCGCGGTGCGATTAAAGGCTGGTATAACAGCGGAGTATGTAACTACTCACTAACTGAAGATATAAAGCACAGCAACGAGTTTGATATGACCCTAGCCATTGCTAATAATGCCAGCAACCACCGGTTAGGGGCTTATTATCGCATTGAACGGGAAATCAGCGATTTTCACGCCGCGCTTAATGAAGTGGGCGTTATTTTTGTGTCTGCAAGAATTCACGAAGGCTGGCAAGACCGTGAAGGCGATGTCATAGAGTTAAGACCGGAGCCTATAGGTGGTCATGCGTTTGCCATTGTAGGCTACAACGATGAAGGGTTCTGGATCCAAAACTCCTGGGGGACGGATTGGAAGAAGTCAGGTCTGGCACTTTGGCGTTACGATGACTGGGCGTTAAACGTTATGGATGCGTGGGTTGTTCAACTCGCACTTCCTATTTCAGGTACAGGCACCTATCACCAAGCTACCCGCTCTATTGCACAGGGGTTATTTTCCCGCTCTACACCGCGAGTGAGTATTCAAGATCACTTCGTCCACTTCGACGATGGTCACTTTGATACAAGAAGCAAATACTGGAGCAACAAAAATCATGTTGATGCCATTATTGAAAAGCTTGCTGACGGTAACCATCGCCATGTAATGCTATATGCACACGGCGGCTTAAATAGCATAAAAGCTTCGGCTAAACGCATTGCTGCCATGAAAGACACCTTTCTTAAAAACGATATTTACCCCATTCACTTCATGTACGACACGGGTATGCTAGAAGAACTTAAAGATATTCTGGGCTTTAAGAAAAAAGAGATTAGCAACAAAGTTGGAGCCTTCACTGACTACACTGACCGCATACTAGAATGGGCAACACGTAAAGTAGGCGGCGCACTGTGGCGAGAAATGAAATCAGACGCTTGCACGCCTTTTACCCGTACCACATCAGATGGTACGTATTTCCTAACGCAATTGGCCGCCTACTTGAAAGACAATTCAGATATTAAGCTGCATGTCGTCGGTCATTCGGCAGGCTCTATTTTTCATGCACACAGCCTATCTAGGCTGTGTAAAGTTGATGAAAACATAACGATTAAGAGTCTGCATTTACTGGCTCCAGCCATTAGCTACCCCTTGTTCAACGAAAAGCTCTCTGCGCTTATAGAAGGGAAACACATTGAATCGACCACGGTTTACAACTTATCTGAAGCGTTGGAAAAAGATGACCACGTGGCGCGTATTTACCAGAAGTCGTTGCTCTATTTAGTATCAAATGCGTTTGAATCCAAACCAGAGATGCCCTTGTTAGGTATGGCTGTGTTTAATCAGCCGCTGCCTAACGTGACGTTTAAGTACAGTGAAGGGAAAGAAGGTGATGCCACCGCCGCCACGTCCCACGGCGGCTTCGATAGCGACGTAGATACCATGAACTCGGTGCTTTCAGACATCACTGGCGGCTCACCTAAATATCCGTTTACAAAGGCAATACTGGATTATTAAGCCCTGGTGGTTTGAAGGCAATGCAAGGGAAGTGAAAGTGCTTTTTTCGCGATTTAGCCCTTAGCTATGACGGGCTAATATGACGGGCTAATATGACGGGCTAAATCGTTCGTGCAATATTAAGCAGCTAGCGTTAATTGCACGTTATCATGCTTGAAGCGATAAACCTTCTCTAGAGGGGGTGTAAGCTTGCAAATAAGCATTTTGAATTCGGCCAATTCGTGTTTGCATCACATTAGACTCATTTGCCTGAAAGCCTTGTGTGTCTGCTGATGAGGATTGATTATCTAACACCATATTCGCAATAGAATCGGTTGCGGTGCCTATATTTGTATCGGGCTGCAAGGCTGCCCCTGAGTCTGCAACAATGCCATTGCTTTGTGCTGAGGTAGAACCTGTTGAAGCCGTTTCTGTTTGGCCTTTGGCAATCTCGCTACGGGCCTCTGTGGCTTTTTGAGAAGCCTCTGCAGCCACTTTTAAATCTTGTGATGAAGGTTCAGCTGGTGCGAGGGCGGCTGCGCGCACTTGCTCCATTTTTTTCAGCGTTTCTTCAGGCGTTTTTTCTTCTGAAACATCAATCGACACTTCGCCATCGGTCACATAGCGTTTATTGTCAGGGCCTGTAGTGTATTCATATTGCGGAGCACCGGCGTACTGACCGCCTGTTGAAGCATGCGCTTGCTCGTGAACCCTCACTTCCTGATCGCGGGCTTTTAACTGCTCAATTTCAGCAGCGTCTTGTTTCTCTTGCTGTTCTTGTTGCCTATCTTGCGCGCCCTGCTTGCCTGCACTCTCATCTTGCGCATTATCTTTCTGTTGCCCAAATACGTTTTGAAAGGCAGCTTGAAGTTCTGTTTGTACCTGAGGGCGTTCGTAAGTAACCGGCGCTGGCGGCTGGCCGGGGCTCTTCGCTTTATCGGCTTCTGACCCCAAGCCTTTTTGAGAAGCCCCTTGCTGGGAATCTGACGCTTGGGGAATAGTTTCACGCTGCACGTTATCTCTACGTGCAGACTCTGTATTTATGTTCGCCGTGGGATAAGCAATAGCGTTAAGGATTGGTGTAACGATATTCACCGTAACTGTTCCACCTACGCAAGCACGTCTATGACGGTACCAAGCATCTCATCGGCAACACCTAATACTTTGGCAGAGGCTTGGGCATTACGTTCGTTTACATTGAGCGCGATTAAGTCGTCAGTGAGACGCGTGGAGGTAGACGTTGAGTTCGATGACGTGTTTATTGTGTCGGTATTGGTCGCAATAGGTTGAGCGGGTGCTACCGCATCCTCAGCAGTTCGCTGAGCAATATTTGATGCTGCCTGCGAAATTCCGTCGCTGGCATTTTGTAAACCATATTGAGCCGCTGCAAATGCAGAGCCTGCACCTAAACCATCAATACTTGTCATACACTACCCCTAACCTCTCATGTGCAATTATTAACCAATTTCACACAAATGGAAAGACATGTATTACACCCTGTCATTAACTTATTGTAAGCAGGCGATTTTTATTAAGCTGTCAAAGATAAGAAAAGCTTCAAACTATCGGCAAGCGGCGGTTTGAAGCTTCATGTCATCGCTTTATTAAGACGCCTTTTGCTGGTAAACGCCAGCGGCAAAGCGAAATAAAATGTCAGCAGTTTGCTGAGGATGTGAAATAAACGGCGCATGCGACGCATGAGGCAGAACAACGGTATCAGCCTGCGGATGTAGCTCACATATACGATCTATTCCGCTGGTCGGCACTAGACTATCTAACCTGCCATACAATCGTAACGTGGGTGTAGTTATTCGCCCCACGTCTTGACGCATATCTTCAGTAGACAATATGCGTAAACCTTTCTTAAGCGCTTCCTCGGCGGGATCTGGGAATTGGGTTACCTGTTCTCTGATCGCCTTAATATCCTGCTTTGCCGTTTCGCTGCCCATCGCTTGAATTGCCAAAAAACGTTCCAGTGTTTTCTGATAGTTCTTTTCAAGCTGAGTCTCGAACATTGAAAGTAAATCGGCAGCAATACCCGGCCAACAAGGCCCTGCTATAAATCGAGGTGTTGAAGCAATCGTTACCAGTCCGGTAAGTTTTTCTGGTGCTAACAGCGCTAACTTTTGCGCAACCAGGCCACCTAATGACCACCCAACCAACACACACTGGTCTGGCAGTTGGTTCACAATGGATTGAGCCAATGTTTCCACGTTATACGGTGACGGGACGAACTCTGCATTTTCCCCAAACCCAGGAAGATCTATGGTGGTGACGCGAAAATTATCGCTTAAATAAGGAATAAAGGATGTGAACGCTCCGCTGTTCATACCCCAACCATGAAGAAATACCACATCTACGCCTGTACCCTGAGTACGGGTGACAAGCTCGCCGTTTGTATGCAAACTTTCCATTTACACCTCCTTAGGCAGTCACGTGTTTTTGAGGCAACACGAAATAATGAAAACAGGTCGACGTTCGACAATTCAAGGAAGTTGATGGAATCAACACTATGAACCTTTCATGCTTGCTATGTTATCAGGCAAGTCCTACGCCAGTATGTCACTGGTGTGAAGATGACATATTTTTTTTCGATGCCACGTTGCACGGAAGTAACTTACTTCAATATGGTCCTGTGGCAGGCCACGTCAAGCATAGCCACTATAACGCGTTACGCGTTTTGGGACTTCATACGTGGCCAATGTCATCGCTGGTTTACCAGTTAAAGTTTACGCATTCCCTTACGGCAGGAAAAGTATTAAGTAACTGGTTTGTCCATAAAATGCGACAGTGCACTTTATCAGTGCCCAATGTGCTGCTTCCGGTGCCAATTAGTGCATGGCGACTTGCTACACGGCACTACAATCAGGCTACGCTTCTGTGTGAAAGCATAAGTAGTGAGCTGAATATTCCAGTTAACCAGTCGTGGGCCAAACGACGGGGCTTTAGCGTGCAGCATCACTTATCCAAAATAGCGAGAGCCGAAAATGCAAGCCGTGTATTTAGCCTGTCGACACGGTGTATCGATGATGAGATAGCAATAGCGCAAGGTAATAAAGATGGCAGCAACTTCAGCGTTGCAATTGTCGATGACGTACTCACCACCGGCGTAACCGTGAATACATTGAGTAAAAGGCTCAAAAAACGCTACCCAAATTTACACATTCAGGTGTGGGTCGCGGCATTTACGCCACCGCCTAAAAGCAGTCTGTATCAGAAAGCCTAGTGATCAGAAGCGGTGATACTGAAAAGCGCGGCATTCGCCGCGCCTTTCAAACTGATTTAGCGAATAAAGTGCGATTGGTAGATTGCATTGGCCAGCATTTTGTTCGTGCCATACCAATACCCTCTAAACTGCGTATTGTCGGTAAAGCCAATGACAACGCCGCGACCCATTTTTTGAGTCGTCACAGCAGTTGATTCAGCCATTAGCGCAACCATTCGTTTGTCACTAAACCCAGCCATGAGAGGCTCATCAGTATAGCGCGCAGGCGTTATAAAGGGTGAACTACTGGCCTCCACTATCATATTATTGGTTTTAAACATGGGCAGTGTGTCGTCATCATAGCCGTAGAACAATGGATGAGTATTGTCGATATCGGCTTCAAACACAGCGCCAGCCACCAACTTTCTGGCGTATAACGATGCGCCATCTTTATAGCTGAGTTCGCTTTCATCGAACGCGTTATCAATACTCTCTCGACTAACAATTTCTACGTCTAACCATTTATGTTGAGCGAAATAACGCAACGCGGATTTCTGCCCCACGATCACGCCACCGGCTTTCACCCACTGTTCAATTTGAGTTCTTTCACTTTCGGTAAAGCGATATCCACCGCTAGGGAATAAAAGGTGCGTATAAGTAACGCTCGGATCATTAAGCGCGCTTGTCAGATGTTGTTGCTCAACAATACTGGCAGCCAGCCCCACTTTTGTGTCGAAATAGTGCCATATTTCACCTGCTTCGTATTCACTGGTGCCTTCGCCGCCCACTATTAACACCTGTGGCAAGGTAACAGGTGCCATGCTCCGGCTACCCAAATCGTGCCCAGTGGGTGTTAACCCACTGCGCAAACTAAACACAGGCACCTGAAGTTGCTGTTGCGCATCGCGCAAAATGGCCGCCAAGTTTTCTGGCTGACCCAGCCCTTTCGGTACAACTATGCTGCCAGGCTGAAGCTCAATGCTGTTGCCATCGTATTTAATAGCGGAAAACGCTTCTTCACTACTACGCACCTTAACGCCAGCTTCCAATAACGTTTGCAGCATGGCTGGCGCATAGTACTGCTGCCATGAAAACGCATACGCGTATGCCTCTGGGTGAATATCATTAAGTGCGGGTTGTGCAAGTGCGGTGCTGTCGCTAAGTTTTAGGCTTCGCGCATCGCCCCTATCTAGAGGCGCGTAATCCAAATTGAAAGCCAAAGCCAAATTCCACGTTGATACATCGTAAAACGTGTTGTTCTCAAACGAGGTTTGGGTAGAGAAAATTGACTTTACTAAACGGTATTGAGGCTGGTTTGAAGGAATATAAATCGCGCTACCTGCACCATAGCGAACTTTGCTTACCTCAACATCTTTCGTTAACACCTCGTAATTAATATGATGCTGTTCAAGCAATGCAACAAATGCGTTAAAGCGAGCTGTGTCATTCGATGCACTAACAACAAAACCTACCTGCTCATCCTTTTCAGCCAGTGACTTTGTGCTCTTAACAAAACCCGATTGATAATCGAGAATAGCAGCCTTATTTGCCAATGCGCCTCTAAAAGTGCTTAAAGACGTAGTAATTTGATTTGCTATGGTGTCTTTGAAGGCAAGCTTGCCATTAATAGAGTCCTGAATGTGGCCCCGTGAGCTTGCTTGCTCAAAAAGAATACCCACACTGCCGTGTAAATCTGGATAGGTCGAGCCTTTGCCTGCGTAGAAATCGTCAAACGCTTCTTGGGTAAAATAGAGCTCCCCTTGCTCATCAAACGCGGCAGCGTGATACTGGGCAAGCGCTTCAGTTAGCGTAACGTTCTCATCAGGCGTCAGTGGATTTTTACGCGAGCGCACACCAGGCTGGAAAAAATAGGTGCTGTCTGTCCCCATCTCATGAAAATCGGTGAGGATATGTGGGCGCCATTTATGAAACTGTTTAATTCGCGCCTGCGACTCTGGGTGCGCCAGCAATAGCCAGTCGCGGTTTAAATCAAACCAGTAATGATTTGTTCTACCTGACGGCCACCCCTCATCGTGTTCACGATGTCGACTGTCAGAAACCAGCTGCTTGCCCTTGTGCATATTTGCCCACTGAGCAAATCGAGAAAGCCCGTCGGGGTTGAAAGACGGATCAAACAGCACAATATTGTTATTCAACAAGGCATCAATTTCTTTACCTTCAGCCGCGGCCAAATAATAAGCCAACGCAAGTGAAGCATTGGTTCCGGAAGGCTCGTTACCGTGAATACTGTAGCCCATGTAGAAAATAAGGGGAGCATCGCTACCTACTTTCTTGCCGCTTTCCATTGCATCAATGTGTTGCTGCCTCATCGCCTCAATATTGTTTCTATTTGAGGGCGCTGTGATTGTCAGTAACAGAAGTGGGCGGTTTTCGTGAGTACGGCCGGTTTCTTCAATGGTGATACGGTCAGACTTCTCGGCAAGTAGCTTCATATAATTGACGACTTGGTCGTGACGCACATGCCACTCGCCAATGTTGGCGCCTAGTATCGATTCAGGCGTGGGAATAGCTGGGTTGTAGGATACCGTGTCAGGTAAGTATGCTGTCACCGGCTGCCCGCCTACATCAGGTGCAATAGTAACAGTTGAAGCAGAGGCGGGATGTGCTAATGATTTCTGACTGGCTGCTGCCCCAAAGGCGATGGTACCAATGGCTAATAATGAAACGAGTGAGAATGGATTCTTTTTGGCGGTGTAATGCAATTTCGCGAACATAGCGCTTCCCGTCTTGTTGTTATGGTTGAGAATAGTGTCGACGTGCACGCCTCTCAACAAATTCGATTCACTGGAATAATTTATTTAATTAATACCTGACTGTTTTACTCAGGTAAATTTGATACAATAATCCAAATTTCAAAATATGTAGGACTTGCTGATGATAACTATATCAGAAGAAGCCCAGGCTCACTTCGTAAAACTGTTGAGTAAACAAGAGTCTGGCACGAATATTCGTGTATTCGTCGTAAATCCAGGCACTTCGTCGGCTGAGTGTGGTGTGTCCTATTGCCCACCAGACGCGGTTGAAGAAACGGATACCCGTTTGCCATTTAATGGTTTCGATGCGGTCGTAGATGAAGAAAGCGCGCCTTATTTAGAGGAAGCGGAAATTGACTACGTTACCGATCAGATGGGCTCACAGTTAACCTTAAAAGCACCTAATGCAAAAGCGCGTAAAGTGTCTGACGACGCACCATTAATTGAGCGAATCAACTATATGATTGAGTCGGAAATCAATCCTCAGTTAGCGAGCCATGGTGGCAATGTTGTATTGACAGAACTGACTGACGACGGCTACGCCATACTTCAGTTCGGCGGCGGCTGCAATGGTTGCTCAATGGTAGACGTAACGCTTAAAGAAGGTATTGAGAAGCAAATGGTCGAGCAATTCGCTGGCGAGCTTAAGGGCGTGCGCGATGCGACTGAGCACCAAGCGGGTGAGCACTCTTACTACTAAGCGTAATATTGCACTTGCTTAAGTGTATATCTCGATAACTATCTCATGCTAAAGCAAGACATTCACAAAAGCTGGCAACGATTCAAAATAGGTCTATCTATTTTCGTTGTCGGCGTCTTGCTGTTGTTTACCTTAAGTGAACTTCATATCACGCTGCATTACCTGAGCCTTCTTATATTATTTGTCGGTTTCGCTATCGCCATGTTGGGTTACTGGGGAATTTTTATTCAGCGTTTTTCGTTTATAAAAAACAAAAAGCCACCGCCTAAATTCTGATTTCTTCCGGCTCTACGCCATACCTTCTTGCCCTATTCTTTATGTAAGCCAGTCTGATTGCACTCAGTTTTACCCATACGCCATACTCTACATTGCGCAACTGTCTCCCGTTCATTTATGTTCGCCTAGCGCTCGTCTCGGGTTATAGGTAGATTAGAGGTTGCGCAAAGTGCCTAACAATATGAAAAGGAGCTGTGGTGAATACAACAAAGAAGCTGGGCCTGCTTGGCGGAATGAGTTGGGAATCAACGGTCAGTTACTATCAAGCCATAAACCGTGGTGTAAACGCTCGACTTGGCGGCCTTCACAGCGCACCGCTGATAATAAGCAGCGTTGACTTTGCCCACATAGAGCAGCTTCAGCATAAAGGAGAATGGGATAAAACCGCCGATATACTGATCCGCGAGGCGAAGCACTTAGAAACTGCGGGTGCAAAAGCCATATTAATTTGTACCAATACCATGCACAAAGTAGCAACAGACATAGAGCAGAAGATCACCATTCCACTTATTCACATTGCCGACGCTACGGGGTGCGTGTTGCAACAAGATAGGGTTAAGAAAGTTGGGCTACTGGGCACCCGCTTCACCATGGAACAAACCTTTTATACATCACGCCTTAAAGAGATTTTTGGCATTGATGTTGTTACTCCAAATGCCCAACAACGAGACACGGTTCATAACATTATTTATGAACAATTATGCAAGGGCGTGATTTGTGTTGAATCCCGTAACGCGTATATTGACATTATAAATGAACTGGCGGCCGAGGGTGCTGAAGGCATCATTTTAGGCTGCACAGAAATTGCCTTATTAGTTCAACAACATCACACCAAAGTTAAGTTATACGATACTACCGCTATCCATGCTTCAGCTGCGGTAGATTTTGCATTAGCTCCCTAAAGCGTTAGCAAAGGGTAAGTAGCGAAACACACATAACTTAACTTTGATAAAGGGGAATTGGCCCTACTATTTTCAGAGGACACAGCTATGTTTAGCCACGTAATGATTGGTGCGAACGACCTTGAAGCATCAAAGAAATTCTACGATGCTATTTTAGGAGTATTAGGATACGAACCAGGCGTTTTTGATGAATACGGACGGGTTTTTTACTATACGCCGAAAGGTATTTTAGCGCTAACAAAGCCGATTAACGGAGAGGCTGCCACACACGGTAATGGCACCACACTCGGCCTTGCCGCTCGAACACCAGACATCGTTGATGAATGGCATAAAGTAGGAAGCGAGAATGGGGGCGTGCCATGCGAGGACCCACCGGGTATTCGAGGCAATGGGGAACGCCAACTTTACCTTGCTTATTTGCGAGACCCAGCAGGCAACAAGCTCTGTGCCACGCACATCGTAAGAAAATAGCTGTAGTGCTGCCTGCTTAAATGATCACGCTCTTTTTGCAGGCTATTCACTTTTAGCTGTCTATTTGGCCCAAAGCCCTTTGAATAATAGCGTTTTGGGTAATGCCTAGTTATGTCTACATATAAGCCCTAACCAAACGAAACTGCATAGGTGTTACTGTCTGGCCGCTCAATATCCTAAACGGGTTTCGCCTTTTCTCTTCTTTGCACTATACATTGTTGCTAGATGAATTAACCTTGAACCAGTAAAAGCTCAGCTAACAGAGGGAATATGACACCTGAAGAAACTGGCAAGGCCTACGACACCATTACACACCTTTGGACTCGCCCTGAATTTAATCAGAAAAATGGGTTAACCGCCTACCAAAAAGCACTGTCATTTTTAGCGGACACCCCATCACAAGAGCCTGATACGGTGCCTAGCGAAGCGCTTGATAAGGGAGAAGCGCATGATAAGAGTGAAGCGCCTAATAAGGGAGAAGCGAGCAATAACGACAAACCAAAGAAACGAGGTTACGCACTAGACATAGGTTGCGGATGCACCAATCGGTTTGTGCCGATTATCGAAAGCGCAGGGCTAGCTTACGAAGGCATAGATGTTTCTAAAGATATGCTGGCCATTGCGACGTCCCAATTACCCGCTCATACCTTCTATTGCGCCGACGTGTGTACATTCACTATCCCCAAGCACTATTCGTTTATTAGCGCTTGGGATAGCTTTTGGCATATTCCCCTAACGCAGCAAGAGCCTTTGCTTAAGAAGCTAGTGGATCACTTAGACGATAACGGAGTGTTGCTTTTTAGCTGTGGGGGTACAGGTGAAAGCGGCCAACACACAAACGAAGTGATGGGCCCAGAAGTCTACTACGCCTCGCTGGGGCTACATAGATACATAGAAATATTGATAGAAGCAGGCGGGTTTGTTCGTCACGTTGAATTCGATCAGCACCCTGAACTACACACTATTATCATTGTGCAAAAAAGAACCGCGCAAAAAACACAGTAGCAAAAAATAATACTGAATGATGCCCTAGAAAAACTGAGAGAGTCAGCGTGCTCAGCACGCCTTCCCTAAGTAAGGTCAGCGAAGCGTTATAAAACACTAGCTTTGCGGTGTCGCTAGCTCACCGCGTTTATCTAAACGATAAAAGCTCCAGGCCAATGTCACACCGCGAGCGAGTAAAAAGGCAAGGAGAGCATACCAAAGGCTGACGTTACCCTGATCTTGCGTGAGATACCAAACGGGGAAATACACCCCTAACGCACTTATTATCATGGTATTTCTCATTGCGCTGGCTCGGGTAAGACCAACAAATACGCCATCGTACAAAAAACACCAATGCGCTAATAGAGGAAGTAATACCATTAAACCAAGATAAGGTAGCGCAGCTTTTACAATGTCACTATGTTCGGTAAGCAGCGCGATAATGGCTTCACCGCCAGCGAAAAATATCACGCTATAAATAAGGGCAAAAATACTCGACCAGACTAACCCTTGGTAGGTGCGTCGTTTCACTTCGCTGCTGTCAGACGCCCCCTTGGCTTCACCCACCAGCGCTTCCACACCATAGGCTATGCCATCAAGTCCCAATGCAATAAGAATAAAGAACTGCATGAGTATGGCATTGACGGCCGCCGACGTTTCGCCGTAACGGGCACCTTGAATGGTGAGAAACGCTAAGCAGCCCTGTAATGCTAAGTTACGCAATAGCATGTCACCATTAAGCTTCATCAGTACCTTCCGAGCTGCACGGTTAAACCACGATGCACTCACCGCGACACCGCCAACGCGCTTAAACGCCACCGCTAGCGCCATTATAGCCATGGTATACTCAGCGATAACACTGGCCAGCGCCACGCCAGCAACAGACAAACCAAGCCCGAACACAAACACTACATCGAGTCCCGCATTCAATAAATTTCCCACAATTTGAATAGCCATGACGCTGCGCGTTTTTTGCTGCCCTACTAACCATCCAACTAATGCCAGATTAAGCATGGCAGCTGGTGCGCCCCATACCCGCGTCGAAAAATAGTCTTGAAGATGCAGGGCAACTTCACTGTTTGGCTGAGTTAAAGCTAAGCCTATAGACAAGATAGGAGATTGAAGAGCAAGTACCACAGCCCCTAACACTAGAGCAACCGCCACCGTTTGCCACAGCACTTTTGCTGACTCTAATGTATTGTTCGGTGAGCCTTTAGCTTGTGCACTCAAGCCTGTTGATGACATGCGAAGAAACCCGCACACCCAGTATATTTGCGTTAAGATAAGTGCGCCCACCGAAGCCCCTGCAAGCATGGCTGGTAAAGACATGTGTCCCAAAACCGCGGTATCCACCAAACCTAATAGAGGCGTAGTAATATTCGCTAAGATCATGGGAAGCGCTAACGCCAACAGACGGGAATGGTCGTCAAAAAAGGAGCGCTGAGTTAGTTGGGCAGGGGACATAAATGATCTCAGTAGGGGTTAATTTCGCTATATACTATCAACATATGCAGCGGCATAAGTGAAATGCGTACCAGCTTGACCATGTATAAGATTGGCCAAGTCGCATTATTTGGAGTTTACCATGCTATTGAATTTGATTAGGCACTCAGTGGATGATGATATGAAAACCAACAATGTAATTCAAAATAGAACGACGAGTCGTACGCGTTTGAAGATCTTATCTTCAATGCTTGCGGGAATTTTCAATGTTTTGTTGGTCTCACCTAGCATTGCTTCAGGCTCAGATGCAAACCCTGTTGCTGATGCGACTTCCTCTACAAAGGAACAAAGTGGTAATAACATCGACTCTATTGTGAGCACCACGCCTAACGCCGCCATTTTGCTTTATCACCATGTGTCGTCTTCAACACCAGCCAGTACCAGTATTTCGCCTGAAGCCTTTAAATCGCATATGGAATACTTGGACGCACACCACACAGTCGTTTCGCTTCAGGACGTTGTTTCTGCGATACAACACAACACTACACTGCCAGAAAATGCGGTTGCGATTACGTTTGACGATGGCTACGCAAACATTTTAGACAATGCTCACCCAATACTGGCTGACCTAGGTTTTCCCTATACCGTGTTTATCAACCCTGATGAAATTGGCGTAGGTCCTAAGCAGCTAACATGGGAGCAAGTTATTGCTATGCATAACGATGGCGTTGTTTTTGCCAACCACACGCTAGACCACCTTCATATGCTAAACGGTGAGCAAGCAATGGGCGAGCGCGCATGGCTGGAGAAAGTTTGGCAGAACGTAGAAAGTGCTGAAAAGAAGATTGAAGATAAACTGGATATTAGCCTTAAATATTTAGCGTACCCGTTTGGTGAATACAACACGGCGCTCGCTAATAAGCTCAAAGCTGAAGGTTACATTGGATTCGGGCAGCATTCCGGGGCTGTGGGCCCATCTAGCGACATGCAGGCACTACCGCGCTTCCCCGCGGCCGGTCCTTACGCCAATTTGGCAACGCTAAAGACCAAGCTTAATAGTCTTGCCATGCCAGTGACGCAAAGTTCACATAAAGACCCTCGTATGACAACGCGAAACCTGTCATCGCCCATTAGTTTAACGATAGACAGTGACGATGTTCGCCTCACACAAGTAAATTGTTTTTTCGGCGGCGACCCTATCGAGACTAGCCTAGAAGAAAATGTGCTTACGTTTACCCTTGATGAAACACTTCCAATAGGACGTTCACGTGTGAATTGTACAGCACCGTCTAATGCGCAATCAGGGCGTTATTATTGGTACTCTACGCTTTTCTTTGTGGCAGATGAAGACGGCAATTACCCAGACTAGGGCATGCCGATAAGGCACATCCAGGCTTGAGCGCGAGCGCATATCGATTGGGCTCGCGCTTATATAAGGAAACGTTTACCTATACAGGTTTAGAAAATCGAATAAAACCTTTATTTATCGACTCTTCCACAAAACTATGACGCTGATAGAAACGAATGGCTGGCACGTTCGACACTTCAACATCTAGTACCACTTTACGTTTGTTCAGTTTTTCTGCTCGCGCTTGCATAGCATCAACCAGTATCGTTCCCACGCCCGTTCGACGGGCACTTTCTTCAACAGAGAGATGGCCTATCATGAGTTCGGTATTAGTAGGCGGCGTAAGATTGATGGCCACGGTCTGATTGCGCATGAGCACTGTCATAGCCTCATCGAGGGTAAAGTACGATGTGATGCTATCAAGGGTCGCCCTATCAAATGTTGCACCAAGTTTGCTGTGCCAAGAGGTCACAACGCCGAGTACTTCGTCGCCGCTACACGCCACCCAATGATTCTTAAAGCCATATTGCCCGCCACCGAGCTCCCATGCATGAGACAGGTAGCCCTCAGCTGTTTTATTTTTATTTTGTCCAAAAATAGACGTTAACAAAGACTGCGCCGCATTCAATATAAGCGGCGTAGTTTGCGCAGCATCAGATGCCACACCTTGCCTTATTTTGATTTCCATATTACTGCTTCGAGATTATTATTGGCATATCAGCCAATATTTGCTGGGAATCACTTATCGATAGCTTTCCTGGCTCTCTTTTTGGTTTGAATCTTCCTATCACCCTAGCTTCAGGGTCGACAAGTACGACAGATGCACTGTGATCAACTAAATAGTTGGGGTTATCGGTACTTTCAGCAATGGCATACATCATTCCTAAATTACGTACAAACGGGAATAGCGCCTTGTGCTCTCCAGTTACGGCAATGAACTCCTCATTAAAATAGCTCACATACTCTGAAAGTCTTTCAATTGAATCGCGATTTGGATCAACGGATACAAAAACAATTCGAATAGGTTCGACACTATTTAATGCTTTTAGTTCAGGATATATGCCGTTCAGTTCAGCCATGGTAGTTGGGCAAATATCGGGGCAGAAGGTATAGCCCACAAATACTAAGCTCCACTGCCCTTCAAGCGACGAATTATCAAACACTTCACCTTCATGAGATGTAAGTGAAAACGGTGATAATGCTCTCGGCTCTGGGTAAGTCTGAAAGTATTCAGGCTGACTTTCAACATTTGGGGGCGCGATATACAGCGCCCCTACGATGCCTGCACATAGCGCTAAAAATGCAACAAGGCCGACGGTAGTTCGTTGATTCATAAACTCAGTGGTATGTAGTGATCTAAGAGTAATACGACAAACAATACCATGAGATGAATAATTGAAAACCTAAAAGTTTTCATTGCAGTTTGTGGCTCTGCATCGAATTTTAACTTTAATGCATAGTATAAAAACCCAATGTTAAGCACACTTGAGCCAATTAAATAAATGAGATCGCTCATGCCTGTAAGATAGGGCAGCAAACATACAAGCCCCAACAATACTGTATACAGCAACACTGACGTTTTCGTAAATGACACACCGTGGGTTACCGGCAGCATGGGCACCTTCGCTTTGGCGTAATCTTTTTCTCTATGAATAGCGAGCGCCCAAAAATGCGGCGGCGTCCAGGTAAAGATAATCAGCACTAAAAGCAGGGCATGGGCATGTATTTCCCCTGTAACCGCGGTCCAACCTAGAAGCGGTGGAGCAGCCCCTGCTAAACCGCCAATCACGATGTTTTGCGGTGTCGCTCGCTTTAAATACATCGTGTAGATAAACGCGTAGCCTACTAGACTTGCTAAGGTTAACCACGCGGTTAGCATATTCACAAAAAGAGCTAACACTACAAATCCAACCACACCTAAAACGCCTGCAAACCACAGCGCGTTGTTTACGCTAACCTTGCCTTTTGCGACGGGGCGATTAAAAGTACGCGCCATCACACTATCTATCTTATGGTCGACAACGTGATTAATAACCGCAGCAGACGCAGACAACATACCAATACCCAATAAGCCACAGATAAGTACGGTTGCGTTTACCCACGAAGGCGTAGCTAAACACATGCCTACTAACGCGGTTAACAGCAACAACATGACGACATTAGGCTTAGTCATTTCATAGTAATCTCGCCACGTGACTACATTGTGCTGACGTGAAGTGCGCGCATGTAAAGAGACCGATTTAGCCATGGAAACCTCCTGGAGCTTTAGGGAGAATATGAGAAGACGTTGACGCGTTTAAAGGGTCGTGCAAAGGCGCTTCGTGGATGCTAAATGCACCTGCACCCTGCAGTGGTTTCGAACCTGAGAATGAGCCTGTATTTCGTTTTTCTGTACCGAAGACGTTATCGTTTTCTAGTGCCAAAAATACGGTAAAAATGAGGTTGAGTAGGGAGAGAAGTAACACGGCTGCGACCGCGTTATGCATTACAGCGATAGCCAGTGGCAGCATAAAGATAATGTTGCTAAGTCCTAATGCCACTTGCGTGCACAATGCTACCAACATAAACGCACCCACATATTTTTGTTTACTTGTGGTGTAGCGGCTTACCAACACACTTATACCTAGTGCTAGCAAGTATAAAAACGTGATGACCGCGCCGAACCTATGCACTATGTGCATGGTAACTCGTTCGCCGTAATCGTGAGCACCAAACTCATAGTTGTCTGCATCAGGCACACTGAATGCACCTGCCAAATCAATTCTTTCCTGCCAACCGCTTTCACAGACCGGCATTTCCGTACAGGCCAACGCAGCATAATTGGCAGAAGTCCATCCACCAAGAGCAATCTGGGTAACAAGCACGCCAAGCCCAATGAAGGCGAAAAGTTTAAGGTTTCGTTGAAAGACTTTGGCTTGAGGTAAGTCGGTAATATCCTGATCATGCATAGCTGACGCTATGGGCGCTTGTTTAGTTTTCGATGCATCGCCTGCGGTGTTGCGCAAGCGGAGGTAGAGAATAAACAGGCAAGAGAGTACAGAGAAGCCCCCCAGCAAATGCCCCATAACTACGACGGGAAGCAGATTGAGCGTCACGGTCCACATACCAAGTGCTGCCTGGAAGATAATAAGCCCCAGCAGTAACAGAGGTAATTTAACGGGCATTCCTTTGTCGCGCTGCCGAATAGCAATAATGGCAATAGCCAGAACACACAGCCCCAGCGTTCCTGCAAAATAGCGGTGAATCATTTCATTCCACGCCTTAAACGCCTCAACTGGACGTTCGGGAAAAGCGGCGTTGGCTTGTGCCACTTTTTCCTCACTCAAAGGCACGGTTAAATTACCGTAGCATCCAGGCCAGTCGGGGCATCCTAGCCCCGCGTCGGTCAAACGCGTATACGCACCGAGAATAATAACGACCGCCGCCAAAAAAATACTGAATAGGGTTAATTTTTTCATGGCCATTATCCTATACGCGATAATTTTAGGAGCTTTCTCATATCTGCCAGCATGTTGCGGCTTTCCATCACGGCGTCTTTTCTATCGTCTTTAATGTCGTAAAAGAGCATGGCGTTATTTTGCGTATCAACAATATAAACACTGCTAGAGGCAAGCGCCGTTGGTGTAGTAACGGGTAAGGTTTCGACAAAAGGGTAGTCTTCTAGCGCGGCTATCGCAGTTTGGTCGCTTGAAGCGGTAGTAACGACCACTGCTTGGGCACGGTCCGATTCTTTACCTAGCGCAAGCCACACTTGGTTAATGCTAAAAAGTGCGTTCTCGCACACTGCGTCACATTTACTTGGCATCACATACAACAAACGCCATTTAGGTTCCGCGTTTTCTAAAAGCGCACTCATGTCGATGGTCGGCGCGAGCAGCTGACCTTTATTTGTCGCGCCTTTATTAAACCAATCGCTATCAAGTGCAAGCTTTGCCAAGACAACAGGCAAAACAAACACGGCTACCATAATAATTAATGTTTTTTTCGAAGCAGCATTACTCATAACTACGTCCTTTCTTACTAATTGCAAAGCCGCCAATGGCTGCAGCGGCAATGGCTAAACCAAACCATTGAACTGCATAGCCAAGGTGCTTTTCAGGAGACATTACGACGGCCTGATGTTCACGAATAAACGCAGGGTCAGGCGTGGTAAGGTGAAGAATAAAGGGTAAAAGTTTGCGCTCTAAGGCGTTGCTTAGTGCAGGGAATTCTATATGTTGTACCAGCGCGGGGCTTTGCGACAAAGCCATGTTGGTTTCTTTCACTAAGGGGTTGTTACCCGGCACGCTAAGCACGCCGATAAATTCGCGCGTTTGGCTTGTAAAACTTATATCCGGTAACGTGCGCGTTAAGTCTGGCGCAGGCACCCAGCCAAAGTTAACCAGGAGCCACCCGACATTGGTATTTACCGGTACGATGACATCGAAACCCACCCGCTGATTGTGAATCTGATTATCTAATAGCAACACATGGTTAGCGTCTATTGCGCCGCTGAACGATACGGTAATATCCCGAGGTTCATCATGAGACAACGCCTCTTCTAAACTCAAGGTTCCATTACTTTGCTTTTGCGCTATGCTAGCTAAGCGTTGTTGCTTTTGGACCATGCGATCAAGTTGCCAGTACCCTAAACCGCACATAATCGCCACACTAAAGCCCGTGAGTAACCAAGGAATAACGTGGCGAGTGCGAGAAAACATGATTATTTCGCACCATGCAAAATTAGAATAAAAACAGAGGTGAATATGTTGATAAAAATAGTCCTTGTTGCGTTGGTGCTGTACATGATTGTGAATTTGTTCATGGCGATGCGAATCATGATGAAAAATGACACGTCTAAGGGCCCTATGAGTAAGTACATTGGTCGACGCGTGCTCACTTCTGCCGTCATTGTTATTATTATTCTTATCGCTATTGGTACCGGTTTAATTACCCCAAACCCAAGGCCTTACTGAGTTTGGGGATTCCTTTTAAAGTACGTAAACAAAGATGTAGAGCATGACCCACACTACATCTACAAAGTGCCAGTACCAGCTCCCCGCCTGAAACGCGAAGTGGTTTTCAGGCGTGAAATGCCCTTTCAAGACCCTAAAAAACAGTACAATTAGAATGATGGTGCCAAGGGTCACATGCATGCCGTGAAACCCTGTGAGCATAAAGAAGGTGTTGCCGTAAATGCCTGACTGAAGCGTAAGCCCCAAGTCGCGATACGCATGTATGTACTCTTCTACCTGTAGGAACAAGAACCCACATCCAAGTAAGATAGTGATACCCAGCATTAGGGTTAGCTGTTTGCGTTTGTTTTGCTCTAGTCCCACATGAGCGAAGTGCAGTGTAATAGATGAGATAAGCAAGATAACCGTGTTGATTGTGGGCAACCCCGCAGCACTCATTTCCTGTGTGGTAGTGCCGCCTGGCGTTGACACCAGCGGCCACATGGCCTCAAAGGTCGGCCATAAGACCTCATTGGTCATAGCGTTATTCGATGCGCCGCCCAGCCACGGAACGGAAATAAATCTCGCGTAGTAGAGGGCGCCGAAAAACGCAGCGAAAAACATCACCTCTGAAAAGATAAACCAGCTCATACCTTGTCGATATGAACGCCCCAGCTGATCGCTGTAAAGCCCTGCCATAGATTCATCTATTTGATTTTTAAACCAACCTACAAGCATAACGAGCAATACTACTATCCCCGCTAAAAGGATATGACCGCCATAGCCTGTTTCACCTTTGGTTGCTTGCACCACATAATTGCCCGCACCTACGGCGATAAGAAATAGAGCAACGGCCCCTACGATGGGCCATGGACTTTGTGCGGGTACATAATATTTTTGGTATTCGTGATTCTGTACTTCGGGTTGCATTTTCTTCTCCTTACCCCTTCGGCCTATTCGCCATTTGATGGTGTTGAAGCCATAAAGGGATTCGGTGTTGTCGTTAGGTCACTGGCTCGCGCTGTGACGTCATAGAGTGTGTACTGCAAGGTAAAAAACGTAATTTCTTCAGGTAGCTGAGGGTCTACATAAAACTGCATGGGCATATAGGCTTCACTACCCGCATCTAATGGCTGCTGATTGAAGCAGAAGCATTCAGTCTTGTTCAGGTACAGTGCTGCCGTTCCGGGGGATACAGAGGGAATGGCCTGAGCTACGATATTGCTTGATGCAGGGTTTCTCACATAAAACGACACCGTATTAAGTTCGCCAGGGTGCACTTTCACGCGCTTGGTTTCAGCACGAAACTCCCACGGCATACCGGTATTTGTGCGAGTAATAAACTCGACGGTCACTTCTCGCGACTCATCAATCTCAACCGAATGATAAACCGCAGCCGTGCCTTCGGTTTTTCCGTTAATTCCCGTAACGTCGCAAAATACGTCGTACAAGGGAACAAGGGCAAAGCCGAAGCCAAACATGCCAATGACAATAGCAACAAGTTTAATAACCATCTTGTTGTTTGCGCTTTGCTGTGACATCACGTGACCTCCGGGTAAATCCATAGATGAAGGTTGGTAAACGCTTGTTTAGTCGTTTATCTCCCTCACCACCTGCAATGTGTGAATGTCATTCCCATCGGCTTTTGCCGGTTGAAAGGAATGACCTATTCACAACTCCACCTACCGTTACTTAACGACAGGTGGCGTTTCAAACGTGTGATAAGGAGCGGGTGATGGAATTTCCCATTCCAATCCTTCTGCGCCGTCCCAAACTTGCGCAGATACCGGCTCACCTTGCTTTTTGCATGCCTTGATAAGCAGGGCAAGAAAGATGAGCTGAGATAAACCGAATGCAAAACCACCCAGGCTTATCCATTTATTAAAATCAGCGAACTGCAATGCATAGTCAGGAATACGGCGTGGCATACCAGCCAAACCCACAAAGTGCATAGGGAAGAACAACACATTGACCGATACCAATGAACACCAGAAATGCCATTTAGCTAAGGTTGTGTCATACATTTTTCCCGTCCATTTAGGCAACCAGTAATACACCGCTGCCATGATAGAAAAGACTGCCCCTGTTACCAGAACATAGTGGAAATGGGCCACAACGAAATAAGTGTCGTGGTACTGGAAGTCCACAGGTGTAATCGCCAACATTAATCCTGAAAGCCCCCCAATGGTGAACAGCACAATAAAGGCAATAGCGAACATCATTGGCATTTCAAAACTTAGTGAACCACGCCACATGGTTGCTACCCAGTTAAACACTTTAACGCCAGTGGGCACCGAGATAAGCATGGTGGCAAACATGAAGAACATTTCCATGTACACCGGCATGCCTGTGGTAAACATGTGGTGAGCCCACACTACAAAAGAGAGCAGTGCAATCGACGCCGTGGCGTACACCATAGATGCGTATCCAAACAGCTGCTTTCGAGAGAAGGTAGGAACAATTTGCGAGATAATGCCGAAAGCAGGCAAGATCATAATGTACACTTCAGGGTGCCCGAAGAACCAGAAAATATGCTGGAACATAACCGGGTCGCCGCCACCAGCAGCATCAAAAAAGCTCGTGCCAAAGAACTTATCAGTTAACACCATGGTAACCGCACCGGCGAGCACTGGCATTACCGCAATCAGCAAGAATGCCGTGATAAGCCACGTCCATACAAACAGCGGCATTTTCATCCAGGTCATGCCTGGCGCACGCATATTAAAGATGGTCACAATCACGTTAATCGCACCCATAATGGATGAAATACCCATGATGTGAACAGAGAACACAAACAACGCTGTCGAATCGCCACTGTAAGTCGTTGAAAGGGGCGCGTAGAAAGTCCATCCAAAAGCAGGGCCGCCGCCTTCCATAAAGAGCGAGCTCAATAGAATGAGAAAGGCACCTGGTAAAATCCAGAAGCTCCAGTTATTCATGCGCGGTAACGCCATGTCAGGGGCGCCGATCATCATGGGAATAAGCCAGTTTGCGAGCCCAGTAAAGGCAGGCATTACTGCACCAAATACCATGATAAGCCCGTGTACCGTAGTCATTTGGTTAAAGAAGTTTGGCTCTACAATTTGTAGACCGGGTTGGAATAGTTCAGCGCGGATCACCATGGCCATCGCACCACCAACTAAAAACATAATAAAGGCAAACCACAGATACAGTGTGCCTATGTCTTTGTGGTTAGTGGTAAACAACCAACGCGTTATCCCTTTAGGAATATGATCGTGGTGTTCATGGTCATCATGTAGGTGACCACCATTTACTTGACCACTGTGAGGCGCAGAGGTATCTGGCGAAATAACTTCAGTTGCTTTGCTCATTGTCTGCTCCTAGTTTCCGTTTGCCACTGCGTTGACATCTTTGGCTTGAACCATATCGCCAGTTTTATTGCCCCAGGCATTTCGCTCGTAAGTGACTACGGCGGCAATTTCCTTAAGACTTAGCATTTTTCCAAACGCTTGCATGGCTGTTCCTGACTTTCCATGCAGCACGATGTCAATGTGACCTTGCTGATCTTCTAGTACCATCTTGCTGCCTTTTAATGCCGGGAACACGCCAGGTAAACCTTCACCATTTGGCATATGGCAAGCAGCGCACGTTGCGTTGTATACTCGCTCGCCCTCTTTCATCAGTTCATCCATAGACATATTCATAGAAAGTAGACGCTGCTCTTCTTCTTTTGCTTTACGAACAATCTCTTCTTGTTCGCCCATCCACTTTTCAAACTCGGCGGGTTCTTTAGCAATTACCACAACCGGCATATAGCCATGGTCTTTACCACAAAGCTCTGCGCACTGTCCGCGATAAATACCCGGCTCATTCACCTTGGCCCAAGACTCGTTAATAAAGCCGGGGTTGGCATCTTTTTTCACGGCAAAGTCAGGAACCCACCAAGAGTGGATAACGTCGTCAGAAGTAATAAGAAAGCGTACTTTTTTCCCAGTAGGAATAACCAAGGGACGGTCGACTTCCAGCAGGTAGTTATCTGTTTTCTGAAATTTGTTTTCTATTTGCTCGCGCTGAGTGGCGAGTAAAGAATAAAACTCTACATCGCTATCCATGTACTTGTAGTGCCATTTCCATTGAGAGCCTGTTACTAACACCGTCATGTCAGGCTCAGACGTGTCTTCCATAGCAATTAGAGTATTCGCTGCGGGTACCGCCATGAAAATAAGAATAAGGAAAGGAATAACGGTCCAAGCAATTTCGACCTTCACGTTTTCGTGAAAATTAGCTGGCTTGGCACCACGGGACTTTCTATGTAGATACATTGAGGCGAACATCACGCCAAAAACTACAACCGCGATACCTACACAAATGAAGAACATCAACATATGGAGGTCGTATACCTGCCCACTGATGTCGGTAGCACCGCGTCTCAAATTAAGCGAAGAGGCTTCTTCGCTTGCTTCTTGCGCAAAAAGCAAAGGGGAAAAAAGCAAAATTGGTATACTAGAACACCATTTTGCGAAAACGGTCGTTAGTTGTTTCACTCAGCACCTCCGTAATGGCGTGGTCAAAGACGCTGATTAATTTGCGCGATGCCCTACCAAATGGTTTGCGAACGATTGACCCATAACCTCAACTTGTAAAACAAATTTAGAGCCATTGTTATTATTTTGTTGATCTCTGTATAAGAATTGCGCAATAATGTCGTGCCGTCTAGTCTTTTCTATTAAAAATTTAACGAAGTGGTTAATTTTTAATCATTTACTAAAATGGTCGCGGGGGATTTCACGTGCAAAAAGAGAAAGCCATTGCTGTGGGATGCCCTTGGAATCAAACAGGCATTTTGAACACGGGGTTAAAGTAAATGCTCGACTAACTAGTTAAGAAATCAATAAGTAATCGATGACTCAATGTCGATTTCAAACAAAATTCAAAATAAAAAATGGAAAATACTTGAAGCATTCATAGAAAGAATAACGTGAGTAATGATAAAAATAAGCGCGCAGAAAACCAACAGGTTTGCTGGGCAGGATAAAACCTAAGTTGGCAGATTGAAGAAAAAAACAGGAACAAAAGACATAAAAAAAGCGGCTAACGCGCCGCTTTTATACAAACAAGCTAAAATACTACATCCAGTCAGCGTTTCTGATCACACCCACCGCAATGCCTTCTATCGCAAAATGTTCAGTCGCCAAATCAACTTTTATTGGTGCAAACTCATCATTCTCAGCATGAAGCAATACTTCACGCCCGCGTTTCTCTAGACGCTTTACGGTGACGTCTTCATCTACACGCGCCACAACCACCTGACCGTTGTGTACATCAGTGGTGCGATGAACAGCGAGAAGATCACCGTCTAAAATACCAATGTCTTTCATGCTCATACCGTTAACGCGTAGCAAAAAGTCGGCATGGGGTTGAAACAGTGCAGGATCGACTTTGTAGTGCGATTCAACATGCTCTTGCGCCAAGATCGGCTCACCGGCTGCAACACGCCCAATTAACGGTAGGCCTTCTTCTTCTTGTGCGTCGTTATCAAGAGGGATATTGAGCTTAATGCCACGAGACGTACCAGGCAAAATTTCAATCACGCCTTTACGCGCCAATGCTTTCAAATGTTCCTCTGCTGCATTAGCAGAACGAAAGCCAAGCTGACGGGCTATTTCCGCACGAGTAGGCGGCATTCCCGTTTCTAACATGGTTGTTTTAATAAGTTCTAAAACTTCGGTTTGTCGAGCTGTGAGTGGGCGCATAAAAGACCTGTCTGTTCATACAGTTCCTGTAAGTATATACACCTAAAACTAAATAACAAGCACTTGCCGCGTCTTTTGCGATCTGCAATAGCCTACGACAAGTGCTTTCTTCTTATTTTACGAGAAGAGCCATGTTCGGGTTACTAATTTGTAACTCCAGCTCCCCATCACTATTTTGACGTGTGCGCATGCCTTCAACATTATCGAGCCCAAGTCCAGGGCTTTGCCACACCACATTGCCTTTATTATCAATCTCAACCACGCGATATGCGATGCTGTCATAATAATTGTACGAATAGTCATTCTCGTTAGGCTGGTAGATAGCGAGAATCGACTGATTAGACGACTTAGTTGGAACAGCCGCTATATACTGAGGGTAGAATGACGGTGCTATAGCGTCTTTGAGTTCTAATGCATCGCTCGCCACGTCATAAACATTGATGGTGTTGTAGTTTCTATTTAAACACGCAAATTCAAGTTCGCTATCACTATCAAAATTTACCGTGAGCAATTGGTCACAATTGGTTTCCAATTCATTCAATCCAACAAATTCACCATCCTGCATTTTATAGAGCTTGAGCGAACTATAGCCCCCAACAGCAAAATAATGCACACCGTCTTTTTCAGAGGCAGCAAGCGCATTAATTGAAAAATCGTTAATGATTGAGTCGATAAGCACCTGATTCTCGATATCAAACGCTTTAAGTCGATTGTTCTCAATAATAACTGCATCGGCGTAACTGTCGTTATTTACGTCAATGGCTTCAATAAACGAAATTTCACTATTCTGATTATTGTTCAGTGTCCACTGAATAGCGTTATCTGTAAGTCTCACGACATTAAACGACGAACTATAATCCAGTGCCCCTATTAGTAACTCACCCACACCGTCATTGTTGTAGTCTGTAACGACCGGTTTGCTATAGTTATAGACATCTTCGCCAACCTCAGCACTTATCGCAAAGTTATCCTCTTTATCTACCGATAAAATCTGAATAGATGATTCGTAACTACTTGTATCGCTAACAAAGACGGCTCTTTCATCATTATCGCCATAAGGTGCCCAACCCGCGGCATGATATCTACTAGCGCGCGGCGCACCTTTTATATCTGACAAGGCATATTCACCGTTGGCATCTTGTTGCGCTACTAAAATTTGATTCTCACCAGTCCAAATAATGTCGTCCACATTGTCATTGTCTAAATCGTCAATGAGAAGTGACATGCCACTGTAAGTGTTGTGGTTAAGAGCCCACTGCTCAGAGATTTGTCCCGCTTCTAATGCAAAACCTCTAACTTGTCCCCACTGACACTCGGAGACAACCACTATTCCTTCTGTAGCTGGGCTTTCTTTACTATAGGCGATATCACAAATGTCACCATGTTCCGCCGTTGCCAAACTGCTTTTCGATACTGCAGAGTAGATTGAGATATCATTCCAACTATCGGCACCGATGATTTCATCTACACCATCGTTATTCATATCACCCAGCACAACAAATGCGTCGCTGAACCCGCTACCGTATAGCCATTGGTTGGCACCGCTTTCGATATCAAATACATAACCATTGTTCGTTACCATTTCTATCGATGCGTCATCATCTACGTTACCAAAAGCAAGGTTATTGACGCCGTCAATATCGTACTGTTGCAACTGCTCACCTGTGCGAACATCTACAATGGCAATAGAAGTCGCATTGTAATATTCGCTCCCATATAAATAAGCAACTTCATCAACCCCGTCACCATTGATGTCATAAAATAAGCCAGAAATAATACTATCTTCAATAATAAACACCGCTTCTGCGTTACTTTCGCGGTCTTTTATTACAGACAATCCCTGTTGAGTAAGAAGGTAGATTTCATCATTATTGTCACCATCAACATCTTGGGTATGCACGCTTCTAATTTCGCCTTTAGTAGGCAGTTTATACGGATACACATAGGTATTTTTAAGCGTATTACCTTCTAGCGAAAATGCGCCCACGTTGCGAGCATTTACCGTGATAAGTTCACTTGCACCATTGGTCGAAGCAATAGCAAAGCCATGATTATAAATTGGTGTCATCACAGTAGTACGAGCATAAGCCGGGGCCTTGTCCGCATAAGAAGTGATTTCGAGCGTTTGTTGGGATTCAGTTCCGTCTAAGCTAGCGAAACTAAACATATAAGTTTGAGCGTTGAAAAGTTGATTCGCAGGTACGTTCCAGGTCATCAGACCTTCCGCATTTAACGAAGCACCGGGAGGCGCTGAAATAAGCTGTCCCGCGACGTCATCGTCAATTCTGTCTGGGTCACTCATCGATACGGTAAACTCTACGTATCCGCCCGCAGTTACTACTTCAGGCATATTCGATGCAGTGAGCGTCATAGGAGAATTGCCGATCTCAACGAAAGTAGGCTGGGATTCAACAACGTTAATACCGTCTGACACCACCATGGTAACTTTAACTTCATCACCGAAGACTGCGCTGTAAGGTGGGAGCGTGGTACCATTAACATCGTCAAGGACTACACCATTTACATACCAGCGAAACGAAATCACCAGCTCTGAGTCGGGAGTATCTGAATCATGATAGTAGCCAGGCTCAACGGTGACTTCATCTGTGGTATAGACAGTCTCATAGGCATAGTAATAAGGCTGATTCACTACAGGAGGTACGGATATCGCATCGATATCTGAAAGCGCAAGGCCAGTATGATTTCCGCTGGCAAACGCTGTTAGATTATTAAAGTATACACCTACATCGTAAATATCATCGCCGTTGTTATCTTCGCCATAGCGAACTGCGCCATCAATAACGTCAATTCCAGCCGTTTTATCTCCTTTTACGACCAGCGAGCCAGATGACGAATAGGGAAGGTCGCCCTGATCAGAAGAATATGCAAAGTCCAATTTGCCTTTAGACGCAATGTAGATTGAACCATTAAGTTCAGACACGAAGGTGTTGTTTGTCACCCCTTCTGCTGATGTGCCACTGACCTTGTAAGTTTCACCATTGTGCGTGACAGTAAGATACTGCCTCGTCTCTTCATAAAACGTACCTGTTTGTGGGCGGTAGCGAAAATCAACACTTAAGTAGCCTTTTAATGTTGTGCGCACGCCACCGTCTAGCATAGACAAAGTAGTGAAATAAGACGTTACTTCGGAGCTGTTTTCACCTGCGTCAGTAATAACTAGCGAAAACTGTCCGTCATACCGAGTGGAGTCGTAATATTGAATGCACTGATCATAGTCTACAGTAATCGTTCCTTTACCCGTGTCTTCATCAAGCTTACCTGAGTATGTTACTGATCCTGATTCATAGCACTCGGTCGTACCTTCAACGTTGCCGTTCTCATCTAGGAAGGTGTAGATATCATATTGATCTACATAGGGTGAGCCACTTGTATTGTCACCAAAGAGCGTGATGTAAACCTCTTGTACTGCGCTGATATCCACAGTAGAGACTTTCGTTTCTCCACTGTAGTTCGCATCAGCATAGGTGGTTGCCGCCGAGTTTAGTCGTGACACTGAGTAATCTAAAGGATTTGATAAAATTTCTAGTGCTGTCGGCTCAGGTGGAGGTGGTGGGTTTGTAGGTGGAGAAGAATCAGAGCCACCTCCGCCACCACACGCAGTTAGAGCTACAAGAGAAAAAAGGCCAGAAAAACCCAAGCGCGAAGTTTTCATACATCGTCCCTGATTTAAAAGGCATGTTGGCTTTTTAGTTAAAAGCTCAAAACATGCCTAATTATTAAGTTTAATAAAATATTCGTTTTTTATAACTTAACTTTATCAATCTAGCAACAGCGCCTTGGGCGTATACGCTTATATTTAATGTAGGCGAAGCCACGTACTATTATTATTCATCCCATACGACTTGGTTTCTGCCCTGCTCCTTGGCTCTGTACAGCGCCTTGTCAGCAAGCGATAAGAGGGCGCTGAAATCCGCCTCAAAGGTGTCTTTGATAAATGTTGCGCCGATGCTGATCGATAAATTCATCGTGTCTGTCTTGTAGGTCACCCTTCCTTCTTCAACAGCAATGCGCAGTGCTTCTAGCTGCCTATGGATCTCTTCTTTCTTGTCACCTATCATGACTATTGCAAACTCTTCTCCTCCTAATCGAGCCACGACATTTGGCGTTTGATTATGTTTAGCTATTTTTCTCGCAACAGCAATAAGCGCCTGATCTCCAGCATCGTGACCGTAGGTATCGTTTACTTTTTTGAAGTGATCAATATCGACGATAGCAACACATCCACGACAATGTTGTTTTGAAAATGAAATGCACTCGTCAAGGAACGCGCGTCGGTTATAAAGGCCCGTTAAAGAATCGGTCATCGCCAAATGCCTAAGCTTCTCTTCAGCAACGGCTCGGGCTTCCTCAAGCTCTACTGCGTAGAACAAGCCAGCCAATGCATCTAAAAAGGGCTGTAGAAACTCAGCATCTTCGTCAGTGTAGGTATCAAACTTATTCGCTAAACCGACCATTCCCACTACTTTATCTTTCACTTTTATAGGTAGGCCTAAAAATCGGCTAATGCGCGGATGACCGTGCGGAACACCTTTGGAATTAGGGTGACTGTTTGGCGCATTACTAATGGTAACTTCTCCCGTTAAAATTGAGGTTCCAAAAAGGTTGTCGAAGTTACTAAAGTAGAGGTTTCGTTTTTTGTATTCTGCATATTGAGAAAAGCTACTGTTATCCCAAACAATTTCAGAAATCGCATGAATGAAAAGTCTAGATGAGCTACCGTCTCCTTTCATTTGGCCGACGAAGGCAAACTGGCTATCTGAGATATCTATGAGTTCGGCCAATACGGACTGACACGCCATCGTCAAGTCATTGTTTTGCAGATATGATGCCCGGGTTTTATTGATAAATTGAAGGAGCTGGGTTTTCTTTCTCTCATGCAGTTCGCTTTCCATTCGTTGCGTTATATCTCTATGAATACCTGCTATACGAACCGGCTTACCTTGGGCATCTGTCTCAACGGTTTTCCCATAACTTTCAACCCAAACCCAAGAGCCATCAGTGTGTTTCATGCGAAATGTGGTGTTAAAGACTTTGCTCTTACCAATTAGATGCATGTTGAGCTGCTTTTCAACTTTGACGTAATCCGCGGGATGAATGAGCTGTCTAAAAAAGCGGGAGCCACTGTCATAGTATTCATACTCAAGACCAACAATGTCGCACCAGCGCTTGTTGACTTGATTAACATCGGCGGCCAAGTTCCAGTCCCATGTTCCTAACTCTGAAGCCTCGAGTAATAAACGCATCCGCTGATTGGTTTTATTGAGCTTGTCTTCCACATACTTTTGGTCACTAGTGTCAAACAAAAATGCTTGAACCGAGTACAACATGCCGTCTTCGCGAAAATTTGCCGTTGATATCATGCTCACCCAAATAGTACGCGTTGGCGTCCTTATCTGAAGACGGCAGGTGTGCGTTTCAACACCTTCCATGTGGGCCTGCATAGCAAAGGTAAAATCACCCTCCGCCTCCTCAGACAGCACCTCACTCAATGCCACCGTTCCAGTGAGCAAATCTTGGGGTGAAACTCCCAATACACGCTCACTATTTTTCGAGATATACACCAGCCTCAACGACGTATCATAGCGCCACGTTGCCAACACAATAGGAGACTTCTCAATAAGCCCGTGCTCGCGTTTAAGCGCTTCGTGTTCTCTTGAAAGCGAAATATGCTGACTAACCAAAGCACCTATTCTCTCTAAAACTTCTAAGTGTTTTGCGTCTATTTCTCTTGGCACGGTATCAATTAAACATACGGCACCGATTACCTGATCATTTATCTCGATCGGCGTTCCTGCGTAGAAACAAATGTGAGGTTCTCCGGTGACGAGAGGATTATGCATAAACCGTGGATCTTCTTGCGCGTTGCTAACAACCACCTGCTTGCGCTCTTCAACGACGTGACTACAAAACGCATGTTCACGAGTGACTTTAGAAAGAGTGGTTCCGTAGTGTGCTTTAAAGGTTTCTTCAAACTCTCCGACGACGCCAATGAGTGCGATCGGCACCTTGTATGCCTCTGCGAGCACCATCATTAAATCATCAAGATCTAACGGCACTTCGCTATTGAGCATAAAGTCATCAATTGTCTTTAACCGGCTTTGATCATCCACTACTGCTTGCTCATATTCATTTGCCCTTATAAAAGTAGTAACAGTCCGGCTGTACCGCAATTAAATACAGCTAATGTTACGTTCTCTGTATTCGAACCCATTATAGAAATGGCTGTGACTCACAAGAAAAGGAGAAGGGCGCTTTTGAACTTCCCATGTTATGGATAGTCATTACAGCATGAGAAGCGATGAAATTGGCTTGTCGCGAGATTGTGACGCGTTTGTGTTACACTTCACCCGTTTTTATTTCATAGGATTACATAATTCATGTCGTGGATGCGAAAAGCCCTTCTGTCGGTATTTCATTATCCTGTTAAGTTACTGGTTAAAGCCCACAGCATTCCAGTTAACGTTGAAACCGAATTAGGAATAGATAAAAGTAAACCTATCGTTTATCTACTCCCCACCAACTCAGTGACAGACCAACTTGCACTGAGAATGTCGACTAAAGCGCTAGGTTTACCTAGTCCTACAGAAACCCTCACATTAGCGGGGCGAGAGTATTCGTCGACCTTATTTTTACGCAAAACCCAGCCTCTTTTCCGTTCGTCGGCTAAAGATACGGGAATTGAAGACGTTTTTACTGACCTCTTTCATTTGCATAGAGACCATGAAAACCTAGATTTACAAGTTGTTCCTGTCTATGTGACGTGGGGCCGTGCCCCGGGTCGTGGTAAGCCAGGCTTAAGCGATCTCATTGCTGATAAAGCGGCGCCAAGTTGGCTTCGTAAGTTGTTCATTGTGCTGTTTTTGGGCCGCGACAACTTTATTAACTACTCTAAAGCCGTTTCTGCACGCGCGATGTCCAATCAACATGGTAGTGACCAAAGTATTGCACATAAGCTTGTGCGCGTAGCAAGCACTCACTTTCAAAGAAAGCGCCAAAGCATGACTGGCCCTACGCTGTTAGAGCGCCAAGAACTCAATAATAGTGTGTTGGGCTCTGATGCAGTGCGTCGCGCTATTGCTGAGGAATCACGAAGCAAGAAGGTGTCTCATGAAAAAGCGAAAGAGACTGCCCAAACCTACATCACAGAAATCGCGGCAGACTACCGCGAAGGGCTAATTCGTTTTGGCGACAGGCTACTTACCCGTATATGGAACAAAATTTATAACGGTATTAGTGTAGGTCATGCCGATCGTATTCGTGAATTGGCGGCTAATGGTCATGAAATCATCTACGTACCGTGCCACCGTAGTCACATGGATTACCTATTATTGACTTACGTGATTTATCACGAGGGTATGGTTACGCCACATATCGCTGCAGGTATCAATCTGAACTTTTGGCCGGTTGGAAAAATGTTCCGTCGTGGCGGTGCTTTTTTCTTACGCCGCAGTTTTGCAGGCAACAAGCTCTACACAGCTGTTTTCAGAGAATATCTAGAGCTGCTGTTTAACAAAGGCTATTCGGTAAAATACTATCCCGAAGGTGGCCGCAGCCGAACCGGCCGTTTGATCCCACCGAAAACGGGCATGCTAGCCATGACCATTCAAGCCATGCTCAAAGGCGTTAACCGTCCAGTTAGTATCGTGCCTGTTTATATCGGCTATGAAAACGTGATGGAAGTGAAGAGCTATTTGAACGAACTCAAAGGCTCTAAGAAGAAAAAGGAATCTAACCTTCAGGTGTTCTCGGCTATTCGTAAACTCAAGAATTATGGTCACGGATACGTGAATTTTGGCGAACCCATTGCGCTTAACCAGTTTCTTGAAAATCATGTGCCTAACTGGCGAGATTGTCGCGATGCCGAGCCAGAGAAAAAACCAGCGTGGCTGACACCTGCGGTTAACGAACTGGCCAATAATGTCATGACGCGAATTAATCGCGCAGCGGCATTAAATGGTATGGCGTTAGCGTCGTTATGCTTACTGTCTTCTAAACGACAGACCATGAGTGAAGCAGAGTTAAAACAAGCAATGGGCGACTTCATGGACTTGTTTAAAGCGGTACCGTTCAGCGATGATGCCACCATTCCAGATTCATCAGCGGAAGAGCTACTGCGCGATACGCTGAAATTAGGCCGCTTTGACGTAAAAGAAGACGATTATGGGCGTTTGATCAGTCCTCAACCAAAATCAGCGGTATACCTCACTTATTATCGCAACAACATTTTGCACTTATTCGCGATCCCAGGTCTTATAATGGCGTCTATCTTCGCGAAGAAAGGCACCACGAAGAACAGTATTTTTCAGCTTATTGCGGCGCTTTATCCGTTGCTGCAAAAAGAACTGTTCTTGCACCTTACCCAAGATGAAGCGCTTGCGCATACTGATGCGCTTATAACAGCGCTACTAAACAAAGGATTGTTGCGTCAGGAGGGCGATGAACTGTTGCCGCCAGATGCACACTGCAAACAATTTCACTCAGCATGGCTGTTAAGCCGATGCATGCAGGAAACGCTTCAGCGTTACGCGGTGGTATTGACCATTCTAGATAAAGAAAAGGTCATTAGCCGAAGTGCACTTGAGCGCGAAAGTAAGCAAGTGGCTGAACGCTTATCTGCTCTCTACGGGCTAAGCTCACCAGAGTTTTACGATAAGAATGTGTTGTCTAGCTTTATCAGTGCATTGAAAGAAAACCACTGGCTGGACTCTGAAAAAGATGGCAGCTTAAAGTACTCAGAAGAGTGTGAAGCCTTACGTGCTGACGTTATGGCCCTGATTTGGCCAGAAATGATGCAGCATTTGGAGAACGTTACACTAAACGCTTCGAATTAAGGCGACGCTAGCTGGCTGAATTTGCCAGCACTACGGAGCTTAGGTAAAAAGAGAAAGCCCATGCTACTGCATGGGCTTTTTATTGCGCGTCAATCTATCTTGGCAGGCATTGAAAATCCCCATACTTCATTGATAGATAGACGCTAGATAGTGCCGCTTCGTATCGCTCCCCGGTAAACCTGCGCTTAACGCGAAGCAATACAAAGCGAAAACGGGAGATAGGCTCGTTTCGCCTGTTTCGCTATTTAGACCTTCGCTGGTTGCGACAGGAAAAAACGATAGGCGGGGTTGTCTGTTACTTCTTCAACCTTATAGCCTAACTCAGCAACATGCTGGTTAAAGTCATCTCTACTTTCTGGTGCGATATCAAAGCCTGCCAATACCAAACCTTCTGCTGCGCCATGGTTGCGATAGTGAAATAGGGTAATATTCCACTGTTCACCTAACGTATTTAAGAAGTTCAGTAGCGCACCCGGACGCTCAGGAAATTCAAAGCTGAAGACTTGCTCGTTAAGAATAGTTGGCGGACGGCCACCAACCATGTGACGAACATGGAGCTTCGCTAACTCATTATCGGTTAAGTTAACGCAGTCATACCCTTTGCTTTCAAGGTCGCTTTGCAGTGCAGCAAACTCTTGCTGCCCGCCTTTAAGCTTAACGCCCACGAAAATATGTGCTTCGCTCTCACTGGCATAGCGATAGTTAAATTCGGTGATTGCTTTTACCCCAACGCACTCGCAAAACTGTTTAAACGCACCTTTGTTTTCAGGAATTTTAACCGCAAAGACCGCTTCTTTCTGCTCACCTAATTCACAGCGTTCAGACACATAGCGAAGGGTATGAAAGTTGATGTTTGCGCCACACAGAATGCCGCCTAACTTCTTACCTTTGAGGTCGTGTTGCTTAGCGTACTTGCGAATTGCCGCCACCGACAATGCGCCCGCAGGCTCTGCAATAACACGGGTATCATCAAAGATATCCTTAATTGCTCCGCATATTTCATCATTAGTAACCGTAATGGTTTCATCAATTAAACGATTACACAGACGGAAAGTTTCCTGCCCCATCACTTTAACAGCAACGCCATCAGCAAAAATGCCGACGCTTTCAAGCTCGGTAGGCGCGCCTTGCGCCTTTGCTTTAATGAAACAGGCCGATTCTTCCGACTCTACCGCAACGATTTTTATGCTTGGTTTTAGTTGCTTTAAGTAAACCGCAATACCAGCGGCTAAACCACCGCCGCCCACAGCAATAAATAAGATATCGAGGTGTGGGTTTTGCTCTAGCAGCTCTCGCGCGACTGTACCTTGCCCTGCAATGACATCGGGGTCGTCAAAGGGCGGAACAAAGGTATAACCGTGGGTCTCACATAATGCTTTTGCATGGCTACTTGCTTGATCAAAGCTGGTGCCATGCAATACCACATTCACGTTTTCACCGCCGAAGCGTCGTACTGCGTCTACCTTGATATCAGGCGTGGTTTCAGGCATGACAATAGTCGCCTGAATACCTTTCATTTTTGCACTGTACGCTAAGCCTTGCGCATGATTACCCGCCGAGGCGCCAATTACGCCAGCTTGCAATTGCTCGTCGCTTAGTGAGCAAATACGGTTATAGGCACCGCGCAGCTTAAAGCTTTTTACCGGCTGCTGATCTTCGCGTTTCAGAAAAATTTCATTGCCAAGCTCGGCTGAAAGCAAAGACATATAGGAAAGTTCACTTGCCACTGCTACATCGTAAACAGGGGCAAGTAAGATCTTCTTCAAATATTCATGATCGCTAACGTGTTCGGCTGCCATTATAGATTTTCCAGCTTAGTCACATCACGCACTGCACCTTTATCGGCACTGGTTGCTAACGCCGCAAAGGTTTTAAGAGATGTGGAGACTTCACGAACGCGATCTTTCGGCTTCCAAGGCTTATCACTGGCTTCCATTTTCGCGCGGCGTTCTGCTAGTTCTTCATCGCTAATAGCAATATTGATACTTCTATTGGGGATATCTATTTCAATTTTATCGCCATCTTCCACTAGACCAATGCCACCACCACTGGCGGCTTCAGGTGAGCAGTGACCTATAGACAACCCACTGGTACCGCCACTAAAGCGTCCGTCTGTTACCAAAGCGCAGTGCTTGCCTAACCCTTTAGATTTCAAGTAAGACGTTGGGTACAGCATTTCTTGCATACCCGGGCCGCCGCGGGGACCTTCGTAGCGAATGAAGACCACATCACCGGCTTTTACTTCATCGCCCAAGATACCTGCTACCGCATCATCTTGGCTTTCGTAGATTCTCGCAGTTCCGTTGAATTTAAGAATAGATTCATCTACGCCAGCCGTTTTTACAATACAGCCATCTTCAGCCACATTACCGTAAAGCACGGCTAGGCCACCTTCTTGACTGAACGCATGGTCGATAGAGCGAATGCAGCCGTTTTCGCGGTCGTCATCGGCTTCGTCCCAGCGACAATCTTGGCTAAATGCTTTTGTCGTGCGAATACCCGCAGGACCCGCGCGATAAAAGGTAATAGCATCTTCGTTTTCAGGGTTAGTGATGTCCCACTCGCTGATAACGTCGGTAAGCGGTTTTCCTAAAACATGATTAACATCGGTGTTCAGCAAGCCAGCCTTATTTAGCTCGTTCAAAATACCCAAAACGCCACCCGCTCGGTGTACGTCTTCCATGTGGTATTTGGGTGTTGAAGGTGCCACTTTGCATAGGTGAGGCACTTTGCGAGACAATCTGTCGATGTCTGCCATAGTAAACGGCACTTCGCCTTCCATTGCCGCTGCTAACAGATGCAAAATGGTATTGGTCGACCCACCCATGGCAATATCCAAGCTCATGGCATTCTCAAAAGCCTTAAAGTTGGCGATATTACGTGGTAATACACTGTCATCATCGTCGCCGTAGTAACGCTTGCACAGCTCAACAATTTGTTTGCCCGCTTGTTTAAATAAACCTTCACGGTCGGCGTGGGTAGCCAGCATAGAGCCGTTGCCCGGCAAGGATAAACCTAACGCTTCGGTTAGACAGTTCATGGAGTTCGCGGTGAACATCCCTGAACATGAGCCGCAGGTAGGGCAGGCTGAGCGCTCAATTTCGTCGGTATCAGCATCGCTAACTTTGTCGTCAGCAGCCGCTACCATGGCGTCAACCAAGTCTAGTTTAATAAGCTGGTCTGAAAGCTTGGTTTTACCCGCTTCCATTGGGCCCCCAGACACAAAAATGACCGGTACGTTCAAGCGCATAGACGCCATTAGCATTCCCGGGGTAATCTTGTCGCAGTTAGAAATACAAACGATGGCATCGGCGCAATGTGCGTTCACCATGTATTCCACTGCATCAGCAATGATTTCTCGAGATGGTAAGCTATACAGCATACCGCTGTGCCCCATGGCGATACCGTCATCCACTGCGATAGTGTTGAATTCTTTCGCCACACCACCCGCTTCTTCAACGCTGCGTGCCACTAATTGGCCGAGATCTTTTAGGTGAACATGCCCAGGTACGAACTGCGTAAATGAGTTCGCAATAGCAATAATAGGCTTGCCGAAATCAGAGTCTTTCATTCCAGTTGCTCGCCATAACGCGCGAGCTCCCGCCATATTTCTACCTTGGGTGGTAGTTGCTGAACGTAACTTGGGCATAAATCCTTCCCGTTAATTTAAGGTTCTAGGTTTAGGCGCTAGACCTTTTTGTGAAACTAAAAAACAGTGGTAAACCAGTAATGCTTTGGCTCAACTTCCAATACGCGCTGTTTTACTCAAAATTGCATGTCATACTGATGATGTAACACATCATCTAAGGTCGTTCAAAGCGAGGAGCAACAAAGCCTAACTGCTAACACATCAGTAGCGCTTTGTTTTATATGATATATTTGACATACAATACCTATATCCATTGGCATTGTAGTTATGAAATGTTGTTCGTTAGAGGTTATGGCTTTACCTCATCACTCAATATCACGAACCGTAATCTCAACAGTACGTTTCGATATTGGGCAAAGAAATAGCATGAAACATAAGGCCTGATCAAGTATTTTGCGGTAGGAATGGCGAGTTTTTAAGGGTAGTAAAAGGGTACAAGAAGATGTTTGATTGGTTTCATTGGTTAAACTTAGCGGGGGTTGCAGTGTGCGCAATTTCCGGCACCCTGATGGCCTATCAAAAGCGTATGGATGGATTTGGCGTGGTCGTGCTTGCCAGCGCAACCGCCATTGGCGGCGGAACACTGCGTGATGTCATGTTAGATGTCCCGGTCTTCTGGATTGCCGATACCGATTATTTATACACCACACTGATAGCCGCCTTTATACCCATTATCTGGCTGCGTATTAGTCCACGCTTTCCTTTTCACTATTTATTAATTGCCGATGCTTTCGGGCTGGCGCTGTTTAACGTAGTAGGCATAGAGAAAGCCTTGGCAAACGATACAGGCATGGCCGTGGCGGTTGCCATGGGCACCATTACCGGCGTGTTTGGCGGTCTGTTACGGGACGTTATTTGCCGAGAGGTACCGCTGGTACTCAACGGCGAACTGTATGCCATGACCTGTATTGCAGGGGGCGTGGTTTATGGAATAGGCATGCAAATGGAACTCGCCACACAGTGGTGTGGTATTGCGGCCCTTGTAACAACCGTACTGTTTAGGCTTGGCGCCATGCGCTGGCATTGGCAGCTGCCCGTTTTCTACAACGACCACCACTAGCACTAGCCTAAGTTTGCTGAGCAGGATCATTACATGCCAAGCGTTTTATGCACTCTCAGTAAATCCCATCGTTAGTACAGTTACATCTTATCCCGACTCTCTCTAAAGTTTACGCCGACTGCGTTGGCTTACATTTTTACCGCGCTGACACGTTTGCGTTTCATAACCACGAATCATAAGTATTCAGCGAGAGGAGGTTGTTTAGATTATGGGAATGGCTGTCGTTAAAACCTTTGCAGGGCAGGGCGTGGCAGCGCCAGAGGTAAGTGTAGAGATTCACCTAGCTAATGGTTTACCTGCTTTTCAACTGGTCGGCATGGCAGAAACCAGCGTTAAAGAAGCGCGAGAAAGAGTACGCAGCGCCCTGATAAACAGTGGTTTTGAGTTTCCCGCAAAACGAATAACCGTCAATTTAGCGCCAGCAGATATTCCCAAGTTTGGCGGGCGGTTCGACCTTCCCATTGCCGTAGGCATTTTAGCTGCGTCGGGCTACATCTCAGACATTAGCCTACTTAACATTGCCTTTGTGGGCGAGCTTGCATTAAACGGCGAAATAAAGCCAGTAAACGGGCTGATTCCTGTGGTAATGGCAGCTGCAAACGAAGATATTGCGCTCGTATATCCGGGGGATAATGACGTAGAGGCTGCATTGGTTTCTCACGCAACGCGCTACCCCGCTTTCGATTTACTGTCTGTTTATGAACACCTTACCGGCAACAAAAAGCTCGCCAAAGGCCAGCCGTTTACCTCACGGGCGCCTAACAAAACCTTAACAGGGTGGGATGACATTATCGGCCAAGAGCAGGCCAAACGAGCGCTTATTATCGCGGCAAGTGGTGCACATAATCTTTTGATGGTTGGCCCTCCAGGCACAGGCAAAAGTTTACTCGCCAGCCGAATGCTATCGCTATTACCCGATATGAGCGAGGAAGAAGCGTTGGAAGTGGCTGCCATTCACTCTGTGAAAGGCGAAAAACTGCATGCAGAGCGTTTTCTAACTCGCCACCTCCGCTCGCCCCATCATACTAGCTCTGCGGTGGCGCTTACTGGCGGTGGCTCAAACCCTGTACCGGGTGAAATATCGCTGGCTCATAATGGTATTTTGTTTCTAGACGAACTGCCTGAATTTGGGCGAAAGGCACTGGATGTATTGCGCGAGCCACTTGAAACCGGCGACGTGCATTTGTCTCGTGCTTCAGGAAGCGCCACATACCCCGCCAACTTTCAACTAGTAGCGGCGATGAATCCAAGCCCGACGGGTGATATTGATGATAACCGACTAACCCCGCAGCAACAGCTCAACTACTTGAACCGGTTATCGGGACCACTGCTTGATAGAATTGATATACAAGTCGAAGTGCCGCGCCTACCTGACTACGACCTGCCAGAGCGAGCCAATAGACCTGACGACTCGTTACACGCAACGCGAGAGCGAGTCATTGCAGCTCGTCACAAACAAGGGCTACGGCAAGGTAAGCCAAATGGTGCGCTGCACGCAGGTGAGCTTGCCGATATATGTCTGCTAGATGACGCTGATTTGCAGTTTCTACAAGCCGCTGCTAAACAGCTTAATTTGTCTATGCGGGTGTTTCATCGCACGTTAAAAGTGGCAAGAACCATTGCAGATCTTGAAGATGAGCACGCCGTATCGCGGGCGCACATTGCAGAAGCATTGGGCTATCGCGCCCTCGATAACCTTATTAAACAGTTGAGCACTAGCTAAGCACCAGCTATGCCTTAAACTTACCCACGAGTTTGCAAATTAAGCTGCATAAAGGCGTTTATAAGCGGCTCGTTTTGCTTATCCTGCAAGCAGCATAAACCTAAAGCATAAGGCTCAATATCTTCAACAGGTATTTGGGTTACAGCATTGGCCATACTGGAGTGATCAAGTACCACTTTAGGCACAAATCCCACGCCACATTCAAGTGCCACCATGCTCACGATGGCCTCGTTACCGCCGACATAAGCATACACATTTGGACGAATGCCATGCTCAGCAAACCAGTGGTAGGCAGTACGACGGGTTGGGCCAGTTTCAGGCATAATCACCTGATGTTTAGTCCAGTCCAACTGGCTTAGTTGAGTAAGTCGCCACTCTCTTGGGGCAATAAGTACCAAAGGCACATTATCAAGCGCGGTGAAATGCAAATCTGTCGGCATATCAGGGGTGTAGATAGCAATAGATAAGTCGCACTCTTTGCCTTTCACTTTTTCTATCGCAAGGGCAGGATCGCCGGTAATTAGGCGTATATCAACACCCGGGTGCTGTTGCCTGAACTGTCTAAGCATAGCGGGTAAGTGGCTTTGACTAGCGGTAACCGAGCAAAATACGCTGAGCTCACCCTGCAATGCGTCGTTATCTTCTTTTAAGTCGACCTTTAGCTGTTGCCAATCTTTCAGCGCTTGCTTTGAAAAAGACAGCAGCTTGTGCCCACTGTGGGTTAGCGCCACTTTGCGGTTATCACGTTTAAACAACGTGCAGCCTAACTCGTCCTCAAGGCGTTGAATAACCCGGCTTAATGTAGAAGGCGACACATACATGGCCTCGGCGGTAATGCCAAAATGTAGGCTGGTAGCTAGGTGATTGAACAGCTGTAGACTGCGAAAATCCATAAACATTTCACTTTATGCAATATTATCTTGCAAATATATCATTTTCCAAAACAAAAGAAATCTTTTAGTCTCAATATCAAGTCGTCATAGACGAGGTCTGTCAACACCAAGGTCGGTGTTTGATATTGACAAAAATGAATGTTGTTCGGAAATTTTTATGGCTAATTATTTCAACACCCTGTCACTTCGCCAGCAGTTAGATCAGCTTGGCCGCTGCCGTTTCATGGCACGCGATGAATTCGCTGACGGTTGTCAGTTCTTAAAAGGCAAGAAAATTGTCATTGTAGGCTGCGGCGCGCAGGGCCTTAACCAAGGCTTGAATATGCGTGACTCAGGGTTAGATGTTTCTTATGCGCTGCGTCAAGCAGCCATTGATGAGCAACGCGACTCATATAAGCGCGCAACCAGTAACGGATTTACCGTTGGTACTTACCAACAGCTCATTCCAGAAGCAGACGTAGTATATAACTTAACACCTGATAAGCAGCACGCTAGCGTAGTCGAAGCCGTTATGCCGCTTATGAAAGAAGGTGCAACGCTAGGTTACTCTCACGGTTTCAATATCGTTGAAGAAGGGCAGCAAATTCGTAGCGATATCACAGTAATCATGTGTGCGCCGAAAAGCCCGGGTTCTGAAGTACGTGAAGAATATAAGCGTGGCTTTGGTGTACCAACTCTGATTGCTGTACACCCAGAAAACGACCCTGAAGGTAAAGGTTGGGATCAAGCCAAAGCACTTGCAAGTGCAACGGGCGGTGACCGCGCAGGTGTACTTGAGTCATCATTTGTGGCTGAAGTTAAATCTGACCTCATGGGCGAGCAAACCATTTTGTGTGGTATGCAACAAGTTGCAGCGGTACTTGCGTTTGAAAAAATGGTTGATGACGGTATCGAGCCAGGATACGCAGGTGCACTTATTCAGTACGGCCTAGAAGCTATTACTGAAGCACTTAAGATTGGCGGTGTGACTAACATGATGGACCGTCTATCAAACCCTGCAAAAGTGAAAGCGTTTGAGCTTTCTGAGCAGTTAACTGATTTACTTCGTCCGCTATTTGAAAAGCACCAAGACGACATCATCAGCGGTGAGTTCTCTCGCACCATGATGGAAGATTGGGCCAATGGCGATGCGAACCTGCTTAAGTGGCGTGAAGAAACCGGTGAAACCGCGTTTGAAAACGCACCGGCTTATGAAGGTGAAATCAGTGAACAAGAATTCTTTGACCACGGCATCTTACTGGTTGCCATGATCAAGTGTGGTGTTGAAGTTGCGTTCGACGTAATGGTTGAAGCCGGTATTTTACCTGAGTCTGCGTACTATGAATCACTGCATGAAACACCGCTTATTTCTAACACAATCGCACGTAAGCGTTTGTATGAAATGAACGTGGTTATTTCAGACACAGCAGAATACGGAAACTATTTGTTTGCTAACGCAGCAATTCCAATTTTGCGTGAGAAATTTATGCCTACCATTGATACCAGCGTTATCGGTAAGGGTTTAGCCGCTACTTCTAATCAGGTAGAGAACAAACGCCTTGTTGAAATTAACGAAGCCATCCGCTCACACGGTGTGGAATCGGTAGGTAAGACCTTACGTGGCTACATGACTGACATGAAGGCCATCATAGGTTAGGACAGTTTCTGTCGTTAGGTGCTTAACTAAGCCCTCTTGCCCGACCATTTTGGTCGGGCTTTTTTATGTCCGTAAGCCTGCTAATAAGTATCTTTCTTACGCAACTGACCTCTGCGACACGCCGATACACCTTCTAAATAGAACCTTCACGAACGCGCTCAGCATAGCGTACGGATACGTAAGATAAAGCAAAAAAGACGAGAAATCCCCAGCCGATAGGCATTAAATTTCCATTTAAGAAACTGTCGACGAACAGTGCAACAGGCACCGAGAAAAGGCTAGAAAATGAGCCAATTATGGCCGCGCCTAAACCTGCCATATCGCCAAGCGGCTGCATCGCCATGGCGTTTAAGTTACCAAACAGTATGCCCACAAAGAAAAAGCCTACAAACATAACCGTAACCGTAGGAATTAAAGGCGGCAAGCCGTCGTACGCCAACAGCAACGCTAAATACACAACAGCAAACCCGTTAACTCCTTTAAGTGCAAAACGACAAAGCTTGCGCATCCCAAAACGCATTACCATTTTGCCGTTAAAGTAAGAGGCGAGACCAATTGAAAAAGCAAGCGTTGCAAAGATGTAGGGAAACCATTCACCTACGTTGTAAAACACAGTAAATATGGTTTGCGAAGCACTTAAATACGCCAAGAATGCCCCAAAAATACAGCCCATGGCAAAGGTGTAACCCATCACTGCTGGGTTAGTGAGAATGAACTTTGACGATGCGAAAAACTGCGCCCATGAAAACTTTTTACGCCTTGCTCTTGGCAGGGTTTCCCCTTGACGAGAAAAAAACCAAATGCCGGCCATGGTAGCCACAATGAGAAACATAGTGAAAATATGGAACCATGAGGTCAACTCCATCACCGTTTGCCCAATAATAGGCGCCAACATAGGCACTAATATAAACACCATCATGATAAACGACATGACTTTTGCCATCGCATCGCCCACGTAAAGGTCGCGAATAATTGCCATAGAGGCTATTCGTGGCCCAGACACCCCAAATGCTTGAATAACGCGACCTACCAGCATGGTCTCCAAATTGGTGGCCATCATGCAAACAAATGTACCTAAGGCGAAAATACACAGGCCCACTAATATAGTTAGGCGACGGCCGCGGCTATCGGAAAAAGGCCCAAAGAACATTTGACCCAGTGCCATGCCTAAAAAGAACACGGTAACGATTAAGTGGGTTTGATGCGCCTCGGCGACCTGTAGTGACTCGCCAATTTGAATCAACGCAGGCAGCATAGCGTCAATGCTCAACGCGACAAGGGATGTCATCGTAGCCATTAGCGCAACAAATTCAACAAGGCCAAGCGCTGGCTTTTGCACAACTGCAGTATCCTCAGATACGCCATTAGAAGTCTGGGGCATAAAGTCTCGAATATGAAATAAAGTGGGGGAAATTAAAAAGGCGCGAAATTAACGCGCCTTGTTGAGTATACCTGAAACTTGGTTAAAAAGCCGCCAGCCAAGCAAAATCTTGTCGTAAATACTGGTGCATTTAACGGGTGTTACTCGGAAGCTGAAACGTTTGCCGTTGCAGCACTCGCTTTACTCGCTGGCCTAAGGTGTTGGTCTAAAAATGCATCCATTTCCTTAAAGAAAATATGACGATTTCGCTGAATAGACAAATTGTGGTCGCCACTTTCAAGCTCTACATATTTGTAGACCTTGTCGTAATCATCTAACTCGTCAGCCATGTAGCGACTATGAAGTGGAGGGACAACTCTATCTTCATCTCCATGTACCAGCAAAATTGGCGTCTTTATCCCTTTCGCATTGTAGTAAGGCGAGCGCGCTTCAAGGTCATCATAATCATCCCCAATTTGGTTTTTCACAAATTCGTTGTTCAGGAAACGGCGAGAATGAATAATGACGTGTTTAAGTGAACTTACGCCAGCAAAGCTCACCGCACACTTAAACAGATCCGGGGTTTTGACAGTTGCCATCAGGGCGGCGTAACCGCCATAGCTAGCGCCCACAATACACATGTTGTCTTGCTCAGCGTGCCCCTGCTCTACCATCCAGTTTGCCGCATCGGTGATATCATCTTGCATAGCCAAGCCCCAACCTTTCATTTGGCTTTGCGCAAAGCTGTACCCATACCCTCTAGAACCTCTAAAGTTAGGCCTTAGTACTGCATAACCTTTCGACGTAAAATATGCTGTCCAATAGTCGAAACCACTGAAATCTCTTGCTCCAGGGCCACCGTGGGGATGAATAATGGTAGGAAACGGGCCTTCGCCTTTTGGTAAAGTCAAATACGCTTCGATTTTGATGCCGTCTCTGGCTTCATATTCAATTAACGTATGCTCAGATAATTTTGCCGGGTCTATTTGAGCATATTGCTCAAAAAGCATCACTAACGTGCCTTCTTTACGGTCACCCAGCAAATAAACTCCTGGTAAGGTGTCAGACTCTGAATAAACAATATATGTTTGTTCGTCGTCGCTAAAGCTCACTAAGGTATTGTCGTAATCAGGAAGACCAGCATCGATACCATTTTGAAGAGCAACGTAACGTTCATCCCAATAATGTCGACCGTCATGGCGTACTCCTATTGCATCTCGGGTAACCGGTGAATAGATAAGGCTACCATTAACATCGTACCCTTCATCAGCATACACCTCTGTTCGCTCATTAGTAGTAAGGTTCAAGGTGTACAATGCACGGAAGTCTCCTTTATAACCTTTGAAATAAAGAATATTTGGGTCTTTTGCAAAGCCAACTGGGTATTCACCCTTGTCAGACATAGCGTTGTAAGCAAATAAGGTGCGCCAATCGTCTCCTTCTTTTAGAAAGACTTCTCGCTCCCCTGTATCGTAATCAAGCGAAACACCTATACGAACGTTATTTTGTTGGTCCGTCATCCAATCTCTAATGCGTTTTTTCCCGCGAATAATGCGACTTACGCCACCATCATTAACATTGATTTTGTAAACCGACGGCAGCCCCAACACCTCAGCGTCTAAGGCAATTAGAATATGTTCTGGATCGTCAGGCAGCCAGTCGATAACGTCATCGTGAAATTGAGGAATGTGGTTCGGGTTACCTGCTCGACGCTTTATTCTCTCCCATTCAACCAAGTTGAATGCACCGCCTTCACCGTCAAACTTAATGCTTAACAACCGTGTGTCGTGAACTTTCGTGGTGCCACGTCGGGTTTCGTAACGAGCGCTAACCACCAGCCGTTCATTGTTCACCCAGTTGTACCAGTTAATTTTTACGCGTTCATTGTCCGATCGCAGTAGGTAGTGCTTTTCACCCTTTTTTAAGTCGTAAGTGGCAAGCATGGCAAACGCTTCTTCTTGCTCAACGTTTTGAACAAAAGCGATTTTTGAGCCATCGGGTGACAGCGACGGAGTCCAATAAGTTGGCAAAGAACTGAATTTTTCGTACTCGGGTTCTGCCTTAGTTTGATCTGCGCCCAGTGTGGAGAAAGAGCAAACCAACAGTAGCAAAGTAACTAGTGTCGTAGGTAAGAGAGCCTTATTAGAAGACATAACATTCCCTTGTTGTTTTTTATTGTTAGTGGAACTTAGCTTAGGCAAAAAACTCGAAGTTAAGTTACACAGAGTATACTCACTCATGCCCATATGTACAAAAACAAAGCAATACTAGGCTCTATGTTAAGTGAGTGGATGTGCCAGATATGTTCTGAAGAAGGGCATTCTAGTTAGGATAATACGTTGAATGCATTCTATGCGGATTGGTATTATTTACCGATGTCAGCGCAATTATTTGATCTCTCGTCGTAGTTTGCGGATACAAATTGCAAATGTGGTATCATTAACCACAAACATAATATGGATTTTACCATCAAGCGGTAAGCTTCACAGCCCAGCGTTACCTTAAGGACTTAGCCTTTTCATGCCTTCGATTTGGAGCGGGCTTGCCAGTTTGCAAGACCATCTTTTCCGACAATTTATGTTCAGAATCACCAAAGCAGTCCGAGTTTTGGTGGGCAGTACATTGTGCACGCTAGCGTGTGCTCTCTTTACTTTTTCACATGCCCAAGACCCTATTTCCTATAACATTCAGGGCGTAGAAGACGACAAACTGCGTAATAATATCCGCCTGCATTTAAACAGTCTTGACGTGGAAAAATCGTTGCTTACTGACCCTTACTGGCAAGATGAAGTGGGTGAAACGGTAGCGACAGCGGTTCAACCTTATGGTTATTACAACAGCGAGACCAAGGTAAGTATTGAAGAGGGCGACAAGGTTACAGTGAATGTTGCTTTGAATGCGCCGCTTACCATAAATAAGGTTACTCGCGAAATAATAGGTGCAGGACGTGAAGATAAGGCTTTCAGAGAACGTTTTAATTCACTAAAGCTTAAAGAAGGCGACGTGTTAAACCAAACCATTTACGAGTCGTTTAAGTCGTCCATGTTTAACTACGCCTTATCTAATGGCTATTTTGATTATTTTTGGCAGGCGACGCGTCTCGACCTAGTACGTGATGAAAAACAAGCAAACGTGCTTTTGATTGCGCAAAGCGGGCCCCAGTACCAATTTGGAGAGCTAAAATTTATTGGCGATGACAAGGCGAAAGCCATCATTGAGCGGCTAAAGCCGTTTAAAACAGGCGATGCGTACTCTTCAGCAACACTTGCCGATTTCAACAGAAGCCTTAATCAATCTGGGTATTTTACCCGCGTTATTGCTCGCCCGGTTGTAAGTGAGGCTGATGGTTTGCTGGTACCGGTTGAGGTATCTTTACTTCACAGACCCACAGACGCATTTAACGTTTCTGTTGGCGCAGCCACTGACACGGGCCCACGGGTTCGCTTAGGATGGGAGCGTCCTTGGGTGAATAGTAAAGGGCACTCTGTTTCATCTGATATTTTCATTTCAGCGCCAGAACAATCAGTGACTGCCGACTACCGTATACCTATGAGAAACATAACGCGGGATTACGCGAGTATAGAGGCGGGTTACCAATTTATAGAGTACAGCAACACTTCCTTTGAGAGTGAAACCTTATCTTTGTCTGCACACCGTTACTGGCAACATGACAATTCACCATGGCAACACGATGGCTCGGTGACCTATCTACGTGAAACTTATGATCAAGGGGAATTGATTACAAACACCACGTCCCTAGTATTACCCGGGTATTCGTTAACCTATCGCGATAAAGACAGTGAGCTCAACATTAATAATGGTACCTACCTTCAAATGCTCACTCAAATAGGCAGAGAAGGTTATGGTTCTGATATCGATTTTGCCAAAGCCGTGGTTGAAGCCACACTTATCCGTACCTTTAACAATGTGCACAGAATAACCATACGCGGTGAAGCTGGGGTTATTAAAACCAATAGTTTTGATGAGGTGCCAACGTCGTTGCGTTTTTATGCAGGGGGCGATAAAAGTGTTCGCGGCTTCGACTATCGCGAAATTTCTCCGACAGCTGAAGTCATTGATCCAGAAACAGGAGAACTCATTGTTGACTCTATTGGAGGGAAGTACCTTGCTACATCGAGTGTAGAGTATGCCTATCAAGTGGCAGATAATTGGAGAGTGGCAGCGTTTGTCGATGCAGGTACAGCAACAAACGACACCAGCACAACGCTGACATATAGCGTTGGGCCTGGTGTACATTGGCTTTCACCAATAGGTCCAGTCAGACTTTACGTGGCAAGAGGCTTTGCGCCAGACGAGAATACATGGCAGTTACATATTTTGTTGGGGCCTGAGCTATGAGAAAACGTACGCTTTCGGCTATTTTACTTTCACCGGTTCTTATACTGGTCGCGTTGTATGCCGTTTTGATAAGTCCCTTAGGCGGCCCTACCGTTAAGTTACTGGCCAACACGTTTGTTGAAAACCTCTCCATCGATGCCATTGACGGTGGGTTTGCTGACACACTAGAAGTGCATAATGTGGAGTGGGAAAACCCGCAATGGAAGGTGTCTGCACAATATGCCTACATTGATATTACCTGGCGTTGTTTGTTTGAGCCTAGAGTATGTGTCAATGAAGTTACGCTGGAAAACGCTACGCTTACACAGCGCTCAAACGCGCCTGACTCTTCCGATGATGCACCTGCAGGTGGCCAGATTGAATTACCGCTGCCTATTGATGTTGGGTATTTAGCGCTAACGAATATCAAACTTGCTCTACTTACGACAACAGTAGAAATTGATGAACTAGAGCTAACCGATTTTGAAGGAAATAGCGACCTCATACTTGACAGCATAGCCGCGAAAGGTGTTCGCATTGCTCTGCTAAACCAAGATGAAGCTGCCAGCTCTTCACCGGCAGCCATGACCAATGCGTCGGAAACTAATAGTGAGCAGCCTGCTCAAAAACCTGCTCCCAAAAAAGAACAGGCTCCAAGTGCTGATAGCGCTTTGCCTACGTCATACTCACTAAGCTACGACGTCCCCGTACTACCAAATATAGCTACGCCTATTCCTTTGTCTCTTGGTACTTTTTTAGTAGAAGATCTACACATAATTCAAGGGGAGAGCAAACAACACATTTCACTCATCTCGCTGTTAGAGGCTCACTTTAAGGGCAGCGATGTCGCTATTGAAGAAATGACCGTTGTACATGAACAAGGTGAGGTGAAAGGAAAAGCGAGCGCAACACTTGACGGAAACTTCCCATTAAATGTGGCTATTAACGCGAAAACGAAGCTTGGCGACACACCACAAGAACTGAGTGTAGCGGCCGCGGGTGCGTTGGACGACTTAACGCTGTCAGTTGTAGCAAAAGGCGCGGTAACCGCAAACGCTAACCTAATGGCCAACATTCTAGACAGTAACCTTCCCATAGAATTCACTGCGAACTGGCAAGAACAAGCCATACCGACACTGGAAAACACTACGCTCAAAGAAGGACAGTTAACGCTTTCCGGCACCATGGGTGATTACGTACTTAAAGGAGCAGGCGCAGCTACATTGCCTGACATTGGCAATGTACCAGTATCACTTGATGTGGTGCTGAAAAAGAACAATATTTTTGTTAATCAAGCCAATATAAACGCTTTGGATGGGAGCTTAACCAACACTGGTACCCTTTATCTAAATGAAAGTATCGCGTGGGAAGGTAAGACAACGCTTAAGAATGTATCAGGGCGGCAATTCAGCACTTATGCGCCTGAAAAAATTAGCGGAGAAATAGACAGTATATTGCAATACTCTGAGCGCGGCGGATTACACATGAGCCTAAGAGATATGACTGTCTCGGGTGTACTTCAGGGCAAACCGCTTCAGGTGAAGGGGAATGCGGTTTATGCTGGCCCCAGCGACTTATTCGTTACTAACGTCAATATCATTCAAGAACACGAGCAAGAGCGAAACACGATACGCGCCATTGCTCAGGTACTGAATAAGCGTCATTTAAATGCAAATATTGCGATAAACGTTAACGCTATTTCAAGCCTATACCCAGAAGTGACAGGTGCGGTAAGTGGCAATATCACAGCCGCCGGTCCTTGGCAAAATCCAAGTGCTAACGGCACACTCGCCCTATCTAATATCGCTGTGTCACCCAATTTAAATGCCTCTGCCGCGCAGCAAGGACCATTGAACGGCGAAATCAAAGTTAACGGTACCTATCGCGACCACACCGCAGATATTGACCTAGCTGTGCCCAACAATAATATTGGGCTGTCTTTAAAAGGTGCATGGACGAACAATCACTGGGTGGGGGAAATTAGTGATACCGCATTGAAGCTCGCGAATATGCAGTGGACGCTATCAAGCCCGTTCAGTGTAGATATAGGCTCCACACCTATAACGGCTAAAATAGGTCAGCACTGTTGGACCTCTCGAAAAGAAGGTGAGCTGTGTATTTCAAACGTGAATTATCAACAAAACAAAGCCAGTTGGGATATCAGCGCGACGGCGCTGCCCATCGGGTTGTGGGCGAACGAGTTAGCGCCTACTGTTGTTTCAAGCCCCTCACAAGCAACACTTACCGTAAAAACCAAAGGCAGCTACTCAGCTAACGACCCAATCGATGCCACATTTACTGCGTCTATGAGTTCTGCGCCATGGCAACTTGGTGAAACGCGCCCGCTAACGCTCACAATTAACTCCATAGAAACTAAAGGAGAGATAAAGCAGGGGCAGTTAGCATCAACATCTGTGATCTCAAGCCAAGATGTCGGGGATGCAACACTAACCTTAAATACCCGTCCTTTCGAATCGCGTATACCACTTGATGGTAAACTAGAGATGCAAGGTCTTAATGTTGCACCATTCAAACCCCTTTCCCCTGCTATCAGAACCCTTACAGGAAAGTTAAACGGGAACGTATCGTTAAGTGGTTACATTGACGACCCTACGCTTAACGGTGAATTGACGGTTTCAAATGGCGCTATCGATATACAAGATACGCCTGTGACACTGGCCGATTGGAATCAAAAAGTATCGCTTAATGGTCAAACCGCTGCACTAGACGGCACCTTCTTACTAGGCGGAGGAAAAGGGGCGTTAAAAGGCGAGTTAGACTGGTCATCCAACCCCAGTGCGACATTTAATTTAAAAGGAAACGGTTTCGAAATTCGTCAGCCAAACATTCGACTCAAAGTGTCACCGAATATCGATATCGCCGCCACAAAAGAAAAAGTGGACGTGAGTGGCGAGGTAAATATTCCTTGGGCGAGAATTGAAATAGAGTCGCTACCTGAGAGTGCTGTTTCCCCATCAAAAGACGTGCACCTGCGTGGCGAACCGGATAGAGAGGAACCGCTAGATATCGTCCACGCTTCGGTATTGGTCAACATCGACAAAAACAAAACCGAAGAAGTAAAACTCGAAGCGTTTGGCCTTACTGCAAGTTTATATGGTGGCATTCGCGTAAACACTCAACCTGCACTTGTGGGCTATGGTGACCTTCAAATTTTAAATGGTCGATACAACGCTTACGGACAACAGTTAATTATTCAAACCGGTGAAGTACAATTTAACGGCCCAATTGACCAACCTTTGTTGCTGGTCGAAGCCATCCGCGACCCGGCTAAAACCGATGACGACGTAATTGCAGGTATCCGAATTGATGGCGCGGCTGACTCGCCGAGTATTAACCTGTTCTCTGAGCCTGCGATGGATCAACAGGGCGTATTGTCATATCTACTTACAGGTTCTGGACCGAACTCGGGCACACAAGATCCTAACTACGCTGCGCTGCTGGTAGGCTTTGGTTTATCCAACACCAAAACCCTGACAGGACAAGTAGGAAGCGCGCTAGGTATTGATGATTTTAGTTTAAGCACTAACGAAGATTTACTGTCGGTAAGAGGGCAGATTAACGAGCGATTATCTGTGGAATACAATGTAGACGTTGGTCTAAGTAACAACGACGCCAATAGCACGCTACGACGCAGACAACTACCGCCTGACTTGGCGGTAAAATATCAGCTTCTACCTAGTTTATATTTAGAAGCCATTCAAACCACACTGGAAGACCAATCTGAGTTCGCGTTAGACCTTTATTATGAGTTTTTCTTGGGTGATAACAGAACCCGTAGAGATAGTGATGAAGACGACAGTGAAGCTGACGAGTCCAATGAAAGCGCAGAGCAAGATCTGAAAGATAATGTGAGCACTCCGAGCACAAGTAATAACAATTAAGCGCTCAAAGTCAAAACATCGTACTTTTGCACTCATGCGCCCTTAACGCTGCTGTGCCATCTTCTCAAGCGTTTCGAGTTGACGCTCAAAACGCTTTTGTCTTTTGCTCGCCCACACATACCACACTATCATCACAACGCTCATGGACGTCATAACTATAGCCATCTTCATAACTTTCTCTGGGGTAAGCTCCCCATAAAAATAGCGCTCCACCAGAAAGGCACATCCAAATAACACTGCGGTCCATGTCGAGTGTTTAGTGATTACAGCAATCTTAACGTTATTCTTAATTTGCTTTATTAGCTGCGTTAGGTGGTCAGCGGTTTGAGTGTCTTTTGAAAATGCGGCCACTCTTCTTAACCACAGCTGATAAACAAGTAGGGGAAGAGCCGTGACCAGCATAAAAACAAACATCGCGTGGGCGACAAAAGTGAACTTTTCCCAAGTAACAACTAGCAAGTAGATCGCTGGGATAAACGCTAAGGAGTCAACCAACATACACCAGCGTTGCTTGGTTCGCTCGCTGCTTAAACTGGCTTTTACTTCCGAGAGGTTGATAGTCGTAACTGGCTGAGCTTGCCATAGCGCAGAAAGGCCATCATTTTGCGCATCGTCTACTGATACGGGCGGGTTCGTTTGATTCTCATTATCTGAATTATGCATGCGGTTGCTCCTGCATGATACTTTGTTTGGCGCGCTTTAATATCACACCAACATGATTTTTAGTCAGACCACAGACGTCTGCAATTTCATCGTAACTTAAGCCTTCAAGAGAAAGCGTTAGCACTTGTCTTGACTGCAATGGAAGTGCCCGTACCGCGCGAAGTAGGCGTTCTAATGACTGGTGTTGACTAGACATTTCCTCTGGTGAATGGGTAGTACTCGCGAACCCGTCAGAGCCCAAATCATCGTGGTCATATTGATGGGTATCGAGACGCTTCACTTGATTTGCTACGTGAGTAACTGCGCGGTTATGAGCTATCTTCAAAATATAGGTTTTCACGCTGCTATCGCCCTTGAAGCGAGACAGCCCCTGCCAGACGGCAATAGCAATTTCTTGCAATAATTCTTGCTGCATCGCTTCGTTTGCTTCATAGCTGTTGGCTACACGGCTCAGTATTGCCCCGTATTGCGCAAAAACATCTTCAAAACCCTGCCCCAACGTCACATCCCTAATCACAAAAACTGTTGTTATTTTATTGTGTTACTTCTATCAGTCTGCCCCCACGAATTTTTATTACAAACTTTTTTCGTCAATGCTGTAATTTTTTTAAGCAACAAACGACTAGTTAAAACAGTAAGTGCAGTAACGTGCGTTTAGGGCATTTTCCCTAAAAGCCTTCAACCTTGAAATTTGGATTAGGAAAAAATTATGTCTACGTTAAGTATAGTTTTGTTAATTGGCAGCCTGACGTCGCTTGTGCTTTTGGCAAGCTACTTAGACGCAAAATTTCAGTGGCGACTAAACGACTGGATGAACGGCGAGTGCAGCAACCCGTTCGTTAAAAGCGTGACCGACAAACAGCAGCAGCGTTTAGAGGAAAAAGATGCGCGGATTGAAGCTTTGATGGCGCGAATCGAAACCCTTGAAACCATTGTTACCGAGCCTGCTTACGAACTGAATAAGAAAATCAACGCGCTCAAATAAACGGTTTTACCAGCTCCTAGCTCGACACCGGTGGGCGACGCATAAAGCGGGGAATTTTTCCCATTGCAATGGCGTTGCCTACCAGCACAATGACCACCCCAACCACAGATAAAACGCTCCAGGTATAGCCTTCGAAAAAGGTGGAAATAACCAGTGCAACCATGGGGTATACCAAGACCACATATGCAGCCTTGTCAGCGCCCATTTGCTTTAACAGTTTCATGTACGCGCCAAACGCAAACACAGAGCCAAAGATAGCCAGATAAAGCAGCGACAGATAGAACTCGGGTTGGGTAGGAATGACCAACTTACCCGGCATTGCCAGTGAGGTGATGAAAAGCAGCACCATGGCATAGCTCATGGCATAGAAGTTCATTTGGATAACAGGCGTACCCGAGGTCAAAATACGCTCGGAGATAACGTTACCTGTTGAGGCGCAGAAAAAGCTGACAAACGCTATAGCGAGGCCGGTAGCAAGCGCCGCATCCATGGAGACTTTGGAAAACTCCGGCACAAACAAACACACAATGCCCAGCAAGCCAAATGTAGCACCTATAACCACTTCTTTTCTTATAGGCTCTTTAAGCCACCATCGCCGAAGCACAACATTAATGTAGATAATACAAGAACTCATAAGGGCTAACAGCGCGCTAATTATGTGCGCTTGCGCCATATACAGCAGCGTGTAATTTAAGCTGTATAAAAAGAGACCGACTGCGGCCATTTTCACATGAACATGTACCGGTAGCTTAAGCGGCAAACGCCTAATAACACAGTAAATCCCTAAACAGGCCGACGCCAATAAATAACGCAGCGCAATGGCAAACGTTTCAGAGGTATGCCCTATTTGGTAAGTGATGGCTATCCAGGTTGAGCCCCAAATCAGGCAGCACAGAGCAAATAAGGTTGCGTTATTCATAGCGGTGTTCTAGCCCTGGGAAGCTGATAAACAAGAAGATAAGTGGGCAGATAAATGGTCGATAGCACTATCTAGCAGTTTTTGCCTAGCGCCATTACCAATCCACGCATTATGCGGCGTTACCAGCAAGTTAGGTAGTGCCTCTTTAAGCAATATATGATCAAAAGGCGGAGGCTCGACACTTAGTACATCTAATCCCGCGCCACCAATTTGGTTGTTTTTAAGCGCATGATAGAGTGCCTCCTCATCAATCAAACCGCCGCGAGCCGTATTAATGAGAAAAGCGGTTGGCTTCATCAGCGACAACGTCTCGGCATTAATCAGCTTATCGGTGGCTTCAGTAAGCGGGCAATGAAGACTTACCACATCGGCATTTGGTAAAAGCGATGCAAGACTTGGACGAGGGTCGTCTTGTTTACCTGGGCGAGCAGCGATACTCACCTGCATACCCATAGCCTTAAACAATGCCTCTACACGCTTGCCAAGCTCGCCATGCCCAACAATTACCGCATGCTTACCCGCCAATTCCACCACGGGATGATTGAGTAAGCAGAAATGAGAAGATGCAGACCATGCTTGGTTGCGCATATCGCGCTGATACGTCACAAAATTGGTGGCCAAATTCAACGCCAAGGTCAACGTATGTTGAGCAACGCTATCAGTGCCATAGCCCTCTACATTTTGAACGGTAATACCAGCCTGTTCGCAGTAATCACGGTCGATATTGTTCATGCCGGTCGCAGTTACACCAATATAGCGAAGCTGACTGGCCTGCTGTAAATCTTTGGCTTGTAGCACGACTTTGTTAACCAGCACAGCATCGGCATTTTTAATGCGCTCGGCAACGTCTTCGGCTTGAGTTTGTTGATGAAGCGTAATCGCGGCGTCGAAATTGTTTTGTACGTCATCGAGTGAAGAGGTATCAAGACTGGGCAAATCCATGGTTTCGGCGTCCAGAAAAACAACCTGCTTTTGATTGCCGTTGCTCATCGCTTGTGATGCATTGTGTTTCGTCATTTTTGCCATGCTCTACATTACTTCCACAATCGACTCTAACGCTGTTTTCACATTAACAGGAATAGGAATGGCCTTGTCGGTTTTTCTATCTACAAACACATGCACAAATTGGCCATGAGCCACGCGTCGCTTATTCTCTCCGGCATAAACCGATAGACCATAAGTCACTGAACTTCTACCAATTTTGATAACGCGCAAGCCTACAAAAATGTCTTCAGGGTAGGCTGCCGGAGCAATGTACTGACACTGACTGCTTACCACATACGCCACGGATTGCCCGTTGTGTATATCTAGCCCACCTTCTTCAATTAAAAAGCGGTTTACCGCGGTATCAAAGAAACCATAGTACACAACATTATTGATATGTCCGTACGCATCATTGTCTTGCCAACGCGTGGCGATAGTGACTTTGTAAGGGTAGTCGGCAAGTGTAGGTGTGATATCAGTCATGATCGTCCCTTAGTGAATAAATGTATCGCTTTGTTGTTGGCGCAAATAATGAAAATCGATGAACGACTAACGCCAATTAATGTTTAATGTGCGGCAGTCTATTGCAGCGATTCTTTTGAGTAGCGCTATGAGTAAAGCACCATATCGTCACGGTGAATGGCAACATCCGTTGTTTCATAACCTAACACACTGGCAATTTCTTTCGACTTTTTCCCTTTTATAAGCGTTAAGTCTTTTGCGTTATACAGGCAAAGCCCCTTGGCAATAACTTCGCCTTGGCACACCACTTCAACAGCGTCGCCTTGTTCAAACAAACCGACGACATCAACAATACCCGATGGCAGTAATGACGCACCTTTTCGCACTAACGCCTCTTTCGCACCGCTATCAACGTCTATTCTGCCAGCGGTTTTTAGAGTATGGGTAAGCCACAGTCTGCGCGCGCTGGCGGGAGTGCTACTAGCATTGAATAGGGTTCCCGGCACTTTACCTTCAAGTAATGCATCGAAGGTTTCGCCTTTTCGACCGTTTACAATAAGAGTTTGAATACCGCTACTGGTGCACTTGTCTGCCGCTTCAATTTTTGTGCGCATGCCGCCAGTTCCTACCGCAGTTCCAGCGCCGCCGGCAAGACCGTAAATGGTGCTGTCTATTTTATCTACCTGTGGAATGAGTGTGGCGCTGGCGTCTTTTCTTGGATCTGCGGTAAATAAACCATCGATATCTGAGCAGATAATCAGCGTGTCAGCTTGAGCAACTAACGCCGTATAGGCACCTAAGTTATCGTTGTCACCCACTTTAAGTTCATTCACTGCAACCGTGTCGTTTTCATTCACAATGGGTAACGCATTGTGATTCAAAATTTCGCGCAAGGTATTTTTAATATTTACGTAGCGGGTTCTATCGCGTAGATCATCCGCCGTTAACAATACTTGTGCACAGGGAAAGTCGAAAAAGCGCTGCCAGTTGGCCATCATTAAATTCTGGCCAATCGCAGCCATGGCTTGTTTTTCTGCAATAGATGCGTTGTGACGAACCTTCACTTTGCTGCGGCCCGCGGCAACACTGCCAGAAGAGACAAGAATAATTTCTTTGCCAGCTTCGCGACTAGCAGTAATAAATCGAGCAAGAGACAGTAAATAACGCCCACTACACTCATTGCCTTCAGGAGCAATAAGCGCACTGCCAACTTTTATAACGGCACGTTGCCAATTAAAACGGTTCATAGGGGGAAGAAAAAAGAAAACAAGAGCTTAAGAATACGACAGTTAAAGCGCGAAACAAAACGATCTGTTACAGTTTTTTTGCGTTAAAACATGGTTAGTTTACGGTCAAAAAATTGGATTGTGACAGGCATACTTATATACTAGGCGGTGTTATCTTATAACAATTCTAACTTACAAGTTGCAAGGAACCTGCATGAGCACCGCAAAACGACACTTTTTCTGGCTAGCGCCAGTGTTGTCTATGCTGATTTCTCTTCCTAGTACCGCCGCTATTAAACAAACTAAAGGCGATTTCGAAGATAAATTCCGTCAGCTGGACGAAGTTCTTCCTACTCCAAACGTATACCGTAACGCCGCTGGTGAGCCAGGCCACCAATATTGGCAACAACAAGTAGATTACGATATTGACGTAAAGCTACTTGAAGACAAACGCCGCATTGAAGCAAGCGAAACCATTACTTACCACAACAACGCGCCAGATACGCTTAAGTACTTGTGGATCCAGCTTGACCAAAACAAATTCCGCGACGATTCAATGTCTGCGCTTACTACCACGTTTGGCGGTATCGGTAACCGCGGGCCGGGTACGCAAGCTGCTAGCGGCGATGCGCCAGCTAAGCTAAGCATGGGTGCATTGCGCCGTCAGCAGTTTGTTGACGACAACGAGCTGGGCTATACCATTTCTCGTGTTGAAGACAAAGCGGGCAATGACTTACGTCACACAGTAGTTGGCACCTTAATGCGTGTTGACTTGGCTCAACCGTTGAAGCCAGGCAGCAAAGTTACGTTCGATATCGATTTTGCGTTTAACATTGTAGAAGAAGACGCTGTTTCAGCACGTGCAGGTTACGAGCACTTCCCAGATGACGAACGTGAAGGTGGTAACGACATCTTCTTGCTAGCACAGTGGTTCCCACGCCTAGCTGCATACACCGACTACGAAGCATGGACTAATAAAGAATTTATTGGCCGTGGTGAGTTCACGCTAGAGTTCGGTAACTACGAAGTAGATATTACAGTTCCTGCTGACCACATCGTATCGTCAACGGGTGTGCTTCAAAACCCGAAAGACGTGTTAACTAAAACACAGCGCGACCGTCTGAAAAAGGCAGAAAAAGCTGACCGTATCGTATTCATTGTTTCACCAGAAGAAGCAATTGAGAACGAAAAAGAAGGCACGACTAAGCTTAAAACCTGGACCTTTAAGGCAGAAAACGTACGTGACTTTGCATGGGCCTCTTCGCGTAAATTTGCGTGGGATGCGCGTGGTTATCAGCAAGGCGGTGACACTCAACCATTGGTAATGGCCATGTCTTTCTACCCGAAAGAAGGTGGCGAGCTATGGCAGAAGTATTCTACAGAATCAATCATCCACACCATGGATGTTTATAGCCGCTTTAGCTTCGATTACCCATACCCAGTAGCCCAATCAGTAAATGGTCCAGTTGGCGGCATGGAATACCCCATGATCACCTTCAACGGCCCGCGTACAGAGCTTCGTGACGATGGTTCACGCACGTACTCGCTTGCTGAGAAACGTTTCCTTATTGGCGTGGTTATTCACGAAGTAGGTCATATCTATTTCCCTATGACAGTTAACTCTGACGAGCGCCAGTGGACATGGATGGATGAAGGTCTGAACAGCTTCCTAGACGGCGTTGCCGGTCGCGAGTGGGATCCTACGATCCCTTGGGGCGTTGAGCCACGTGATATCACTGGCTACATGAAGTCTCAGACGCAGGTGCCAATTATGACCCAGTCTGACTCAGTACTTCGCCTTGGCCCAAATGCCTATACCAAGCCTGCAGTAGCGCTTAACATTCTTCGCGAAACTATTCTTGGCCGTGAGCTGTTTGATTTCGCGTTTAAAGAGTACGCGCAGCGTTGGATGTTTAAACGTCCTACACCATCAGATTTCTTCCGTACTATGGAAGAGGCGTCAGGCGTTGACCTAGACTGGTTCTGGCGTGGTTGGTTTTACACCACAGACCATGTAGATATTAGCCTAGACAGCGTATACAAGCTTCGTTTAGACACTGAAGATCCAGATATCGATTTTGCTCGCGAACGCGAAGCAGAAATGGAAAAACCGAAGTCACTTACCGACCTTCGTAATAAAGAAGAAGGCAAAAAGCTTTGGGTAGATCGCTTTGAAGATATCAGTGACTTCTACGACGAAAACGATCGTTACACCGTAACTAACAAAGAGCGCAACAAGTACAAGAAATTCTTGAAAGATCTTGAGCCTTGGGAGCGTAAAGCGTTTGAGCGTGCGGTGAAAGAAGACAAAAACTACTACGTGCTAGATTTCAGCAACAAGGGTGGGTTGGTGATGCCAATCATTCTTGAACTAACGTTTGAAGACGGCACGAAAGAAGAAATGCGTATTCCTGCGGAAATCTGGCGTCGTACACCTAAAGCCGTAAGCAAGCTTATTGTTACCGACAAAGACAAAGAGCTGGTAAGCGTAACCGTTGATCCGCACTGGGAAACCGCAGACGTAGATGTGGAAAATAACCACTACCCCCGTCGTATCATTCCTTCGCGTATTGAAGCGTATAAGAATAAGCCGCGTAACACTTACGAGTACCGCGACCTTATGCACGACTCAAAGACCGAACTGAAAACCGACGACGAGGACAAAGATGACGAATAAGTTGTCTTTGGCTCGCTTGCAGCAGAGCGCTCATGCTCTGCTCGCAAGCGTAAGTGCATTCGCAATTACGGCTGCGCTATTAGTTAGCGCAATGTCGTACAGCACTGCAGCCCAAGCGCATCAAATAAAAGCAGCAATTACCACGGTACTGTTCAATCCTAGAACAGAAAATATTGAGGTGATGCACCGCTTTAATTTGCACGATGCTGAACACGCGGTTAAGGCATTGTTCGACAAGCATGCAGATATTATGGACGATATAGAAACGCAGCAACAATTCGCTGATTACGTCGCCCACCACTTTGCAATTTTAAATGCAGCAGGCGAGCCATTAAAGCTTGCTGATGTTGGCTTTGAAGTTGAAGGTAAGCACTTTTGGGTTTATCAGGAAACTGCTGAGCCGCCTGTACTTGAAGGCATTAAAATTCGCCATGATGCATTGCGTGACTTGTGGCCAAAACAAGTGAATACGCTAAATGTAGAAGGCAAGGGTGATATCAAAACCCTGACCTTTGCTGATAGCGTAAATTTGCTGGAAGTAAGCTTCAAAAGCCAAAATAGCGACCATCACTAATACCTAACGGTATAAGTTTATGAAAGCCCACCCGCATTCCTTGTCAAACGGCAGTGATTGCGGGTGGGCTTTTTTGTTTACGTGCTTCACGGTGTTCTTGTAGATAATGGATGCCTACCTCAGCTTTTGCCCCCTCTAATTCGAATAGGGAAAATCAAATATCTAAAACACATTTTCTAATTGTCGTGTGAGACCGAAGTCGTATAGTCATCTTGGCATGCATGCTCTACCTTAATTATGGATAAACAGTTACTAAATTCAGTTAATGAGGTACATCATGACCCATAGCGCTGCATCACCGTTGCCTTCACAGGTCAAGAACCCCCAATCAAGAAGCGAGCGTAGTGCACGAAAACTACGTGCATCCAAAGCAGCTCAGTGCGCTGTTCAAGCAGAAAATGCACAACAAACGCAAGATGCCGATGCAAAGAACGTCAAACAAAACAATGCGTTCGCTGATAAGAAAAATATCATGTGGGTGCTGTTAAGTGGCGCAATGGCGCTAACCTTTGTCGTCATGCTGTTTTTGCCAGATACAGGGATGGGCGGCGGCCTTGTTTCCACCTATTCTGCCATGCTTTGGTGTGGCTTTTTTGGTGCAGCACTTTGGCGTTATAGAGCGACAAGTGGCTGGGCTGGGTTTGCTTATGGAAGCGTTGTTGGACTAGTGATTCAATTTATTTCACAGATAATCTAGCACACAGTGTTTATACAATTGCCTTATGCAACTCGCCTAGTAAGAAACCGCTGAGCGACTAGGAACGGCAAGTACACATTTCTTTTAAGTACATTATGGGCAATCTAAACGCGGCTTTTAAATCAGACTTCTGTTTAAACAGCTGTCTTATCCGTTGATTGCCCTGTTAGCAACCTCACTTCCTAAACATTAAGTCCTGTTGATCTTTGATGTACAGCAATGGTCAACAGGTCCTCAATGACTTTTGGCTGGAAACCCGATCCAGACGTTTTGTCCGACAGTATAATTTATAAACTCCAGTTACTTTTTTAGGTTATGTTTAGCCAATAAAAAAACAAACGTTACCCTTCGCCCTTAATAAAACTGAGTGAGCCTATGGCAGAGAAGCCCAATAAATCCGCTGAATCACCAACCCGCTCTAGTAGAGCGGTACCGTCGTCGCGTTTATCGCGCATAGGCCGCTTGGGCTCATTGGCAGGTAGAATTGCAGGTAATGTAGTATCACAAGGTGCAGGACAACTGTTAAAGGGCGAGAAGCCCGCGTTGTCTTCGCTGCTCTTAACGCCCAAAAACATTTCAAACATTGCAGATCAGCTTGCCAGTATGCGTGGTGCAGCTATGAAGCTCGGGCAGCTTATTTCAATGGATGCAGGAGATTTTCTCCCCGAAGAGCTCGCGGTAATTTTAGGCCGATTACGGGACGACGCTGACCCGATGCCAAAAGACCAGTTAATTGCTACGTTGAATCAGTCTTGGGGCGAAAAATGGCAAGATGACTTACTTTACTTTTCCTTTGCCCCTATAGCTGCGGCCTCTATTGGTCAGGTGCATAAAGTCATTACGATGGACGGTCGGATGTTAGCAGTAAAAGTGCAGTATCCTGGTGTGAAAAAAAGCATAGATAGCGATGTAGACAACGTAGCTACACTTATAAAACTCACTGGCTTGGTACCCAAATCATTAGATATCAACCCGCTTTTACAAGAAGCTAAAGCTCAGCTTCACCAAGAAGCTGATTATGTGCGAGAAGCTGACATGCTCAACCGTTATCGCGCGTTGGTTGAAAGCACCGACATCCAAAACAAGGGGAGTAATGCGTTTGTCATTCCGCAAACCTTTGCTCCCCTTACCACCAGTACCGTGTTAGCGATGGATTTCATAGAGGCGCAAGACTTAGATGCGCTATTAAACGAGCCTCAGGACGTCCGAGATGCCGTGATGACGGCGCTAATGACTTTATTTTTTAATGAAATTTTTCATTTTAAGCTGCTGCAGAGCGACCCTAACTTAGCCAACTATCAGTTTAAACCCGATACAAAAGAAATCGTTCTGTTAGATTTTGGTGCTACACGGGATGTGCCTGACGCCATTTCAGCCCAGTATCAAGCGTTACTCAACAGCGCCGCAGCCAACGATAGAGCGATGATGCAGCAAGCCGCGTTTCGCATAGGATTAATTGACGAAAGCCACTCTCAAACGCAAGTCGACGCCGTCATAAACATTGGTATGGAGGCGTGTGAAGCGATTCGCTGCGAGGGCGCTTATGACTTTGGCCAAAGCGATCTCATTGCAAGGCTTCACGAAAAGGGAATGGCGCTGACTATGGAGCACAATTTTTGGCATACGCCGCCAGTAGATGCCCTGTTTATACACAGGAAGCTAGGTGGCTTATTTCTGTTGGCTAAACGATTGAAAGCTAAAGTAGATATGCGAAAGGCAGCAGGCACATGGCTGAATCTATAACCTGCACTTCGTTGGTGTGTTAAGCGAGTAAGAAACTACTTATTACACAGCTTATCTATCGTTTGGATCGGTTTTGCGGTGCTGTGCCATGTTTTACTGTGAAAACGTTGCGCTGCGACCTTACAGAACTCAAATAGGACCCACTTCAAGAGCCTATAGCACTCGTACAACAGTCTAGTAAGGCAAATCCATGCTGAACGGTAACGCCATCTGCTCTTTACTTTTTGGCGGGTTGCCAATCATTTCATCGTAAGGCGTATCGTGCTTCATCACCGCCTGCTGAACATGACAATGCGCGAAGGCTTCGCGAATGTGGCCGGCACTAAAAAAACGCATGGGCTTATCTTTGTTGTCGTAAAGCATGCCACTTTGACTGCCGATAGTGAGATAAACCAGGTAAACATTCATCTCATACGACTGAACTTCCAGATAATCTATCGCGGTTGGCGACTCTTCAATATCTCGAAAATAGAACTTCTGCATTTTTCTACCTCATGAACCAAGTATGCACCTTGCACGCCCTATATTCTTATTTAATGATGGAAGTTAGGGCTAAAAAGCAGAATATATACGTTAGGCAAGGTGCTCAGGTTCATTAGATAGATCTAGCGGAGGTCGATGGTTTTTAAACCGTACTGCATTTGCCAACACCAGTAAGGATGCAAGAGAGCAGGCACTGTATAGGAACGCCGCCGTTCCCATTCCAGAAGCAATCCATAGTAATGGAAATACCAGCAACCTAGGGCCTTCAACAGCTAAAGCGACTTTCGCTTTGGACAGTATAAAGCCATTTTGTATACTCATAACAATGACAGTCGCTACAGCAATGATCTGATGCTTAGTTGACAAGTTATTGATATTTAAAAGGAGATAAAGCATTACTCCCAGCATGATTAGATGCTGCATAACACTGTAGCGTTTTACTGCTCGGTGTAATTTAGGGTGATACTGTCTAAACTTACTCACGCTAATTATCCTATAAGGGCACATTTAAGTTGAAACGGGGTCGTGAGGCTCGAAATATTCATTAATTATTGTAGATAACAACGAGCTAGCATTTGCTTTTCAATGACTAATCAACACATTAGTACACAAACCCAATTTGTTAAACATTTGTTTTAAAATTATTTTTGCATTTACATAATATCGAATGTGAATGAGAAGAAAAAATGAGGGTTTTCCACTAAATTTGTATAAAAAGAAATCGGAAAGTGACTTTTTTACGTTAAAAAGTGTTCAAAATAAGGAATTTACAATCTAAGGGAACATTTCTCTTGATTGATTTTCTAAATTTGGGTGTTATCTCTGGTAGTATTACCAAAAGGATAGTTTTGTAGCGGAGTCATTATGAGCGAATCGTCGGAAAAGAAATCGTTAGGCCCACACTTTATCATTGTAGGCATCCTTCTTGTTGTAATTCTGGCTGTTGTGTTTTGGCCCAGCGACGATGAGCCTGAGCCTGTAGTTACTCCTGAGCCCGAAGTGACTGAACCTGAAGTGACTACGCCAGAAGAGCCTGAAGTATTTGAGCCTACTCAGCCCGCCCCAACAGTAGAGCTTGAAGAAAAAGACGAGGTTGAGCCGCTTCCTGAGCCAGTTGAACCAGAACCGGAACCTCTGGATACCAGCGATCCTGCGGTGAAAGCTTCACTTATTGAGAGTTCGTCTGCGAGCGAAGAAACCGTTAACCGCATGCTGGTTGACGAAGGTCTAATTCAACGCTTTGTGGTGTCGGTTACGAATCTAGCAAATGATGAAATGGCGCCTAATCACCAGTTACTAACGCCACCTGAGCAGAACTTCCGCGTATACTCTCAAGCAGGCAAGCAATGGATTGATGCTGCAAGCTATAAACGTTATACACCATACGTAGATATGTTGGAGTCATTCAATAACGAAGCACTGCTTAACATATACGGTATTTATAAAGACGACATTCAGGCGAAGTACGCCGAAATTGGAAGCCCTGACCAAAACTTCAACAGCGTATTACTAGAAGCGATTGATCAGCTTCTTGATACACCTGAAGTGCCGGTTCCTGTAGAGGTTTATACCGACTCGGTCGCCTACAAGTATGCTGATGATCGTCTAGAGAGTTTAAACGAGCCACAGAAACAACTTCTTCGTACTGGCCCAGATAACATGCGTCGCATAAAGGCAAAGCTACGCGAACTGAAAGTATTGGTTGAAGAGCGTGGATCTAACTAGATTTCAGCAGCAGCTTAAGGGCACGTCGTCAAAAGCGCGCCCTTTACCTCCTGTTGAACAATGGAACCCCGATTTTTGCGGTGACATTAATCTAACTATAGCGCTTGATGGAAGATGGTTTTATGAAGGCAGTCCTATTGAGCGCGCAAGCTTGGTTCAGCTTTTTGCTTCGGTGTTAAAGCGGGAAGGTGACAAGTACTTCTTAGTTACTCCCGTAGAGAAAGTAGGCATTACCGTTGAAGACACACCTTTTCTTGTAACTCAATGGCATAGGGAAGAGGGTGAATCAGCGAGTGATAACACCTATGTGTTTACCACACAAACAGGCGACATTGTAAGGTTAGAGCGTGCTGATCAGCTCGAACTTCGCGTTCCGCCTAAAGCCATACAAGATCCAGAGGCAACGCCCATTCCCTACCTATGCGTTCGCAGAAACTTGTGGGCAAGACTACATCAAAATGCCTATTATCAACTGCTTGAACAAGCTGATGAAAAACCGGATGAAGCCGGCACGCAATTTAGTATTCAGTCAAACGGCATCATCTTTATTTTAGGTGAAGTAAGCAACTAGCCTACTTTGTTGCTTCTGTCTCTTCGAACATATCAAAACGTAATTCATCTTCAATAAAGCACCGTTAACAGCGCTTTGTTTTGCGTTATACCTCTGACTGCATTACATTCGATATAGTCTATAAAACAATCAACAAGAAGACCTATATCATGAAAAAGCCTCTGATTACGCTGGCTGTTGCCAGTGCCTTACTCTCATCGCCCTTTTCCACTGTAGCCGACACGCTCATTCATGCAGGAAAAGTGTTTACTGGCACATCAAACTCTCTTCAGGAAAATGTGACTATTGTTGTTGAAGACAACAAGATCAAAGCAGTAAAAAAGGGGTTTGCTGAAGCCCAAGAAGGCGACACTGTCATCGATTTAAGGTCGTCAACCGTTATGCCTGGACTGATGGACATGCACGTTCATTTATCGTCGCAGCACGGTGGTCCACAAACGTATCTGGAGCGCTTTTCACTAAATGAAGCCGACTATGCATTACGGGCAGCGAACTACGCTAAGATTACGTTAGATTCGGGCTTCACCACGGTTCGCAACTTAGGGGATGGCTACAACGAAACCGTTGCGCTAAGGAACGCTATTAGTAAAGGCTATGCTACAGGTCCGCGAATCTATACCGTTGCCAAATCTATTGCCACTACAGGCGGGCACGCCGATCCAAGTAATGGCTTATCTCATTTACTTCGCCCAGACGTAGGCCCTAAGCAAGGTGTGGTTAATGGCGAAGCTGAAGCCCGTGAAGCAGTAAGAACTCGTTACCAAGATGGTGCGGACTTAATCAAGATCACCGCAACCGGCGGCGTATTGAGCGTTGCTAAAAGCGGCCAAAACCCACAATTCATGACCGATGAATTAGAAGCAATTGTTGAAACGGCAAAAGACTACGGTATGACAGTGGCGGTGCACGCGCATGGGAAAGAGGGAATGAAGCGGGCTATTGAAGCCGGTGTAGATTCTATCGAACACGGCACTTATATGGATGACGAAATCCGCAAATTAATGAAGAAGCACGGCACCTACTATGTACCAACAATACTGGCAGGAAAGTTTGTAGCAGACAAAGCCAAAATTGATGGCTTCTTTCCGGAATTGGTGCGCCCGAAAGCTGCAGCCATTGGCCCGCTTATCCAAAATACCTTTGAACAAGCACATAAAGCAGGCGTAAAAATTGCTTTTGGTACAGACAGTGGTGTATCAGCCCACGGCGACAATGCGCAAGAGTTCTCATTAATGGTTGAAGCTGGTATGAAGCCTGCCGACGCGCTGCTAAGTGCCACCGTGAATAGCGCGAATTTACTAGGTATCAGCGATATTCTTGGCACGCTGGAAGAGGGTAAGTTGGCTGATATTGTTGCGGTTCAAGGCAACCCGCTTGACGATATATCGCTTATGGAAAGCGTGTCTTTTGTGATGAAAGACGGAGTCGTTTACAAGCAGTAGAAAAAATAAAGTGGTAGGGATTACATGGAACTAGGTAAAAAGGTTAAGCACAAAACCAAAAAACTTGTCGATTCTAAGCATATGTTAAAGGGCATCACTCTTGCCTCATTTTTAGAATCAACCATTGTTCCCATACCACTAGAAGCCGTAATGGTGCCACTAATGCAAGCAAGACGGGAGTCGCTTTGGAAAATTGCATTAATGGCCACCATAGGCTGTGTGATTGGCGCAGTCTTCGGCTATGCCCTCGGTTACTACCTCTTCGATATGGTTGGTCAGTGGCTTATAGATACTTTTTTTAGCCAAGAGCAATTCGACAATGTAAAACAGCAGATGCAAAACCAAGGTTTTTGGTTCGTAATGACCTTAGGTATTGCCCCTATTCCTTTTCAGGTTGCGATGCTTGCAGCAGGTGCAACCCAATACTCACTTCCGCTTTTTCTTTTAGCTACTGTTATTGCACGTTCAATTCGCTATTTCGGACTCGCAGCCGTGGTTTATTACACAGGAGACAAAGCTGAGCAGCTCATTAAGCGCTACAAAATGAAAGCGGTTATTGCTATCACAGTTGCGGTGCTTCTTTTATGGTGGCTTTCAAATTTAATCAGCTAATAAGCTCGCCTGTACTAGTGACTCAAAGCACTTAATAGGCGAGACAAACGATGCCGTTGGTTCACGACAACGTAAATATCAAATCAACCCAATAGATTTTTTGAACTTTACATTTGATAATGATTCTTATTTGCACTAATGTAATAAAAAACAGGAGGTGCTTATATGAATGTTCAGCGGCTATGCCCAGTTTACAAAAAGTGGCTACAGCTAAACCCTTCAAACGCGCGACAGCATCGCTATGCTATGCAAGCGCAGACGCAGCAAGCCCATCAACAGGGCAGATTGGATTATGCGAGAGAGTTAGGCTATCAAACCTTTGAGGCCGCAAAGGTTATCCTTAATGCGCTTCAGCCTACCTCTTTGCAGAAAGTCAGTGTAGTTCAAGAAGACGTACTCGCTTTTTCCACTATGGGAATGTACTTATCTTCTCTGCTTGCCGAAGAACATAGGAAGCGAGAATCTCACGCTATTTTACAAGAATGTCAGCAACAGCTTATTGCCATATTACCCCTGCATGCCACCAATCCTTCTATATGCAGGCTAATCGCGGCCATTCAGCATACCCTTGAGCAAACCTATGTCCCCCAAGCAAGCAAACGACTCGCTTCTGTGGCCGTGCATTAAATACTTTAGATAAAAGGAGATAGTTATGGCGTCGAAACAAATTTCAAGCGAAGACGGCTTTGTCTCATTAAACGTTAGAGCTTCTGTACTTCAAAAAATGCTTAATGGTGAAGTGCTACACATGACAGATATTCACTGTACCTGTTCGCGAAGCAAGCAGGTTTTGAAGCAACTTTTATTGCAGGCTGCTAGCGGCCGCGAATAGAAACAGTAACAAAAAAGGCGCTCAAGCGCGCCCTTTCTTAATAACGTATTGGTAAGGCATGGTCTCGGTTTGAGACGCAACCAGCGTGTGGTCCATAAAGCGGCAAAAGCTAGGAATATCTCTGGCCGTTGAGGGATCGTCAGCCGTGACCGATAAAGTTTCCCCATCGGCCAGCTTTCGAATATTCAGACGCACCATCATTACTGGCTCTGGGCAACGCAATCCTAGCGCATCTAAATGCTGACTAGCCGCGCTAAATGCGCTGTCAAAATCAGATGCCATAATTTTCACGATAGGTGTTAATGGCGCTGATTTCGCTATCAAACCCGCCTTTCTCGGTCAGATAAGCCACGACATCGGCAAGCGATACAATAGAGATAACCTGAGTGCCAAAGTCGCGCTCGACCTCTTGAATAGCTGACAGTTCGCCATTACCGCGCTCTTGTCTGTCTAGCGCAATCAGCACGCCAGACAAGCTAGCCTGCTGTTGCTCGATTAAGGTCATCGATTCGCGAATAGCCGTACCCGCAGTGATCACGTCATCCACCAGCATAACCTTACCTTCTAGTGGGCTGCCAACTAGATTGCCGCCTTCACCGTGGGTTTTCGCTTCTTTGCGGTTGAAGCAATAAGGGACATCAAGCTTGTGGCTATCGGCCAATGCAACGGCTGTTGTTGTCGCAATAGGAATGCCCTTATAGGCTGGACCAAAAAGTACATCGAACGCAACGCCTGCGTCCATTAACGCATCAGCGTAAAAACGCCCCAACTTAGCCAAATCGCCACCGCGATTAAACAAACCGGCATTGAAAAAGTACGGGCTAACGCGGCCTGACTTTAAAGTGAATTCGCCAAATTTCAGTACGCCACGTTCAATGGCAAACTCAATAAAATCACGCTGAAACGCTTTCATGATGACCTCTTAATTTCTAATTTACGCGTTGGTTCTAACTACGTGTCGATGACTCGCTTACGCTAGCGCCGCTTTTTGAATGTCGAACAATTCACGTAAACCGTGCTTACCAATTTTCAGCATCTCGTCAAGCTCTTCAAACGAGAACGGTTCGCCCTCTGCAGTACCTTGAACTTCAATCAGCTTGCCGGTTTCGGTCATTACGATGTTCATATCTGTCTCTGCCTCAGAGTCTTCTGTGTACTCAAGGTCAGCGATTGGCGTACCTTCGTAAATACCTACTGAAAGGGCGGCAATCATATGTTTAAGCGGGTTAGTTTTGATAATGCCTTTTGCACGCATGTAAGTAAGTGCATCAACAAGAGCTACACACGCACCGGTAATTGACGCTGTACGCGTACCGCCGTCGGCCTGAATAACGTCGCAGTCTAACGTAATGGTGTTTTCGCCCAGAAGTTTTAAATCTACCGCTGCGCGTAGTGAACGCGCAATTAGACGCTGGATCTCTAACGTGCGGCCGCCTTGTTTACCGCGCGCCGCTTCACGGCCGCTTCGCGTATGAGTAGCACGTGGAAGCATGCTGTACTCAGCTGTAATCCAGCCTTTCCCTTGGCCCTTCATAAAGCGTGGCACACCTTCTTCTACCGTCGCATTACACAACACCTTAGTGTTACCAAACTCTACAAGAACAGAGCCTTCTGCGTGACAAGTGTATTGGCGAGTAATTGTAACAGGGCGAATTTGACTGGCGGTTCTGCCGCTTGGACGCATAGTGTTCTCCACAACGTAAGTGCTTAAAAAAGGGTAGCGTTTTACAGGTTTTATTGGCGATATGTGAATAGAAAGCCCAATTCGCGGTCAAAACCTATAAATTCGATGTAGCTACGAAATTGCGCCTAAGTATAACGCAATACCCGCGGCCGTTAAAAACGAACTTTACATGTTTGCTTATTGAATTACGTAAATGTGCGCTAATATACAAAATACAAGAAAACCTGCTGTAGATATTCACGTATACAACACGACATTCGGGTTGTTTTTGCAGGCTTTCAGTTAAATTTAAAGGATATTTATGATTTACAGCATGACAGCGTTTGCACGCGTAGAAACCAAAAAAGAGTGGGGCTCAGCCGTGTGGGAAATACGCTCGGTCAACCAACGCTTTTTAGAAACTTACTTTCGCCTGCCGGAACAGTTTCGCTCATTGGAGCCGGTTTTACGTGAACGATTCCGTAAAAAGCTAGCCCGAGGTAAGGTGGAATGTGCGCTGCGTTTTACCGCCAACGATGCTGCTGTAACCAAGCTAAGCTTAAACGAAGAGTTGGCGAAACAAGTACTTCACGCCGCTGACTGGGTGCAATCCCATGGCCAATCCACGGGGGTTAACCCACTAGACGTTTTGCGCTGGCCTGGCGTAATTGCCGCTGAAGAAGCCGATATGGACGCCATCCACGCTGACGTAATGACCGCGTTCGACCAAGCTCTTAACGATTTTATCAGTGCCCGCGCTACCGAAGGTGAAGCCCTTAAAGGTATGATCACGCAGCGCCTAGATGCCATTGAAGTGGAAGCTGAAAAAGTGGCCGCACGTATGCCTGAAATCATGGTGTGGCAGCGAGAAAAAGTGCAAACCCGCTTTGAAGAGGCAAAGGTTGAACTTGATGCAGGCCGTTTTGAACAAGAAATGATCATGCTGGCGCAAAAAGTAGATGTGGCAGAAGAGTTAGATCGTCTGAATGCTCACGTTAAGGAAACCCGCAATATCCTTAAAAAGGGTGGAGCAGTAGGCCGCCGTCTTGATTTCATGATGCAGGAGTTTAACCGCGAATCGAACACGTTAGGTTCAAAGTCTATCAGCACCGACATCACACAATCGGCGGTTGAACTTAAAGTCCTGATTGAGCAGATGCGCGAGCAAATTCAGAATATCGAGTAGTGTTTCGCTAGCGTTCAAAAATACTCATAAGCTGAGAAAAAGTTAATCTAAAAATTAAACTAACAGGGCTACGACAGACTTTTGAAAACACAATATCTGCTTACTGAGATTAATCATAAAAACGCTTAATTAACTTTACTGGCCAATAGAAGACTCCTTTAACAAAAAAGAGGCGAGACTAGCCCCTAAGACTACTTTTAAAAATGACTTAAGGTTGTACCAATTTTATCTTCGAGGTATTGAAATAAAAGCTAGAAAAACGGAAGAGTATTATCCAATCGATTAAAGGCGTTAGGTGGACTCAAAACGTCTCGATGTTCCGCTAAGATAAGAAAGAGAGAAAGATTATTTTGGCCGCGCCAGAAAAACGAAGCTCAATTTTATTGTTTTGATAAGTTAAATAAATATAGCCGGATAGACATCCGGCTTCACTTAAAATATTTTCGACTTAACTAACTCTGGTAAAAAAGAGTTTTTATGTTCTTGAGAAGAAAAACCTAACAGTTTATAAACATCACCACCAATACCAGGTTTCACTTCATTAGTGAGCGCATCTCGTTCTGCATCGGTAGCGAAATATTCGAAATCAAATTTATTAGAAATTTCTGGAGGAAACTCGCGCGACAATTTCATTTTAGCATCAACATGCATTACTGGCGACACAACAAAAATTCGGTTAGGGTTCATCTTTTGAATCAAATCTGTAAGGTTCGTTTTAACAACGCAAGCGCCAGAAATTACAGATTTCACGATAATCAGGTTTTGACAGTCTGTAGCACCTTTTTCAAAAAACTTACGTACAATAGGCGCCGTGCTCTCTCCACCTTTAACAGGTGTTGTGTGATGATTCCAGAAACAGGCTAACTTAACGTCTGCTACACTCGCTAGAAGGCCATCAATAACTCCTTTAGCCAAAAAATCAGCATCCTCTGCTGTAGATGCTACGCAATATGTCTCTTCGTCTTTTAATCGGTTTGACAACTTTTCCGCCAAATACTGGCCTAACGTCAGCATTTCATGTTGATATTCTGATGGAGTAACAGGCATAACAAGACGAGACAAGCTAGCATTTATATCTGCTCTGTCTTCATACTTTAAAGTTCTGCTTTTCATAAGTCCCCCAAGACACCCAACGACCACAACTCTTCAAATGAACTAGGATTATTTTGTATAACCTTTTGTGCAAACTCTTCCAACTTTGAGTCATTATCGAGGTGTAAAGTTCCGTTAATCGTGTTGCCACTATCAGAACTGTACGCATAGTTCAATACTTTATCAAGTATTCTATACGAAAACCCCACAATATTGTTCAATATTACTGCGGCGCGCGATTCTAACACGAAAGGAGGGGCAAATGAACGTAAATATTCAGGCTTAACTTCAATTACTTTTTGAACGAAATCTTTTACTGAACAGCCCTCATTCTTGTGATCTTCCCATATGCCTTTAATTATTGAGTGCATGTGGCAAAGCTTATCTATTTCGTTAATGCAGCAAATTTGTGATAAAGCATCTTTAATAGCGTGGTTATCAATTAATGCTTTGTTTGACGAAATATAGTCTTCAAAATGTTCACAAGAAGTATGGTGTGCAATTTCATCGGGAATTGTAGAAGACAATCGAGCATGTAAATCATGATCACTTACCGTCAAGATTGTTTCAGAATCTTCCACCCCTTCTTCTTTATCCATTCGGTGACAATACTGAAAATCTAAGGCAATAGGGTTTCTCCCCCCTTTCCAACTAATGTTCGGAGAGTTTTTAAGTTGAAAGCTTTGTTTACGTGATAAATCATTGTCTTTGACTACAAAATCATCAACAAAGCTAGGTGCTTGAGAAAAAAGTTCGATGTCTCGATTTTGGTTTAGTTGCAACTCTTTGATACATTGAGAAAGCTTAAAGACAGCAAAATTTGATTCGTAGCGACTACCATTTTCATTACTCTTTCCTCCTGTTAGTTTATTTCTTAAATAAGTCGCCGCAGTATCTCCAAGTTCTACTCTAACTCTATTTATTTCATCCGTTACCGACATTACCTTGATTCTTCCCTGCTATTAATTTTGACAAGGTTAATATATTGATTAAAAGACATAATTCAACATCTTCGTCTGCGCTTTATTAACAAGAAGAAATAGTAGGTTGTTTTCAGCTTCATTCAGCGCTGCTCCCCTTATTAAGTAATTCAAAGCTAATAGCCTTCGTCGACGGAGCTATTAGCAAGTATCAGCGATAACATATTACATAAAGTATTTATATACTCTTGTCGATGCCTATGACTTAAAAGAAACTTTTATAACAATAGTCTAAGTAGTCGCCGATATTTCGCTTGCTACCTGACTTGCTCATTCTCAGTTAACGTAACAAAGAAATTTATCGTGAATTAAGAACAGTTCTTCGGGTTGCTACATTCGTAAGACCTAAAGCGTAAAGAAGGGATAGCTTTTTTGGGCCGTAGAAACGCTTCTAATAACTCATCTCAGATACTGTGTTAAGAAGACCTCGTGAGAGGGGAGTTTAGCCACGTGATGATCCACTTGCTGCTTTAATCCTGCCATAAACTGCCTAAGAGACTGTTCACTCATCTCATCGGCAACACGATGATACTGGCTAGGTGTCATGCCTTGGCCCATTAATACTTGGGTCCAGGAATCAACACGGAAAATATCTCCGTCATCTAAAAATACACGGCCAGATTCAGCAAACAAATCCAATTTATGTTTAAGAGAAGACGGAATGTCCATGCGTTGACACTGCTGCCAAAAGGGGCTGTCCTCGCGCTGTGTCACCTTGTAATGCATAACAATAAAATCGAGTATGGCCGACATTTCGCTATCAAACTTATTATTGTATTCGTCGATTGCGCTTTGGGTTATGCCATCGAAAGGGAATAGGCGCATTAAGCGTATAAGGCCAGTCATGATTAGATGGATACTGGTCGACTCTAAAGGCTCAATAAAGCCACTGGATAGCCCTAGCGCCACGCAGTTTTTATTCCAACCACGCCTGCGTTTTCCAGGAGTAAAACGAATCACTCTCGGCTCATTAATGGGCGCGCCTGTCACCTGCGATTTAAGTGTATTGATGGCGTCTTCATCGCTCATAAATCGGCTACAAAATACCAATCCATTACCCATTCGTTCTTGAAGAGGTATTTGCCAGCGCCAACCGGCCTGATGTGCCACACTTTTGGTGTATGGCACGGGTGGGGCAGTAAGCTCAGTTTGCATGGCCACCGCACTATCGCAAAAAAGATAGTGTCGCCAATCGTCGTAACCGGTGTGAAGGGCTTGTTCAATAAGCAGTCCTTTAAAGCCTGTACAGTCTATGAAAAAGTCGCCATCTATGACTTCATCGCTTGCTAATCGAAGGGACTGGATGTTGCCTGATTGCGGGCATACTACGACCTTTTCTATATCTCCTTCCTTGTGAGTTACCCCAGCATCACACGCTAGAGACTTTAAAAATCGACCGTAGGCAACAGCATCAAAATGATAGGCAAAGTTAAGCGGCATGGCTTCTGATGTGGCGAACTTGCTCTGTTTAGCGGCAATAAGTTCCGGGCAATAATCACCAAATTCACCACCAAATCCGTATTCTTTAGCCCTCAGCCAAAAATGGTGAAACTCGCCAGCCCAACACTCTCTTCCGGTTATACCAAAAGAATGAATATAGCTGTGACCTTGTTCACGCCAATTTTCAAACTCAATACCCAGTTTGAACGTGGCTTGTGTGGCACGCATAAATGCTTTTTCGTCGATGCCAAGCAACTTGTGAAATGTTCTAATAGGCGGAATAGTCGCCTCGCCCACACCTACAATACCAATATCTTTCGACTCGACTAACGTAACGTTTATTGACTTACCCAAAAGCCGTGACAGCGCTGTGGCCGCCATCCATCCCGCAGTACCGCCACCCGCAATGACTACGTTCTTAACGGGCGTTTGATTTTTACTGCTATCTAAACCCGATACGGTCATAAGAGGTGTCCTTTTTATCTGAAGTATTTTTTATGTCATTACAACTCGAAGCTGAAGCGTGTTCGTTCTTTTCACGTTGAGCATGCGAGGGCACGTGTTGTTTTTCATTGTTGTAGCGCTTTGCAATATCATTGAGCAAACCTCTGTTAGACGGCAATCCCTGCAGATAAGCGTTTTTAGTTTGTTGTAAGGTTTCGCGAATGCGAACTGCTTTACGCTTATGCTTTTCATTTAGCCGTAAAGGCGATGTAGAAGAAGAAAAGCCCATTCCATATAGTACATACTGATAGCTAGCAGAGGGGAAAATCTCTTCGTTCTCGATAAGATCTAAGCGTGAAGGGCTTTGATACTTCCACAGTTCAAGCAATTCAGCGAGAGAATCGGGTATGGACGTCTTCTCTCTTTGCGCTAACCAATACGGCTCTTCTCTATCGCTTAAAGCATAATGTAGTTTTAGAAAGTCGATAACGCGCTGCCAGCGATATGCAAAGCGCGAGTTGTAGCGCTTACTGACTATTTCCATGTGTGCTTTGTTTTGCGGAAAAGCCTCACAGAGCATACGTAAGCCAAGTTCGACCATGGCAATGGCTGATGCTTCAAGCGGTTCAACAAACCCCGAAGACATACCTAAGCTCAAACAGTTTTTTACCCAAAACTGTGATCTATAGCCAGGCTCAAAGGAGAGTGTACGAAAAGAAAGCTCTGCATCTTGTGCACTAGGGTAACGTTTACGAACGTAGTCAATCAGCACCTGCTTTGCTTGCTCTTCGTTTGTGAATTGAGAAGAGTAAACTAGGCCTACACCTCGGCGGTGCTGCAACGCAATATCCCACGTCCACCCACAGGTTTGTGCAGTGGCCACTGTGGTACTTTTTATTTCAGCATCTTCGTTTGAATAAGGCACTTGAAGCGCAACGGCGCGATCGTTGAGCATTGTGCGCTTAACCGGTACCCAGGGAATATTAAAGTGTTCCTTGATAAGCAAGCCGCTGCTGCCAGAGCAGTCGATAAATAGATCGCCAACTATTTTTTTCCCGTCCTTTGTTGATACGCTTTCAATATCCCCGTTTTGATGAGAGTGAACACTGTCAACATGACCAACGACATGAGCGACATTTAACTTGTCTATGCAATGATTTTTTAACAGCTCAGCAAGCTTTGTGGCGTCGAAATGGTAACCGTAATTGAGCACATGGGCGTAGTCCGGCGTAGCAATTTGCTTGGGCGCCTTGCCTGCGGCACACATGGCGGCTTGTAACGAAAACGCATCTTCGTATGACGTATTGGGAGCGAGTTCTTGCCAGCAAGTATGAATATCAAGTTCGTTGTACCCTGTTGGAACGGTAAATGGATGATGATAGCAGTGCCCGCCTTTACGCCAATTAACAAAGCTGGAGCCTTGCTTGAAAGCACCATGACACACCGTTAAGAATTCCGTTTCACTAATACCAATATCAAGAAGGGTATCGCGCAGTGACGGCCAAGAGCCTTCGCCCACACCTAAAGAAGGGATGTTGGGTGACTCTATCAAGGTAACGGTGTGATTCGCGCTTAGTTTTGCGGCAATTATCCCTGCTGCAAGCCACCCAGCCGTACCACCACCGACAATGACGACCCTGTGCATACTGCTATGACTTTCGTTATCACTCATACGTTAAGAACCACGATATGCCCCACTGCACTTCTACAAACATGTTCAGTCGTTTTTCTGGTTACTATTCAAACAGCACTATGACAAAAAAACCCGCTAAAGCGCAACCCTAAGCACTTTAGCGGGTAAACACACCCCAATCGTTAAAACTTGTAGCGAACTCCCAGTGCATAGCGAGCGCCAAGCTCATCTAATTTCCACAACATAGCACTTGTTCTGCCGTGTCTACGGATATTTTCATCTGTGATGTTTATCCCTTCAAATGACACCGTAAGATCTTCAGTGATGTCGTAAGAAACATTGAAGTCTATTTGTGAATAGTCTTCGGTATAGCCCGGCTCATTAATGTACTGAGAGGTTGTATCAAGGAACTTATCACGCCAGTTGTAGGCAATACGCGCTTGCAAAGCATCTTTCTCATACATCAAGATGAGGTTTGCTGTGTCACTTAGTCCCACAAGGGCAAACTGAGTTATCGATGGATTTGCGTCATTATCAAAACCGATATCACCTTGCACTGTGGTGTAGTTAGCCAGTACCCCGAAGCCGCTATCACCAAAGAAGTGCTGCGCAGCAAGTTCGAAACCGTAAATATTCGCCGCTTTATTGTTAACAGGTTTAGAGTTAATGAAGGTAATCAACGGATCTTCGCTATTGGGCAGCACATCGAATTGCTGCTCAAACTGTTCGTCAGTCAATGAGTCATACTCGATACCGTTTTCCATCGCAGCAACCATGTTAAACAATGACGTGTCATTAATTGGAATACCACGCGCCTCTAATTCAGCGCGAGCCGCCTCTGCACGCGGTCCATTGGTAACGTCTCTCAACCCAAAGATATTTTCTTCAACTTGTTCATTACCGATAAAGTTCTTAACACGCTTATCGTAAAAGCCAACCGACACATAGCTTGTCTCATCGAAATAATATTCGAATGAAAGATCAAGGTTGTCTGATTCTAATGGTATCAGCGATGGGTTACCTGAACTCGCGGTGGCGGTAATGCTGTCAGTAAGAATTGTCGGCCCGCTTTGAGGCGATACTGTCGCAGCGGCGCTCAAGTTGTTGTACGTGGGTCGCGCTATTGTCTTACTGTAAGAGAATCGCGCAATCATGTTTTCAACAACTTCGATATCGAAATCTAATGCAGGAAGTACATGGTCGTAACTTGATTCAACTTCAACATCTTCCATGTCGCTTCCAAAGCGGACGTTGAAGTCATTATTACCTTCCCACGCAATGCCGCTAGGTAAACTTATATTTGCAATTGAAGTTACATCGGTATTTTCGTAGCGTACACCTGCCAACAGGTTGTACTCCATGCCGTTTAACTCGCCAGATAAATCCAATTCGAAATAAACCGCAGTTATGTCTTCTTCAATAGTACGGTTAGTTGCAAACGGGTTGTTGGCAAGAAAATCAAAACCGTATTCTTGAGCAGCAAATGCACCAATTTGCGCAACGCTACCGGTAAAGCCCTGAGAGAACATCCCCTCAGTATTGAAATCGCTAAACTCACTCGCCAAATCCAGCGGTGTTAAAGAACCAGCAGGAAGCTCACCCGGGTTCTCAATTCCCCAGTTGCCCATGGTGTGGCGGGTTAGAGATTGGAGCGATGTGCTCTCCATTGAGCGTGACTCAATACCAAAGTTAATGCTTCCGGTATCCATAACGTAAGAGCCATCAAGACGAGCTTGAGTAATTTCGGTGTCTTGCGACGAGAAATTCATGTCCAATATCGATGTACCTACGTCATCTTGGTCAAGCACGCCATTACCGTTAAGATTATCACGAGCTTCATCGTCAAAATCGACGAACATAATAGGGAAGTCGCCTCTGAAATCGACACCTTGCCCTTTAACTACGTTTGCGCCTAAACCAAGATTTGTCCACGTTCCATAGGGCGCATCTGGGCGTCCTTCTGCCGTCGAATTATGAAGGTCGAAGACTAGAGTTAGCTCGTCATTTACGAAGTACTCAAGGTTTAAGCCGATCGACTTGTTTTCGTTGACTTGGTTTAGTTCTTGAAGCGCCAAGCCTAGATCACGAGGTAGCAAATCTCGGCGTTCTTGAGTTATCAATACTGGCGTTTTTACCGTTTCATCATCAAAGGTTAGTTCGGTGAAGTACCTATCATCCATCCATATCGATTGCTCGGCTCGAGCTTCATATAAGTCTTGCTTTGAATAGGTGTAATCAAGCGTGGCCGTCATTTTTTCTGAAGGAGCAAACTGGAACGTTAGCTGTGCATTCGTTCTTTCACGCTCTCGGTCTGCCATGTAATAACGTAAATCTGAGGGAATGGCGAAAAGCTGTCCCATGGCTGGTGCGTTGTTCAGCACAATTGGGTCACCGCTATCTGGGTTCGCTGGATCAGGTGATTGGGGCACCGTGCCATCAAATGGGTTTACGCGCCACTCGTTCACAAACGCACCTTGTGCAGCACTGTCGCGCTGTTGGAATGAACCGGTAAACGTAACGCCAAAGGTATTGTCATCATTGAGGTAATTGACAAAGCCTGATACTTCAGGCGTAACATCATCACCTACACGGTTAGTCGTATCATGTAGTGCTTTTGCGCCTACACTTGCGGTAATACCATTGTCAGATGCTTGAAAGGGACGTGCTGTTCGTATATTTACCGTAGCCCCAATCCCCCCAGTTGCAATACTCGCTCTACCTGTTTTGTACACTTCAACCGCTCTAACACTTTCAGAAGCAAGGTCAGAAAAATCGAAGGCGCGAGAATTTGCTGCTCCGCCACCACCAGGTAATGCAGAACCAGGCATCGTACGTCCATTCAACGTTACCATATTAAAGTCAGGTCCAAAACCACGCGCTGTGACTTGGCTTCCTTCACCATTATTCCGACTAATTGAAATACCAGTGATACGCTGTAGTGACTCTGCTAAGTTGGTATCAGGAAATTTACCAATATCTTCTGCTGAGATGGCATCAACAACACCAGCAGAGTCACGCTTGATACCCATCGACTCTTGAACACTACTTCGTATACCTGATACCTGAATAACTTCTATGTCTTTTTCTGTTTCTTGCGCCGTCGCAGATGACATCACACCGCTACTCAAAGCGGTCCCGAGTATCAATGACAAACTTGCTGCGATCTTGCTTTTATTTGGTGTTGTTTGTGTCACGGTCTATCTCTCTTTAATAGTGGCTTTTATGTGAGTTGTGAACCTTATGCGCTACCAGAAAGGGCTTTCCCAAAGAGAAGCTAGAACACCCAGACGTAAGAAAGCGCTTTCCGAACATTAATTCAACAAAAGTTTAAGATCAACACATTTTTTACAATTAATTCACAGGCAACAACTGTATCGAGAACACCAAACTTCTCACAGGAAAATTAAAAACAACTTAATTCAATACTTTACAAGAAAACCAAAGCTCCATTAGATTCCGGTAATAGTCATTTAAATATTATCATTCACTTAATTCCATTAACGTAAAAATGACATAAATATGAGAAAGCGCTTTCTAATTGTTTTTTATTTGTGCTATAAACCGCTTTGTTATTTCAGATTCATTGTACTGCCAGCATCCGTTTAGAATTTGTGCAGTAAGAAAAAGGTTATCGACATATGAAAAACATTTCGCTTCCCGCAGGCAGTCCCTTACTCAAAAATTCGTTTCTTTATGGAACTGCCACGTCAAGTTTTCAGATAGAAGGGGATGTCGATAACCGTCTCGAATGTATTTGGGATAGATTTTGTGAACGGCCTTCAGCCATCGCTGATCACTCCAATGGCGATGTCGCCTGTGATCATATTGCTCGCTGGAGAGAAGATTTCGACATTTTGTTAGACTTAAATGTAGACGCTTACCGTTTCTCTATTTCTTGGCCGCGCGTTATCACTCAAGAAGGTGAGCTAAACCCAAAAGGCGTTGCCTTTTATAAAACGCTAGTTGATGCGTTAAATGAAAAAGGCATTAAGCCATTTGTTACCCTTTATCACTGGGATCTCCCGCAGCACTTAGAAGATAAGGGTGGGTGGCTTTACCGACAAACTGCTTTTGCATTTGAAGACTATGTTGACAAAATAACGCAGGCGTTAGGCGAGTCCGTTTTTTCCTATGCAACGTTCAATGAACCTTTTTGCAGTGCTTATTTAGGGTATGAAATAGGCGTACACGCCCCGGGCAGAACGGGTAGAAAATACGGAAGAACTGCGGCTCATCACATTTTGCTAGCACACGGCCTTGGGATGAAAGTGCTTAGAAAAAATGTCCCAAATAGCGAAGCCGGTATAGTATTGAATTTTACGCCATGCTACCCCGCCACACAAAAGACAGAAGACCTATTAGCCACCCGCAAAGCAGATGACTATATCAACCAATGGTATATGCAGCCTGTAATGGAGGGAAGCTACCCCGAAGTGTTATTTGATATAGACGAAGCGGATAGACCACCAGTTGAAGCTGGTGATATGGAGACAATCTGTCAGCCCATCGATTTCTTAGGGGTAAATTTCTACACGCGATTACAGTATTCTGCGCCCAAAGAGAAAGGCGCATTGTATTTCGAGCATCCTCATCAAGGTCCATTGACCGATATTGGTTGGGAAATCTATCCAAAAGCGCTTTATGATTTACTTACTTCATTAAACGAACGGTACACGCTCCCTCCCATTTTTATAACTGAAAATGGTGCTGCAATGGCAGACGAACTCAAAGATGGTCTTGTTAATGATGTTGATCGGGTTGATTACTACAATGCCCATTTAAACATGGTACACAACGCAGTAATTGATGGAGTTGAAGTGAGTGGTTACTTCGCATGGAGCCTTCTTGATAACTTCGAGTGGGCGGAAGGTTATGAAAAGCGATTTGGGCTAGTTTATGTGGATTTTGAAACGCAAAAGCGTACGCTTAAACTTAGCGCCAATGCTTATAAAGCGCTCATAGCAAGTCGAACATAACAACAGTGGAAATAGCAATGAACCATAAGCTGACATTAAAAGAAAAAGTGGGTTATGGCATGGGCGACGCTGCGGCCAATTTAGTTTGGCGGGGCGCACTTGCATATTTGGCGGTATTTTATACCGATACGTTCGGTATTACAGCCGCTGCAGCTGCGATGCTATTTCTTGTCGTTCGTCTTTCTGACGGTGTGACCGATATTATCATGGGAATGATTGCTGACAGAACCCAGACTAAGATGGGAAAGTTTCGCCCTTGGATATTAGGCTCCACTCCTTTTCTTGGCCTTTTCATGGTCCTTTGCTTTACCACACCTGATCTCTCGTATTCAGGCAAACTCATTTACGCTTACCTGACCTACATCGGACTAACCTTAGCGTATACGGTTAATAATGTACCGTACTCAGCGCTAATGGGCGTGATGACCAGTGATGATAGAGAGCGTACAAGTTTGTCTGGCTTTCGCTTTGCTGGGGCATTCTTTGGTGGACTGCTTGTTATGGGATGTTTGCCTATGCTGGTGGACTTGCTAGGCCAAGGGAACACTGCTGTAGGGTATCAATATACCATGTGGTTGTTTGCCACGTTGCTTGTCATATTAATGTGTGTAACAGTTTTTACCACGAAAGAGCGCGTTACGTCGCAGCAGGTTTCAAAGCCTCAAGACACTAAACTAACCTCTCCAAAAGCAGAGGCAGGTACCCAAGTAGCGCCCGCTTCGCGTTCACTAACATCTGAACTCATCGACTTGGGAAAGCAACTACCGTTAATTCTAGTTCCTCTTTCAGCGATAACCGCCTTCTTTTACTATCGAGACGTTTTAACTGGGGCAATCTTCATTACTGTTATAGCGCTTACTACTATTGCAATTAAACGGTTAACTCGCCGACCGGAAGCCGAGAACACCCGTTCTCAGCAGGATATTATCGACCTGCTTTCCAATAAACCCTGGCTAATTCTGTTAGGAATGGGTTTTCTAACCATGATGTTTAATGGCATCAAATATGGCGTTATTGCCTACTATTTCAAATATTACATGGGCAATGAGCTACTCACAGGCTACTTTTTCATTTCGCTGCTGGTGGTGTCGATTTTCGGCGCATTAGCAACGTCCAAATTAGCCGCTATGTTTGGTCGCAAGAAGCTCTTTATTATCGCGCTGTTAGCAAGTAGCGTATTGACCTCTGGCATTTATTTTGTTCCTCAGAAAAGCGTGAGCGCGATATTCTTTCTAGGTTGCAGTGCAGAGTTTTTTGCAGCCATATTGCCTACCTTATTTTTCTCTATGCTAGGAGACTCGGCAGACTACAGCGAATATAAGACAGGTCGAAGAGCCACCGGACTCGTCTACTCTGCAGGCTCTTTTGTTCAAAAAACAGGGGGAGGCTTCGCAGGGGCGCTCGTCTTGTTGGTATTAGGAAGCTATGGCTATAACGGTCTTGATATCAATACAATTAATCAAACGCTTCCAGGTATGAAGTCTTTAATGAGTTGGATACCGGCGCTATTTGGCTTTGCTGGCGCGGCGTTAATCTGTCTGTACCCATTAAATGACGAAAAACAAAAAGAAGTTACACAAGCTTTACTCTCTCGACGTAGCGAACAACCGCCGATATCGGCATAATACAGTCAGTTAGAGTGATTGTTTTAGAGAACGAGGTCTTATCACGTGCCCACCATTTATCAAGTTGCCGAGCGTGCAGGTGTTTCTTTATCTACGGTATCCCGCGTATTAAATGGTAAGGCTTCGGTAAACAAAGTACTGAAAGAACGCGTAGAGAAAGCGGTTAAAGAGCTAAATTACCGTCCAAACTCTGTCGCTCGTTCATTGGCAAATAACCGCACTGACAGCGTCGGGGTACTTGTACCTGAACTCAACGCCCCGTTTTTTGGCGATCTGATGCAAGCTGTAGAGTCAACGCTGCGCGCCGCAGATAAACATGTCATTATTTCGGTAGGACGGAATTGCCTAGAAACAGAGAAAGATGCGGTAGAGTTTCTTATTAGCCGTAACTGCGATGCACTCATTATGCATGCAGAAGCATTATCCGATGAGTATTTATTGGAGTTAAACCAGTCGAAACTTCCCGTTGCTTTGGTTAACAGACAGGTGGAGGGGCTACCTGAGGCATGCACTAGCCTCGATAATGAAAAGGGCGGATATCTGGCTACCCGCCACTTACTCGAGCTAGGCCATAAAGACATTGCATATATTTCTGGACCGACTGACAAGTGTGACGCGAGCTTGCGCTTGGAAGGACATAAACGCGCCTTGTCGGAAGCAGGGTTGCCCATAAACCCACAGTTGATATTTAACGGCGACTATTCTGAAGAAGACGGGAAGATTGGCTTGTTAGAGCTCATGGCGCGCGATGTGCCTTTCACGGCTTTAGTGTGCGCCAACGATTGGATGGCATCGGGTGCGATAAGCTGCGCGAGAGATTTAGGCATGAGCCTTCCCCACGACTTGTCTGTGGTTGGTTTCGATGACGTGGTATTTGCCCACCATGTTTTTCCTCGTCTTACCACGGTCAGTAACCCAATTGCGGAAATGGCTGAAATGTCAGCCAAGTACATTCTTAATAAAGTATATGGTCAGGCTAATAACGTTCAGCTGTATTTCGAACCTTCCTTGGTTGTTCGGGAATCTACGGTAAAACATGAAGGATGAAGCCAAGCTGGTAAGTCGAAAACCGACCTTCATCTAAACTCTTAATTAAAACTTTCAATTAAGTGCCTTTCGCTCCCAATAGCGCACTTTGCTATCCACCTTAATGATGGTACACCCCATAATAGACGCGAAGGCCTGTCTTACAAGTATTTAAGCCAAGGGGCGTGGTGCTTTGATTTATAGGCGCTAAACCATTTAACAGGGAAATAAAGCACTAAACTAAGGCCAGCAGCTATTAACCATATTTGATAAATATGGTCTACGCCCACGTATTTTCCTTTATTCGCCCCCCAAATAAAGAATGCAATACCGTACATCACCAGCAATACGTACAAATGCAGGATGTAGAAAAACATCGGGACCGAGCCAAAGGTGTCGAGAAACGCAAACTGCGTATCTTTAACGCGCTCGAAAGCAAACAACAATAGAAACATGCCGGCCAGCGTAAAGAGCAAAAATGCTAAAGATGGGGGGTATTTGGTCAAATTAAGTAATGACATCAACGTAGTGATGGCACTTTGTTGTAGCTCCCAAGGCAAGGTCTCACCATAAATATTTAAACCGCGAAGTAGGAAAAATAGGCTGAGCGACACTGCAAATAAACCAAGCAACCACCGACCGCGTCGCACTTTATCAAGCTGTTGACTGTAAAGAGGCCCACATGCATAACCGAGCAGTATTACCCCTATCCAAGGAAGCACGGGATAACTCACTTTAAAGTTTAAGGCGGCTGACTGAAGTATATATCCTCTATCGTGCAACATTGTCCAAAGCGTATAGCCTGTTTCATGTGGAACATAGCTAATTGGCGTTAGTGCATTATGTCCAAAGACAATTAAGAGGCCTAAAATGAGCAACAGAGTTCTTGGAAGATAACTCAATACAGCCAGAGCAATCATACTGATACCTATGGCCCACATCACCTGAAGATAAAGCGTTTGGAAACTCGCTCCCCAGCTAAACGTAATAAATGTGACCTCTAAGAACAAAATAAACAATCCACGCTTAATTAAGAACTCTCTGACATTGCGTGTCGGCTTGGCCTTATTCGTTGAGTCCATTGGATTGGCATAGAGCCATGCAGACAGCCCCGTCAAAAACACGAATGTGGGTGCACAGTAATGGGCGGCTAACCGTGTGAAAAATAGAGAAGGTGACGTGGTATCGATATCCATAGGATCAGATACCTGCAAATGCAGAAAAAAGCGCTCTCGCACGTGATCGATAAGCATAATCAGCATGACCAAGCCACGCATCATATCGATGCTTCGAATACGGTTTCGTTGAATACTAGAAGACATTTTAGCCATTACATCAAGGAGGAAATATTTGCTATCAACACAACTTCGTTCAGAATTTAGCGGTAGTTTTAGCCACTCACAGCATCGATAGTTAAACGATTAACCCAATGCTATAACATTGCAGTAAACAGTGGCAATTATTTGCTTCGAATATACTAATGATGCGTTCAACAGCATAATAAGAAATATTAGAAGAAAAACGGAGTCACTATGAAATATCTATTGTTAGGTCTGGTCATGCTTGCTGTTGCAACGACGGCCGTTGCGAACAACGACCGCGACGCAGTGAATCAGACACTTAATGCTCTACATCACAATGCGTCTATTGCAGACTTTAAGCAGTATTTTGGTTTGTATCACGACAGCGCGATCTTTATTGGCACCGACGCATCTGAGGTATGGACCAAAGAAGCGTTTAAGACGTATGCCAAACCTCACTTTGACAAGGGCAGAGGATGGACATACCACCCGCGAGACAGGCATATCTATTTTTCCCCTAATCACGATGTAGCCTGGTTCGATGAACTGCTCGATAATGAAAGCCTGGGAGAAACACGAGGCACGGGTGTCTTAATAAAAGAGGGAGCAAAGTGGAAAGTCACCCAATACCATTTAACGATCCCTATCCCCAACGCGCTTGCAGATAGCGTTGCTAATCAAATTAAAACCATGCAATAAAAAAGCCCCGACGTAACGGGGCCTTTGTTTCTCTTTGGGTCTTAACTACCTTTAGGTATTAGACTGTGTGAGTGGTTGAATTTCCATCTCTACTCGACGGTTCATCGAGCGGTTTGCTGCACTATTGTTAGGTACTTTAGGTGCGTATTCGCCCATACCTACCGTCGTGATACGCGTCGGGTTAACGGAATAGTTAATAAGTAAATTCTTAACCGCTCCTGCACGACGCTCAGATAAAGACTGGTTGTACTGCTCAGAGCCAGTGTCATCCGTATGACCCTTGATCATAAGAACGGTTTTTTCGTAATTGTTTACGACTTTGGCAACGTCTTGAAGAACCGGATTGAAGTTAGGGCTGATGCTAGAACTGTCAGTAGCAAAGGTAATGTCGCCCGGCATGATCAATCGCAGATTATCGCCTTCTCGCACAACTTGAACGCCGGTATCAGAAAGCTCATTTCGAAGCTCTTCTTCCTGTTTGTCCATGTAGTTACCTATCGCACCACCTGCGATTGCACCTACCGCAGCGCCCCACGCATAACGACTTTTGTCGTTATCACCTGTCGCTTTACCCAGCAATGCGCCTACTACCGCACCAATAGCGGCACCTTTTTGCGTATTATTCGGATCGGTTGCGCAACCTGCTACCGTTAGTGACGCAGCAATCAAACTTACAGCAAGAGTCTTTTTCATAACTTCCTCTTATTTCAATTAAAAGCTTAATATTGATGAGTTGCATTTATCCATTGCCACTCTCAATAAGCTCAGTGTTAGTTTTGCATTAAACAACTACTGTGATAGCAATTAGCGTTCCACTGGCAAATATTCTGTATATAAGCAACAACGAGTATCTGAGCGCCACGAGTTCGCTTCCTGCTTAACTTTTCCTAAAGATCAGCACTCAAAGGCACTACAGCACTTCATGTTTAGAGGATTGTAGGACATCAAACCTGAACGTTAGCTAAATGAACGTTGGAATAAAGAAGAAAAAATGCGTTGGTACACAGTGTAAATACTACACTGTGTTGCTAAAAAGTAACGTTTTAGCCTATTGAAACTGAACGCTCAAAGAATGCGTTCACATCAATCTTATAGTCAGACGCTATGACGGCTTTGTTGATACTGATTGTTTTATCCGATGATAGGTCAACATCTTTCGGCGTTAGATAGTGGTTACTGCGAACCGAATAAAAAACCTTTACGAGTGGCGTAAGCGGGGAGTCTCTCTGTTCAAGCACCATCGCTAATTTATCATTTGATAATAGAACGAGGCTTCCTACGGGATAAACGCCCAGACACTTTATAAACTGTTGAACGAGCGACTGGTCAAGACGCGTTGGCGCATCACTCATCAAAATAGAGAATGCCTTTTGGCTAGACATACCGGCCTTATACACCCGGTCCGCGGTGAGTGCATCGTACATATCGGCAATGGCAAGCATTCGGCCTGCTTGACTAATATCCTCACCTTTGATCCCAGCAGGGTAGCCTAACCCGTCCAATCGCTCATGATGCTCACTAATCGCTTGAATCAGTGGCTGCGCAATTTCCGTACTTTTTAAATAGTCGACCCCGTGCTTTACATGACCTTTCATAATCTCCATTTCGCTGTCTGTGAGGCGGCCTGGCTTATGAAGAATTTCATCTGGAATTTTGATTTTGCCCAAGTCATGTAGAAAGCCAGCATAGGAAAGGTCTTGCACCTCTTCTTCAGACATCCCTAAATACTTGCCAAAATTGGCGAGTAAAATAGCGACGTTCAGAGAATGCTCTAGTAAATAGTCGTCTTTTTCTCGAATTTTAGTTAGACAAAGCAACGCATCGGGGTTTCTATCTACCGACTCGACTAACTTATTTGAAAATGCTTTGGGAATACTCGCATCAAAAGGCGTCTCTTTTTGTACATTGGCAAGTAACAACTTTTGAATTGCCTTTCCTTGCTCGTGAAGCTTTTCGGCTCTTACCAGCTCATTTTCTAGTGATACTTTTTTTGATTTTACCGGCTGATCAGAAGGCGAGTTTTGGTGCTTTTCCACAGTGGCCGATGAGCTAGGTTGCTCAACGTTAAACGCCTTATCTGTATCAATGGCGAGGGTTTTCACACCTCGCTTTCTAAGTGTTTTAACCACGTCATCAGACGTAACGCGGCCTTGGCTCGTAACCCTCAACGCACCTTTTTGCTCTAAAATTTGATGAACAAACATGCCTGGCACTAACTGATCAATAGTAATCTTTTTTATCATCTTATATGCACTGCACTATATTAATCGCCATATATTTGCTAACTGCTTTCATATAAAAAGTGAAAGCTCAGTACTCTAACTCTACTAGTATAGTGTGTAAATCTGGCTTCCAACCAAACTTCGTCATATTCACTCGGTAGTTTTTAACGACCACACCTTCCTCTGCTAATCGCTCTCGCTGCTCATCCGCTTTATCAGAGCCAGCAGGAAAAGCAATTTTACCGTCAGCACGTAGTACGCGATGCCAGTGGCAGTCAGCATTTATCTCTCTTAAACACTTTCCCATCATTCTAGCTCTGCCGGGTAATCCACACAGGTCAGCGAGCAAGGCGTAACTTATTACCTGTCCCTCTGGCACTAAAGAAAGCGTTTTCTCTACTCGAGATTGTACTGCTTCATTCGGCATGTTGTATATTATCCTATCTATTAAGTTACTTAGTTAATAAGTGCGATAAACGTTCAAAAGAGAATAAAGAAATTCAGTTATGCGCCTTTATTGTGAACACTGTGGATATCCTCAAAAAACCTGTATTTGCTCTCACATTAACACAGTAGATACATCGTTAGAGATTGTGATAATTCAACACGAAAAAGAAGCACTTCACGCCAAGAATACGGCGCGCTTAGTTTCATTGTGTATTCCTTCGACGCGAATCATACTTGCTAATGATGTCGTCGCTATGCAATCCCTATCCGAACACTGCTCACGTCGACATTCAGTGCTTGTTTACCCAAGTGAATGCAGTACACCGATAGAAAATGTCGATGCCGTTGCACGTTCTGAGATCACAACGCTAATTCTAATAGATGGAAGTTGGAAACAAGCATTTGGTCTAGTTAAACAGAACCCATGGTTAACAAAGTTACCAGCGTTTCACTTCATTTCTGCACCCACTTCTAACTATGCTATTCGTCATACGACATTAAGCAATGCCCTCTCTACGCTAGAAGCAACAGCTTATGCACTACAGTGCTTAGATCAAATCGACGTTTCTGGGCTTTACAGAGCGCAGACAGCCTTACAAGATAAGTGGCAAGGCCCTATGTCACATAGAAGGCATTTGTAGCGTAGAACTTCGTTTAGCGCACATTACGCGTTCATGGGAATGAAGCCCTTTTGATCTTTGACTAAACTTATCCAATTTCGAATGGCAGGATAGGCGGAAAGGTCAAACCCGCCCTCGTGGGCAACGTGGGTATACGCAAACAATGAAATATCCGCAAGAGTTAACGTGTCACCTAGCAAAAACGGGGTAGTTTTAAGTTGATGCTCCATGACAGCTAGTGCTCGATATCCACCCGCTTGTTTAGATTCGTACTCCGCTTTCCTGTCCTCGGGTAGCCCTAAATAAACATTGATGTAGCGAGCAACGGCGATATAAGGCTCGTGACTGTATTGTTCGAAAAACTGCCACTGTAAAAGTTGCGAAAAACTATAGGGAGAAGAGGGGATTAAAGGAGTGTTAGATGCCAGGTAGTGCATGATGGCATTGGATTCTGACAACACCCTGCCGTCGTCTAGTTCAAGCAACGGAATTTTCCCATTAGGGGTCTTTTCTAGGAAAGAAGGAGCGCGTGTTTCTCCTTTCATAATGTCCACATCAATCCATTCGCAGGTTTTACCTAACAAAGAAAGAAGCAGTTGGAGTTTGTAACAGTTTCCTGAACGCGTGTCGCCGTATATTCGCATAATGATATCTCTATGACCTAAGAAGATTTACCATACCAACGCAATGTGAATACGACAATTATTAATAGCTGTTAGGGTGCGAGAAGGGGTTAAGCGTGCCTTGTCTAAATACCACATAGACCGCTGCGAAAAGATAAGGCAAAGAACAACAGACCCGAATAGACTAATGATAGCGAGAGAGTTGAATTAACCATTCAACAATGAACAATAGAACCCAAGAAATCGGTATTAACGCAATACATGCAGCCACTCTAGCCTTATCTCTTGGGGCAAAAACCCGCGCCCCCATTTTTAAGACTCGTTCTTTTTCGCTTTCTAGTTGCTCAATTGACGCAGCTGTAGAGAATTCTTCGTGCTTTGCACATCGTTTAATACCGTCTTCTATGTTTTCCTCAAGGTGCAGAACAGCAGCTTTCTGCTCTTTCTCAAGCATACTTTTAAGCTTTATTACCGGCCAAAATAGATAAACGCTCACTATGCCCGTGAAGAACGTGACTACTAGTACATCAATGGAAGGAATGTCTTTTTTCAACCAAAAGATAGGAAAAATGGCCAGTGCCCCCATCGCAAATATGCTGTTGGTTGTTCCTAATTTTAAAATCGTCATGATGGACTTAAGTCGGTCAATATTCCCACCGGCTTGGGGCAAAACTTTAGAAGTTAGGTACTTAATGTTGGAGGAGATCTGAAACAAAAATAAAATGGCCAAGAACCAAAAGGGGACGGCTGTGGCCGTTAAGAATAAAACGTGTATTTCTTGTTTTACCGTGATCAATCCTTCGAATATGCAGTACACAATCGTGATCATAATAGAAATGATGATTGCATTAAAAATATGGTGTCTAAATTCAATGGCGAGTTCTCGCCTATGCGCCGAAAACTGACTAAGCTGATTGGTTTTTACAAGCAAAGAAATAAGGGTGCTAGCCACGTTTTGATGCATTAAACGAAGCGCAAACCAAAAGTATCCTGTAATAAGCGACATACCAATAGCAGAGTTGAAGTCGCGCTGTGCACGTACATTTCCCACTTCAGGCCAATCTAACGCACCCGTAAAATAATGCACTGAAAGTAAAATCAGTGTTGTTAGCAGAGGAAAAAATCCAATAGAGGCACCTTTGTGCATGTTGGAATACGGGTTAAGCTTCATTTCTATAATTCGTTACAGGCAAAGGTGGCACTAGAATTAGCGCCGATTACGTTTTAATTTAAATCGGTTAAAACGCTCTAACGATAAGCTTTGTGTAGTGCGATAGCAATAAAAATAAACGTAAGAGAATGTGAACGACCACTTTTCGTTCGGCAATAAAAAACCCGCCATTTGGCGGGTTTTTTCAAAGCTGTGCTTTTTATTTGCGTAACTTCTGAATAAGACGAAGTTGAGCAATAGCTTCTGCAAGCTCGTGAGCTGCTTCAGCGTAGTTAAAGTCAGCGCCTGGGTTGGCGATGTGCTCTTCTGCACGTCGTTTGGCTTCTTCTGCTGCCTGCTCGTCAAGATCTTCAGCTCGAACCGCGGTATCAGCCAGTACGGTAACATTGCCAGGTTGTACTTCTAGTACACCACCAGCAACATAGATTACTTCTTCTTCACCGTGCTGTTTAACCAAACGCACCATACCAGGTTTAATAGCAGAGATAAGTGGCGCGTGCCCTGGGTGAATACCCAGCTCACCTTCGCTACCTGTCACCTGAATCGCTTCAACGCGACCTGAGAAAATCGCTTTCTCCGCGCTTACTACGTCCAAATGTACTGTCATTGCCATGTGAACCTCCTGATTAGGTACGTTAGCATGATGCTAGGCTAGCAACTGCTAGCCCTGTCATTATGCTTTCTTGGCTTTCTCTAGCGCTTCTTCGATAGAACCAACCATGTAGAAGGCTTGCTCTGGAAGGTGATCGTACTCACCGTCTAGGATGCCTTTAAAGCCACTGATTGTGTCTTTTAGCGATACATATTTACCAGGTGCACCAGTAAATACTTCTGCTACGAAGAACGGCTGAGATAGGAAACGCTGAATCTTACGAGCACGTGATACCACTTGCTTGTCTTCTTCAGATAGTTCGTCCATACCTAGGATCGCGATGATGTCTTTCAGCTCTTTATAGCGCTGAAGAACAGTCTGTACGCCACGTGCTACGTCATAGTGCTCTTGACCAATTACTAGCGGGTCTAGCTGACGAGACGTTGAATCTAGTGGGTCTACCGCAGGGTAGATACCAAGAGACGCGATATCACGAGAAAGTACTACCGTTGCATCCAAGTGAGCAAAGGTTGTCGCTGGAGATGGGTCAGTCAAGTCATCCGCAGGTACGTATACCGCTTGAATTGAAGTGATTGAACCTGTCTTCGTTGACGTAATACGTTCCTGAAGTACACCCATCTCTTCTGCTAGAGTAGGCTGGTAACCTACCGCAGATGGCATACGACCTAGAAGTGCTGATACTTCAGTACCTGCTAGGGTATAACGATAGATGTTATCTACGAAGAATAGAACGTCACGGCCTTCGTCACGGAACTTCTCAGCCATTGTTAGACCGGTAAGTGCAACACGTAGACGGTTACCCGGTGGCTCGTTCATCTGACCGTATACAAGCGATACTTTATCAAGTACGTTTGATTCGTTCATTTCGTGATAGAAGTCGTTACCCTCACGAGTACGCTCACCAACACCAGCGAATACTGAGAAACCGCTGTGCTCGATCGCGATGTTACGGATAAGTTCCATCATGTTTACGGTTTTACCTACACCCGCACCACCGAATAGACCAACTTTACCACCCTTAGCGAATGGACAAACCAAGTCGATTACTTTGATACCAGTTTCTAGTAGTTCTACCGAGCTAGACTGATCTTCGTAGCTAGGCGCTTCACGGTGAATAGACATACGCTCTTCTTCACCAATTGGGCCTGCTTCGTCGATTGGGTTACCCAATACGTCCATGATACGACCTAGTGTCTTCGTACCAACTGGAACCATGATTGGGTTACCGGTATTTTCTACTGCAAGACCACGTTTTAGTCCGTCAGTAGTACCTAGTGCGATGCCACGAACAACACCACCACCTAATTGCTGTTGCACTTCCAGGGTTAGACCTGACAAGTCACCTTCGGTAACTTGTAGTGCGTCATAAACTCTTGGTACCGCATCTTGTGGAAATTCAATATCCACAACGGCGCCAATGATTTGGACGACCTTACCTTGACTCATAATTTGTCCTCGTTATCTCTTTTAAACCTTTGCCTACACCGCTGCGGCACCGCTCACAATCTCACTGATTTCTTGTGTGATCGCAGCCTGACGCGCTTTGTTATATACCAGTTGTAACTCATCAATGAGGTTACCGGCGTTGTCGGTTGCTGCCTTCATGGCAACCATTCGCGCAGCTTGTTCTGACGCCGCGTTTTCTACAACACCCTGATACACCTGAGACTCAATGTAACGAACCATTAGTGCTTCCAAAATTTCTTTTGGATCTGGCTCGTAGATGTAGTCCCAACGATGTTGATATTCTTCGTCTTCTGACTTTGGCAAAGGCAATAACTGATTGATCACAGGTTTCTGTGTCATGGTGTTAACGAAGTCATTGAATACCAAGAATACTCGGTCAATTTGTCCTTCGTCGTACGCTTTAAGCATAACGCGTACAACACCCACTACATCGCTCACAGACGGCTTGTCACCTAAACCAGATTCAGCAGCAAGCAACTTGCCACCAAAGCGGTTGAAGAAACTGCACGCCTTAGAACCTAATGCAGCGAAATCCACTTCTACACCCTGTTCACGCCATTTTTTGACGTCTTGAGTGACGAGCTTAAATTCATTGGTGTTCAAGCCACCACATAAGCCTCGGTCAGTGGAAATCACAATGTAACCGACGCGCTTGACTTCACGCTCTTCCAAATAAGGATGGCGATATTCAAGGTTACCGTTTGCAATGTGACCAATCACTTTAAGCATATTTTGTGCATATGGACGGCCAGAAGCCATGCGTTCCTGCGCCTTTTTCATTTTAGACGCAGCAACCATTTCCATCGCACTGGTAATCTTCTGAGTATTTTTGATACTCCCAATCTTACCTTTTATTTCTTTACCGCTGGCCATGACTATCTCTCCGATTACTCAACGAATTGCGCTGGTGGTTAAACACCAGCACCATTGATTACCAAGTTTGTGTCGCTTTAAAGTTTGTTAAAGCGTCGTTCAACTTAGAGGCAATCTCGTCGTTGTAGTTACCTGATTCGTTGATAGTCTTCATAAGGTCAGCGTGTTCGCTGTTCATGTAAGAGTGAAGAGCGGCTTCAAAATCTAGGATTTTGTTAAGCTCGATACCCTTAAGGAAACCTTTTTCTACCGCGAACAGAGATACACCCATATCAGCAATTGAAAGTGGTGCGTACTGCTTCTGCTTCATTAGCTCAGTTACGCGCTCACCGTGCTCAAGTTGCTCACGAGTTGCATCATCAAGGTCAGAAGCAAACTGCGAGAACGCCGCAAGTTCACGATACTGAGCTAGGGCTAGACGGATACCGCCACCCAACTTCTTGATGATTTTAGTCTGTGCAGCACCACCAACACGAGATACCGAGATACCAGCGTTAACCGCTGGACGGATACCTGCGTTAAACAAGTCAGTTTCTAGGAAGATCTGACCGTCGGTAATTGAGATTACGTTAGTTGGTACGAATGCAGATACGTCACCAGCTTGCGTTTCGATAATTGGAAGCGCAGTCAATGAACCTGTCTTACCTTTCACTTCGCCGTTTGTGTAACGCTCAACGTATTGTTCGTTTACACGTGCAGCACGTTCTAGTAGACGTGAGTGAAGGTAGAATACGTCACCTGGGTAAGCTTCACGGCCTGGTGGACGCTTAAGTAGTAGTGAGATTTGACGGTAAGCAACAGCTTGCTTAGACAAATCATCATATACGATTAGCGCGTCTTCACCGCGGTCACGGAAGAATTCACCCATAGTACAACCAGAGTAAGGCGCTAGGTATTGAAGCGCAGCAGACTCAGATGCAGATGCTGCAACCACGATAGTGTGGTCAAGTGCACCGTGCTCTTCTAGTTTACGTACTACGTTAGCGATAGTAGATGCTTTCTGACCAACCGCTACGTACACACATTTAATGCCTGTACCTTTTTGGTTGATGATAGCGTCAACAGCCATTGCTGTTTTACCACACTGACGGTCACCGATGATAAGCTCACGCTGACCACGACCTACTGGGATCATGGCGTCAACTGACTTATAACCAGTTTGTACTGGCTGGTCTACCGATTGACGCTCGATTACGCCAGGTGCAATTTTTTCAACTGGTTCGAAACCAGCTGCATCGATTGCGCCTTTACCATCGATAGGCTCACCTAGTGTGTTTACAACACGACCTAGTAGTGCGTTACCTACTGGTACTTCAAGAATACGACCAGTAGATTGTACTTTATCGCCTTCTTTAAGGTCCGCATAAGGACCCATAACAACTGCACCCACAGAGTCTCGCTCAAGGTTTAGTGCAATTGCGTAACGGCTTCCAGGAAGCTCGATCATTTCACCTTGCATTACATCTGCAAGGCCATGAATGCGGATAATACCGTCAGTTACTGCGACGATAGTACCTTCATTACGTGCTTCACTGCTTACATTGAACTGTTCAATTCTTTTCTTGATCAGTTCAGCAATTTCAGTGGAATTAAGTTGCATGCTCTTATCCCCGTTATGCTTGCAACGCGTCTGCTAGACGGTTCAATTTCGACTTTACGGAACCATCAATAACTGTATCGCCGGCATTAATTACCATTCCAGCGATCAGGGCAGGGTCCACGTTACAATTAAGCTTCACTTTACGTGCCAAACGTTTTTCCAAAGATGCAACCAACTCATTTTGTTGCGCATCAGTCAGCGTAGATGCTGAGGTTACGTCCACTTCTATTTCTTTGTCGTAATCTGCTTTAAATGCATCAAACAAAGTAGAAATTTCAGGCAACGCGGCTAAACGTTTATTCTCAGCCAAAACCTTAACCAGGTTTTGGCCGTGTTCGTCGAGTTGCTCACCACAAACATTGTTAAAAATGTCGGCAAGCGTGTCAGCGGCAACCGCACCAGACAAAAGCTGGTGCATGTCATCGTTCGCTGCTACAGCGCCTGCAAAGGCGAGCATTTCTTGCCATTTTGCAACGGCGTCTTTCTCGACAGCAAAATCGAAAGCAGCTTTAGCATAAGGACGAGCAACGGTTGTCAATTCAGACATGGCTCATCTCCCTATTAAAGCTCAGCGACAAGTTTTTCAACAATGTCGTTTTGTGCGTTTGCATCGATTTCACGTTGTAAGATTTGCTGTGCGCCAGCTACTGCAAGTGCAGAAACCTGCTTGCGCAAATCTTCTTTGGCACGATTGCGTTCAGCTTCAATCTCGGCATAACCAGAAGCGATAATCTTTTCGCGTTCCGCATGGCCTTTTTGCGTTTCTTCGTCAACCAATTGGTTGGCACGCTTTTTAGCCTGCTCGATAATTTCAGCTGCTTGCGCTTTCGCATCTTTCAATTGCTCAGTAGCTTTCGCTTGAGCAAGCTCTAGGTCTTTCTCTGCACGCTCAGAAGCTTCAAGCCCATCGGCAATTTTCTTCTGACGTTCTTCAATCGCTGCCATTAGTGGAGGCCATACATATTTCATGCAGAACACCACGAACACAGCGAAGGCGATTAATTGACCAATAAAAGTGGCGTTAAAATTCACAATCGCCCCTCCTCTTAAAGTTCGCTAAAAAAGTGTTTAGTAGAATTAGGCACCAACAGCGAACAATAGGTATAGAGCGATACCAACACCGATCATCGCGATGGCGTCGATAAGACCCGCTACGATGAACATCTTAACTTGTAGTTGAGGTGCTAGTTCAGGTTGACGAGCAGCAGATTCAAGGAATTTACCACCTAGTAGACCGAAACCAATAGCGGTACCTAGGGCACCAAGACCAATCAGTAGTGCAACAGCGATGTATAACATTTACGTCTCCGATTTAAGTTAAATTTAAAGTTAATGTTTAAAAGTCAAACTCTGTAAAAACGGTGTCGATTAAAAATCAAAACCGACACCCGTTAATGCTTAGTGGTCTTCACACGCCAGGCTTAAGTACACGATGGTAAGCATCATGAAAATAAACGCCTGAAGCGGAAGTACCAGAATATGGAACACAGCCCACATGAAGTGCAGTGGAAGCTGGAAATAACCAATTGTAGCAATCAAAATGAAGATTAGCTCACTGGCATACAAGTTACCGAACAAACGCAGCGCTAGTGAAAGCGGACGCGCAAGCAAAGTAACGGTTTCAAGAATGAAGTTCACCGGAATAAAGATAGGGTGACCGAAAGGCTGCATAGTAAGTTCTTTCGCAAAACCACCGATGCCTTTCATCTTGATTGAGTAGAAAAGAATAAGAATAAACACGCCTGAAGCCAGTGCGAACGTTAAGTTAAGGTCAGTGGTTGGAACTGCCTTATTGTAAACGTCGTGTGGATCCATGCCAAAAGCCGCTTGGCCGATAAGACCAGACACCCATGGAATTAGATCAACTGGCACCAAATCCATAAGGTTCATTAGCAATACCCATACAAAGATAGTCAGTGCTAATGGCGCGATAAGTGCGCTCTTACCGTGGAAGGTGCTTTTAACGTTGTCGTCAACAAACTCAACAACTAGCTCAACAAACGCCTGCATTTTGCCAGGTACGCCGGTTGTCGCTTTTGAAGCAACGCTTCTAAAGATGATTAGGAAAAGAAGACCAAGACCGATAGACCATGCCAGTGTATCAACATGCCATGCCCAAAAACCGGCGTCAGAACACGCTTTGTTAAAAGCAATTCCGTTGTCAGTTGAGCACATGGTGGCATTGGTCAAGTGGTGCTTGATGTATTCTGAGGTAGTGTATTCAGATGCCATTGTTTAACCCAAGTTGTAAAGTGTAAAAATTTGGTGAGTGGTTCTTTTGTCTCAATCGGTCGAATACGTTGTTTTCGTTATCGCAACGCCTCGCGCTGTCTTTATTCTTTCGTACCGTAATGAAACATGGCTAGCCCGTGGCTAGCGGTTGTAATCACAAATGCCATGAAAATCTCTAATGGCGCGGCATTTAAGCCTTTAAAAGCAATTACAAATAAAATGATTGTCAGTGCCAGCTTCAATTTTGAGCCTTGGCTAAAACTCCGTGCAACAAGGTCGTTTTTACTGGCACCTGCGTAACGAAACGCGAAAGCCATAAAAACACTGTTCGGCAAAATGCTGATTAAAGCGCCTGCCGCTGCCGACATGGCGGAATGACTTCCTCCTGCGGCGCCTGCGAAAGCGGTAACGAATAGGGCCGTGACAGCCTGAAAAAGTAGCCCTTTCTTGGCGAGGTCTAACCCGCGTTTTGCTAACTTGTTCGTCACTTTTACTCGCAGCTTGTTCACGTCTTACAAAAAGCGTCAGAAGTATACTGTTTTACCGACAATTTTCAACAGTACAACGCTTTTTGAAAGTTATTCTGAAAATTTTCTATTGCTATAACCGGAAAGGAGAGTGTCCGGTGTTTGCACCGAACAGCGTATCAATTGCGGGTAGGCAAAGGGGATTTCTCTACTAATTTTATTTTAAGTTATTGAATTTTAGAGATAATTCCATCTAATTGTTCAAGATCGCTAAAGCTAATTGTCAGCTTGCCTTTGCCTTTCGCATTGTGGTCAATACTCACAGGAGTGCCTAAATTTTCTGAAAGTCGTGTCATAAGGTTTTGCACATCGGGATCAACTTTCTTCTCAGGCTTAGGCTTAGCTGGCTCCAAAAGCTTTTTAACAAGCTTTTCTGTATCGCGCACGGTAAGACCTTTGCCCGATACTACTTGCGCAGTTTCCGACTGGGTATCACCTTCTAGCGCTAGCAGCGCTCTAGCATGACCCATTTCAATATCGCCATGCTCGACTAACAGTTTCACGTCGTCGTTCAAATTATTCAGACGAAGTAAATTTGTCACTGTGGTGCGTGATTTGCCCACCGCTTCAGCAACTTCTTGATGGGTAAGCGCGAACTCATTCATTAAACGGTCGAGGGCTTGCGCCTCTTCCATGGCATTTAAATCTTCACGCTGAATATTTTCGATGAGGGCGATGGCCACTGCCGCTTCATCAGGCACGTTCTTAACCAAACAAGGCACTTCGTCTAGCTGTGCCAGTTGTGAAGCTCGCCAGCGACGTTCACCGGCAATGATTTCATAGCGGTGCTCGTCGACTTTTCTCACTACGATAGGCTGAATAATACCTTGCGCACGAATGGACGATGCCAATTCTTCTAATGCCTCAGGCGACATGTCTTTACGAGGCTGATACTTGCCCGGCACTAAGTATTCAATAGGGAGTTTACTCAACTCACCGTTGGTTGAATTTACCTCGGCGGCATCTTGTTCTTTTTGAGCAGATGATTGGCTGGTTGCGAGTAGCGCATCTAAACCGCGGCCAAGGCCTCTTTTACGTGCTGACATAGTGTCCTCTATGGCATGTGCTGATAGTGTTCAGCTTATTGTCGTTTAACTTGCTTTTGCCTGTGCAGGCGTTGTTTTATCCCTACGACGCAGTATTTCACCCGCCAGTGCCAGGTAGGCTTTAGCGCCTGTCGATGATTTATCATAATACATCGCTGGCGTACCGAAGCTTGGCGCTTCAGCTAAGCGAACGTTACGCGGTATAACCGTGCGATAAACTTGTTCACCAAAATGGCGCTTCAATTGTTCTGAAACGTCGTTAGCAAGGCGGTTGCGCGGGTCGTACATAGTACGCAATACACCTTCAATCTTCAATTCTGGATTCACTACAGATGCCAGTTTTTGAATGGTATCCATAAGGGCAGTGAGGCCTTCTAGTGCGTAATATTCACACTGCATAGGCACCATTACCGAATCGGCAGCCGCCAGGGCGTTCACCGTTAACTGGTTTAGCGAAGGCGGGCAGTCGATAAAGACAAAATCGTAGTAATCCATAACGGGCTTCAGCGCGTTGCGAAGTCTTACTTCACGGGCAAACATTTCCATCAGCTTGATTTCTGCCGCGGTTACGTCACCGTTCGCCGCGATGAGGTCGTACTTGCCGCTTGTCGCTTTAACGATAACATCGTTAATTGGCTTTTCTTCAATCAACAATTCAAATGCGGTAGATTCAACGTCGTATTTATCAACGCCGCTTCCCATGGTTGCATTACCCTGTGGATCGAGATCAATCAGCAACACTTTGCGTTTTGTTGCTGCCATTGACGCTGCCACGTTAACTGCGGTGGTTGTTTTTCCAACACCACCTTTTTGATTCGCGATCGCGATTACCTTAGCCACGTTAGATCCTGTTCTCGTCTATGTCTATTTTTTGGCTATTTCTTTTTTAGCCAAACCAGATGTCGTTCGCCTACCAAATTTGGCACAGTGAGGTTTTCCGTTTTGCTCACATGGAAGTGATCACTCACTTCGTCTATCTCATCTTGTGGAAACTGACCTTTAAGCGCCATAAATTGACCTTCTGAATCTACCAGATGCTGACACCAGTGCAACATATCTTTTAGCGAAGCGAAAGCTCGGCTTAGCACAATATCGTAAGGCGTATCGCCATTGTGCTCTTCAACGCGGCTTTGCACAGGAGTTACGTTAGTTAATCCAAGCGTGTGCACACATTGGGTCATAAACCGTACACGCTTGCCCAATGAGTCAAGCAATGTGAATGATTTATCTGGAAACGCGATTGCCAACGGCATACCTGGAAGGCCAGGGCCCGTTCCAACATCAATGATATTGTTACCATCAAGAAAGGGCACAATCGCCAGCGAATCTAGAATGTGTTTCACCATCATTTGCTTAGGATCGCGCACAGAAGTCAGGTTGTACGCCTTATTCCATTTGTCCATAAGCAGCACATAGTCAACTAACTGTTGCTGTTGCTTATCACTTAAATCTAGTGAAAGGGCATCGAGTCCAGACACCAAAATGGTGTGCAATTCTTGCTGTATCGTCATCGAAAAATCTGTCTGTTCGCGTTAATGTTTTTTGCTCTACACAGTCCATACCATAAACACGCGTGGCGAATCGTTATTTGCCGCTCATTTACAGCCGTTTGTTACTGCAGCTCTTCATGCTCGATACAAGTGCGCTTGAAGAAGCCACATAAATTAATCAAAGCCGCACAACGAATGTAAATTGGTGCAATGGGACAGTGTGAAAAGCGCCGAGTTTTTCTAGTTTTCGCATAGTTTAGGCAATTATGATTATCATAATACGCGAATAAATAGGAAAAACTAAGCGCTGCGAGTAATGCGTTGAGTTAAGCGCGTGTTTTACGCACTGATTTTCTCTTGCTTGCGCAACATGCCGTGTTTTTTAAGGTAAACCAGCAGTAAAGAGATGGCAGCCGGGGTAATGCCCGAAATACGCGATGCTTTACCGATAGTTTCCGGTCTGGCTTCGGTTAACTTGGCTACAACCTCGTTCGACAAGCCGGAAATCTTGCTGAAGTCCATATCAACCGGCAACAGGGTGTTTTCGTGTCGCTGCGTTTTCGCGATTTCATCCATTTGACGGGCAATGTAGCCGGCGTACTTAATTTGAATTTCCACTTGCTCTGCAGCAATCGGATCTTCAAGACCTGGGCCAACACTTTCAATTTCCATTAACTGACCGTAAGTCATTTCAGGTCGACGGATTAGCTCTTCAAGAGAATGTTCACGACTCACCGGATTTTTCAGCATGGTATTAAGTTCCGGCGTTGCCGCGTGATCAGGGTGGATCCACTGACCGCGTAAACGCTGTAGCTCACTTTCTACCGCTTCCATCTTGTCGTTAAATTTCGCCCAGCGCGCATCATCAACAAGACCAATCTCTCGGCCCATCGCGGTTAAACGGCTATCGGCATTGTCTTCACGAAGCAGTAGTCTGTATTCAGCACGGCTAGTGAACATGCGGTACGGCTCTTTCGTACCCATGGTGGCTAAGTCGTCGATAAGTACGCCCATGTATGCTTGGTCGCGGCGTAAAATCATCGGGTCTTTTTCTTGAACTTGTAGCGCTGCGTTTGCGCCTGCTACTAACCCTTGCGCACCCGCTTCTTCATAACCAGTGGTACCGTTAATTTGGCCAGCAAAGAACAAACCTCGAATAAACTTCGTTTCCAGTGTTTGTTTCAGATCGCGTGGATCAAAGAAATCATATTCAATCGCATAACCCGGGCGAACAATGTGCGCATTTTCAAAACCTTTGATCGAGCGGACAAGGTTCATCTGTACGTCAAATGGCAAACTGGTTGAAATACCATTTGGATAAACTTCAATGCTGTTTAAACCTTCTGGCTCAACAAAAATTTGATGCGATGTCTTGTCTGCAAAACGGGTGATCTTATCTTCGATACTTGGGCAATAGCGCGGTCCGATACCTTCGATAACCCCAGTAAACATGGGTGAGCGATCTAATCCCCCGCGAATGATATCGTGGGTTTTTTCGTTAGTGTGGGTGATATAGCACGGGATCTGTGTAGGGTGCATGGTTCTATCACCCATGAACGAAAATACCGGCGTAGGATTGTCACCAGGTTGAGGCTGCATTACAGAAAAATCTAACGAGCGAGCATCAAGTCTTGCAGGTGTCCCAGTTTTTAAACGGTCAACACGAAACGGAAGGGCACGTAGTCTATCTGCAAGTGCGATAGACGGTGGATCGCCGGCACGACCGCCGCGATAGTTTTCAAGGCCAATGTGAATGGTTCCGCCAAGGAAAGTACCCACTGTCAGTACCACTGACTTGGCTTTAAACTTCAAGCCCATTTGCGTAACAACACCGCATACCTGATCGTTTTCAACAATCAGATCGTCAACGCTCTGTTGGAACAAGGTTAGGTTTTCTTGATTTTCAACAATGTCGCGAATAGCGTTTTTGTAAAGCGTACGGTCTGCTTGCGCACGCGTTGCACGAACAGCTGGGCCTTTAGAAGAATTCAATGTTCTAAACTGAATACCACCTTTGTCGATAGCCAGTGCCATAGCACCACCTAACGCATCGATCTCTTTTACAAGATGGCCTTTACCGATCCCACCAATTGCAGGGTTACACGACATCTGGCCTATCGTCTCAATATTGTGAGTGAGCAACAGCGTATTTGCACCCATGCGAGCAGCTGCAAGTGCCGCTTCTGTACCTGCATGTCCACCACCTACAACGATGACATCAAATGCTTCAGCATAAAACATGGTTAAACCTCACTATTAACTTACGATAAGCCGATTAAAAACTAATTTTTCTCACGCAGAGACTGCTGAAAAAAGGGCGCGTATTTTATCTGACTTATTGGATAAAGAAAATGATTAAATTTTCCTCAAAACCTGTTTTTGAAAAGGTGTGATCGAATTATAAGATCTTAAGATCTCTTTTAGATCTGTTTATTTTTACTTTTATTAGGATCATCAAGATCTGTGGGTAACCGATCAAAGCACATAAAGATCATCAAGTTACGCGATCAATAACATTGGGAAACCCCGATCCATAACCCTACCTCAAACTTGTGTATAAATGGCCTTTTTATCCACACCCCGAATCGTTTGAAAAGTTATTCTTTTTTCGATCAAAGCTTATACACAGTGGTTTGTAGGATCCTATCCACAGGGGTGATCAAGATGTGATCCAGCTGGGGATAAAATGTTTGCTATTTATGTATCGCGATCAAAAGATCGTGTAGTTACGTGCGTTATAGCGTGATCTCATTGTGGAGGAGATCTTTTCCAAAAGCTGTGATTAGATCGCCCGATCGCATTTATCAACATCTTCAAAAAATGTGCAGGCTTTTATGAACGACAAGATTATTTTTTCAAAACAGCCCATTTTTCAGGAGAAAAACATAGGAGCTGACCAAAATACAGTCACTTTTATAAGGTAGAAGTGGGTCTGAAAGAATGGTTATTTGTTTAACTGAAGGAGATCGTTGAGTGTATCTATGAATTGAAACCGTATCGTTTTGGTAAAAAGCGGGATCAACAGACTAAGTGATTCGCTATTACTTAGCACAACAGGAACATGCAATAAGGTTTAATGAAGGAAAAGACCAAGCAGAGTAAGGGCAAGGTTTTGAGAGAGATAGGAAACCAGGTGCTATTAGCGCACCTGGTTGGGTTGATAGCGTGGCTGTGAAACAGAGCCTTGCATGTCTTCTTGTTCAATGGTTAAGCCTTCACGGCGGCTTGGGCCTTGGAACCTAACCTTGTAAGTATCGTACTCTTTAATCGACTCAAAACAGTAAGGACCAAGGGCATTTTCAAGTTCGGCTAAATTGTGATTGGTGATCAAAATACAGTTTTTCTTGTTTACCAAGCGTTGTCTTAGCAGGTTACCAAACCAACTCTGCGCATTTTTCTTTAACACGCTTTCGTTTACACACACCTCATCAAGAATAAGCAGATCAACGTCTAGCAGTTCCTGATTGATCTCCCTGAAGCGCTGCCCCGCGTTGTCCGAAGCCCCAAAATCAAACGAGAAATTGCGCATTTCAAGCAGTGTAGACAGTTGACGATAAAGCACTGAAATTTCGTACTGCTCTATAAGTTGATGGGCTATGGCGCCGGCGATATGTGATTTACCACGACCGTAATCGCCGTAAAACAGCATCATATGCGAGCCGCTTTGACGCCATGCAGGGTCGTCATGAGCAGCAATAAAAGACTGAGCTATAGATACGGCTTCAATCACATCGTCACTGTCTTCAACTAAGTTGGCGAAGGTCCATTTAGGATTCAGATCAGAACGGCCATGAATAGCCTCTACACGCGCTTTTTTACTACGCTGCTGTAGTTGTGATACTTCTTCGTTCGCTTTCGCCTCGTACTGCTTACGCAGCGTTTTATAGTCGATGTATTCACGATTGGGATCGACGTCTTTGTTGAGCGCTCTCGCTAAATTAGCAATTTTGTCGGTTATACGATCCATAACGAATTAACTCTTCTTAGTTGCGGCATACTTTTCCACCAGCTTTCTAGCATTATCATCTGCTTCTATGCCGGCTGCAACTTTCACTTGTTGCGTTCCCACCACCTTTGTTGGGGCGTAGCCTGAAGCGAGACGCTTGCGCTTGATATTGTTGGCAAACTTTTGTGTCCATTGGAATTCGCTAAACACTGAACTTGGTCTTCCTAACCAATAGGCAATGAATTCACCCACCTCGTTGTCATCAAATGTTTTATCGATAATACCAAGTAGCGAGGCCATTTCTTCAAACAACGCCTTGTTGGGTGCCCAATTAGGGGTCATGGCGCTATGACGGACATGTAGTTGGTCGAAGTCTGACTGCGGCTCGCTTAGAAGCGGAAGAAGTAGGGTTTTCCCGTTGATTGTATGCTCAAGATCAAGTTCAAGGGGCAGGGCAACCAAACCCACTTGTTCAAGCTGCTTCACCAAGCTATTGATTTGACGACCGCGTTGGTAAGGCTCGTCTTTGCTGTCGCCGTTTAGCAAATTCAATAATTGCTTATAATCAATAGGTGCCGACGATGTCGTTGCCGAATTTGCACCTGTTCGAAGCCCAAGTAAATACAGTACCCGGCAATCGTTAGAAAGGGGAGATTGCAACGCCGCTAGTTCAGCTTGGGTAAGGTTGCTGTTCATCGCATTGGTTCCACGTAAAAACGCTTGTTAAGCATTGGCCAGCTTTTCGTCAAACCATTCTACGGCGGCATCTTCAGGGATAGGGTGTTCTAGCACATCGATGTATAGCGCGTCGGTAATTAACGTGCCACCTGCGTTTTTAATATGCTTTTCCATTTCTTTTGCGCCGAAACAAAAGGTGTCGTAACTGGTGTCACCTAGCCCAATAACATAGGCATTTACTGCGCTTAAATCCGCGTCCTCTAGCTGTTTTGCGAACGGCTGGATGTTGTCAGGTAATTCGCCAGCACCGTGGGTTGATGTACACACGATCCACGTTGATTCCGTTTTAATCTCATCTAAATTTGGTTCAGCGTGAATAGTGTGGGTGTGCCCGCTCGCATCAAGTTTTTCCGCAATGGCATCTGCCACGTATTCTGCGGCACCTAACATGGTGCCAACGATGATTTCAAAATGCTTGCTCATTACTGGGTCGCTTCTCTATTTACAATTGTCGTCTTAACGTAAGTACGGCTTATCCGTTACGTTATTCACCATCTTACTTATAACTTTATTGGTTGCGCTACTTACCAATACAGAATGTTTATTATCTTTTAAAAACAGTAACTTGCAAGTTTTACGGAGCACTCTCGGAGTGCTGGAATGTGCGAAAAAAAGTGTAAATATTTGCAAGTTTCCGTAGATCCGAATGCCGGTGCCCCATCAATGAACCGGGAAAAGTGGGAAACTGGGAACATAAAGTATCTCCTGTTCGATTATTCTGCATCTGTCAATATCCACTCCTAATTGAGTGGTATGACCGACTGCCAAGTTGTTCGCCCCTATGACAGTAGAGTTACTCCGACTTCGAAATAAGATCTTCAGCTTGGGATAGAAATAAGGCGAGCTCTCTGTCTTTTCCTACCCCCTCTGATTCCAATTCTTCCATAGGTCTTAACATAGCAAGGTCGTATGCGTCTCCTGACAAGTTATCTAATTCTACATTAGCTTGCTTCAGTTCGGTTAAATAGTATTGGCACCACCTAGTGAATGCCAATATCCACATTGAGACTACCAAAGCATCGTTCCAGCAAGACCAGTTGGAAGTACTTGCCAGAGGTTGTTGTAAAACTCTTTTCTGCTTATTTAAGATGGGTCGAATCATACCAATTACTTTTCTTTGTTGCTCAGGCGTACTATGAGCGAAGATAAATGCGCAAGTATTTGTCATCTGCCCTTCCCGTGAAAGTTGGAACAGTCTTGAATTCCTGCTTTCAGCTGGGCCTATCAATGAAACGATTTCCTCGAGCCAGATTTTGCAGGCATCATCCGTATCAGCTTGCTCACTTTGAAGTAGAGGTAAAACTAGATCCCGAAACAACCACGGTTCTGTCCATGGTAATTGGCGCATATGGCCTCTCATCGAATCGATTACGTGCCTCAAATCACTTTCAGATAGCTGTTCTGGTAGTTCGTTTTTGAGTGCGACTAATAATTTCTCGTATTGATCACGTTTTCTTTCATCATTTGCCGATCTGTTAACCAACCAACCTAAATATCTTACCTTTTCCGTGTGGTCAAATCTTGAAAGCAAGCCCAGCTCTGATGTGACGTCTTTAGTTTGATGAATCATCTGCTCTAGAGCATATAAGCCCATCCATCGAATTAAACCGTTACAACTATTCAATAAAGTGCATGTGCGGGAATAGTTTGGTAGCAGCTCTATGGATAGGGAGATCTCGCTAACAATTTGGCTTAACAATGACAGCCTAATTATGTCAGCATGATCCGGCTCTTTCGGAATTTTAGGCGATTCTTCAGTAACCAGTTCTAACAATGATTTTGGGTCATAGGACCAAAGCAGTTTTATTGCAAAATATTCTGGCCAAGTAAGTGCTGTATATTTAGTCATATGACACATATGATGAAGCTGGTAAGAGCTACACAGCAGCTTTTCAATTGGTCTTTGAAATAGGTGAGGTTCTAAGACAGTTATATCAGAATCCAGATCTTTATGGGTCCGCTGTATCGATTTAGTAAGGTACCCCAGGAGATTCTCTAAGAACGAGGTTTCACTTAATATTTCTTGAAAATCTGTATCACCAGCTCTAGAGTTTGCCAAAAATTCACCAACCACTTCCCATTGATCCATGAAATCTTCAGAGCTGACCTTTTTCTTTACCCAGGCTAAGAACCCCTGAGGATCGATCAAGTTAAGTGAGTCCCCTTCTAATAGCTCAAGAGATATCAACTTGTCTTTCAGTGGTGCACCGTATAATCCTATTAATGAAGGCTCGTTAGCCCATATTGATAGGATGTCGCCTGCTAATTCATTATTCAGTATCTTTAGTGGCTCGTATCTTACAGTTTTCCTGGGAGCATCGGAAGAAACATAGAGTTCGGTTAATCCAGGGTTATTTTCTTCAGAATCAGATTTTTTTGCCTCTAATTCTTTCAAAAGACTGCTTTTATATTTTTCGACCTCTAATAAAGTATCAGATGGTATCGGCGTAATAAGTAAGGGATAGTTCTCTGCCACCTTCTGCAAGGAGTTAGACAAATTAAATCCAGCTATTGGTAGGCCGTCGCTCCCTATAATCAGAATATATCGGTCATGGAGTTTACCATCTTTTAAGCCAATGATTCTGAGGTTTATTTTTGAGAGAGTTCGTTTGTTGTTTTCACAAGCAGTAACTAGATCATCTACTCTGTTACGATTAGTAGGATTTTCTTCGTCGCCTTTTTGCTTTGGTAGTGAAGTAAACACAATGTAATTACATTTAGGCGCAGCATATAAAGAAAGCAACGATAATCCGGCTGAATCAAAATACGGATCAAAGATTATAATTTGACTGTCATTATATTTTGAAAAAAGAGATTTGAACCATTCGACAAACTGTAAACGGCCTTCACCATCGCTTGGTCCATAACGTTCGAAAAACCTTGCATCGGATTTTTTTGGGTGCAGCTTGTTGAAAATAGGGCTTATTTCGCGGTTTATAGCAATCCAAGGGTCGGCTTCTCGGCCGCCAACTTGGCTAGCAAACCCATGATTTCCTGTGTTTTTAGTTAGTACTGCTTTCACGCGGCTTGATTGCTTTTCTTTTACCGTGTTATCTAACCAATCAAATTTAACGGAGCTTGAATTACCACCGGCCACATTAGCTTGAAAGTTAATTTCTCGAATATATCCGGTACGCCACCTGCAACATAATATATTTTCTTCGTTATCTTCGGCATTAAAACCATAGATTTCTAGTTCAGTAGAGTCAGCGATGGATCTAATTGTTTTATCAATATCGAATTCGCGCATATACATGCGGTTGTCGTACTTTTTCGCATTTGCAATTCTTGAGTATATAATTTGGCTGCTGTTAAAGATCTTAATGCTGAATATAAAACCAGAGTAATTAGGAAGATTTTTGGAGTCGAATTTAACGCTTAACTTTCGTCTTTTATCGCCCCAAAAAACTTCAAGTAAATTTTTCTCTTTGTCATCTAAAGTCGGGAAGACAAGAAATTCGATATCACCAAACCGCACTTTATCGTTCTGTTCAAAGTTCAAGCCAGTGTCAAAGTTTAGATGTTCGACAATAAACTTTATTAGGTCGGATCGATAATTATGATCTGCTTGGAAGATAGATAATTTATCTACTTGAGTGATCGATGCGCTCATGGCACCCGCTGCTCCATGGGGGCTAGTAGTCGAGTGAAGTTCGAACGCATCCTTGTTGATAAGATATGTTACGGGTTTATAAACTAAATTTTTTGGATCTAAAAATATTGTGCCGAATTTATCATCAAACTTATTGCTTCGCTCAAGACCTAAAGTATTGCTGATCGTGGAAATCTTAACTCCATTACAAAGCATTTCCAGAAAATCACTTAACAAATTGCTATCGATGTAAAGATTGAGGCGAGTGATTTTCGCTCTGCAATGTTCAAGAGTCGAAAATTTGTCGTTATTGCTGAAAGACCAAGAGTTATTAGAATGTGAGTATGGTACTACACGACCATAGATAATCCGGTTTTTAGTTGTTTCTGTGGAAAGAATTTGAAGAATCCAAAGCTGTACTGCGCATGGTCGAGAGTCATCATGGAATAAACGAGCCAGTCTAGTGTCGCCTATTAGGTCTTTTAATGTTGTGCTGACCTCATTATCGTTAAATCCTTTGTTCATTATTGCCTCGATTTATGCTCTTGTATCAACTTTGTAAATTGGTACGTCCCTCGCCGTTACCATCTATCATTTTATAGTGTTTTACAATGGCATGAGTTTCAACGTGACGGCAGTGTACCTGCCGATTTATATGTTTGAGCTCAAGGAACTTTGTTCTGTTAGTACAAACTATTGATTTACAAGGATTATTTTTGTTTTTTCTCTTGCATATTCTCAACCTCATGAGAATATTTAATAAAAGCAGGAGGACATAATGAAAAGAGTAGCACCCTTAATTACGGCAATATTCGTCGCTGCCCTGGCTGGCTGCGCGGCCATCCCACGAGCTTACAACCCGGAAGAGTCTCGGGCTTTGAACCTGGCAAGAGCCGGTGGCATCTACGATATGGACTTGCGTGATTCTGGGGATGGCTCTCGCTCCTACAGCAAAGGCATGTCGGTGCCATTACTGAATCTCGCCAGCCTGGCGACTTCATTCGATGCACCGCTTCGACATCTCTCGGGTAGCCAAACGTTTCTGTTCAACGCTACTGACATCATGATGACACCGGATGATCCGTCGGCGAGACCAAGCCTGATGGGATGGATGCCTGCGTCGATGGCCACTTCGGAGGCTCAGGCATATGAGCAGTATGTGGATCTGGTGGACCAGGCCATCCGATTAGCTGCCAATGATATGGCGTTGAGCGCCACCAAACTCAGTAACGTGGAGACGCCTGAGATTGATGGCCATCCACTGATGCTCTGGTCCATTGAAAGCACTGAGCATGGATGCGGTGCAGGTCAATGTGTGGTTGCTTACAACATCAAAACGCCGAATCTCTGGAAGTCTCCAGCCTACGTGGAAGGTGCTGAGCCCGAAAGCTACAACATCGCGGCTAATCATCCAGAGAATTATTCTCGCCTCGTTTTCCGGCAATCAGGTGAGCAACTCAGCTTCCCTGTGGATGAGTTCTATCGCACGGTCAGTGGTGCCTTACCATCCTGGATGTTGATGTATTTTCCTCCCGGCACCGTCATCCAGGATAGCGAACCGCTGCCGTACCCTGTGCTTTACGAGCAGGGCCAGCGACTGATGTTCAAGGAGCCAGATCATGAGTGACTGGCATGATGAACTTGAGTTCGCTCTGTTGCCGCTTGAAGACGCCAAAATCGATAGCGACTGCATGACCTTTGTGATCAGCAATGCCCTGAGCGAGCAAGGCATCTTCCATCAATGTCGTATCGGATACGCAGAGGACCGGCTGAGCCGAATAGCCACCGCTCCCCATTGCTGGATTGAGCTCGAACAGGGCTGGTGTATCGATCTGCGGCTCAGACAGTGGCTGGGTGATGAGGACGACCTCCCTCATGGCGTATTTCAGCCATCCAACTATCCGCGCGTTCGATATCAAGGCACTGCGTGGCTGGTTTCACGCCTGAACACGGAAGATTTGAGGGCGATGACAAATGATGCCTACAGCAAGGTGAAACTGCCATGGCTGGCCGGGCAAGCCGCTGCGGCCTGACGTCGGGCAAAACTTGCATTTTCTCAGGTTCTGGTAGCTTCGAAGTAAAGATCTATCGGGGACTGAAACCATGGTGAGGGTGATAAAAATAGTAGCAGTGGGGCTCGCCGGGATCGGCGTTGTGGAGCTCGCCTTAAGGGGTACCGATGCAGCGCTTTACGCATGGTATCTATTGTTCCTGCTTTGGGTGGTCGTACTGCTCATTCGCTTCGCAATGGCCGCAGTCGATGCTTACAAGACGGTTTTCGACAAGGGACCCGATGGGGAAATGACGTTTCCTGAATTCGAGAAAAAGATGGCGTCGTTTAGTCGAGGCGGTGGTAGGGAAGAAAACGGTCCAAGCAGCACGACAACCTCCGACACCGGGAGTCAAGAAGGCGCAGGCGATCTGTTCGATGACTTCAGAGTCAATCCGATCCTCCGGGAGGATGATCCGTTCGGGCAGTTTTTCGACTCTTGAGGTGGTTCCTTATGGGTACACATCAGGAGAACCAACAATTCAGGCCGTTCAACATGACAAGGAACCATTTAAAACAGACCGGCCAAGCGGAACCACTTATAACAGACTGAGGAGGCATTAATGTTTATACGCGCCTATTTGAGAGCATCGACCCAGGAACAAAATGCCGAGCGGGCCAAAGCATCGCTAATCCAGTTTGCCGAGCAACACGGTCAGCGCATTGCTGCCTTTTATACCGAGAATGTCTCCGGAGCCACATTGCATCGCCCCGAACTGATGCGACTGATTGCCGAATCCGGTGAAGGTGACATTGTACTGGTGGAGCAGATAGACCGGCTTGCCCGCCTTAAACAGCGGGACTGGGATACGCTCAAACAGAAGCTGTCAGCCAAACGGTTGGCAATTGTCTCGCCAGAACTGCCCACGAGTTGGCTTGCACTGGACAAGAAGGATAACACCGGCTTCACCGATTCCATATTGCAGGCTGTCAACAGCATGATGCTCGACATGCTGGCAGCGGTAGCCCGCAAAGATTACGAGGACAGACGCCGCCGCCAGAATCAGGGTATCAAAAAGGCCCGCAGCGAGGGTAAGTATCAGGGTCGCCAACCTGATCTGAAGAGGCGACAACACATCGCCAGTTTACTGCGCACCGGTCATAGCTATAGTGAAATCCAGGACATCCTGGGTTGTTCGCGCCATCTGATTGCCTCTGTCGCAAAGGAACAAAAGCAGTCAGATGCAGCATAGGCTGCAATTTGCAATCAAAGAACGAAAACAGGAGAACTCACATGATCGATATGTCCGTCACACTCATTGCTTTCCTCGGCTTTGTCGCCGTTATCCTGGCGATCTGCGGCATCACATACCTGAATGCTGACAAGCTGGAAGCATTTCTCAACCGGAAGTTTAAAACACGCCGCCAGGTCGATAAAAATTCCAGATAATCTGGGGGTAAACGGCTACTTTTGCCCAAATTGGCAAATTACAGACCCGTGGGTTTGTCTCTGCGGCCAGTAGCATTTCTCTTGAACATCAACCAACAGGAGAATGCTAATGAGCAAACCCAAAACCATTCAGGAAATCACCGATAAGTGGCATGAGGTGGCTCGCGCCGGGGAGTTTGACCATCAACAGGGGCGCCGAATGGCGCTTGATCAATGCAGACAGTATCTACAATCGCTATCCAAAAGTCTGGATATGGAGCGAGCACGCCTACGCTATCTCGCTCAGCGACTGTCGGACTATTTCTGGACACATAATGAGGCTCATCGAACCAAGGAAACGAGAGGCTACCCTGGCCATCACGGCTGCCGGGTGAGAATGCTGCACGGCAGCTTGGAGATGCACTGGTATTACAACACCTTCGTAAGAGTGAAAAACGGTAAAGGGCATGCGGTTTTCAGTGAACACATCCGCCGAGCCCTGAAACATCGGTACTCAAAACCCGCATTTAACCGCGCTCACGACTGGGAAAGGCCCATCATTGAGGAGACCGAAGCCGGGTTTGAGATAGTGCGTATCATGAATGCAAACCTCACTCACATGCGACGTCTCGTCAGGGCAAACCTGAAGCAGTTGGACAATTTGGAGGCGCACTTCGATGGCCTTCAGCCCCCGGAATCCTAAACAAAAAACCATTCAGGCCCGTCCCCTTCCGACGGGCTTTATGCATCTATTTTAGAGGATGATTACAAACAGTATTTGGCTTGAACTACGTAATGCTCTGGGTACAAGACTTGTCGAAAGGCCTAGATTTTTTTGTATTCGCGCCGACCTGTGTATACGATAGTTTGACAATAAAAAGCAATTCTTACGGTTGACTGCGAGGGATATGTGAAAAACTGCTCAAAAGGATCAATTTGGAGAAAGTGGGACCTCCATGTCCATACTCCATTTTCAATTCTGAACAACCAGTTCGGCGACGACTTCGACAATTACGTCAGAAAACTCTTTCGATCAGCAATAGATCATAATGTAAGTGCCATTGGCCTGACCGACTATTGCCTTCTTGACGGCTATAAAAAAGTAGTCGAAGACTATATTCTCAACGATGATAAACTAGCTGAGCTATTTGATGAGGATGAAATCAGGAAAATTAAGAATATTGCTATTTTCCCGAATCTCGAGTTTCGCTTGGACAAACTAGTAGTAGGCAAAGAGGTCGACTTAAAATGGAATAGGCGGACCAACTTCCACGTTATCCTTTCCAATGAATTGTCTCCCACATTAATCCAAAGCGAGTTTTTATCTAGAATACAGTTTGAAACTCACGCTGAAACAGGGCTCAAAGCAGAGAGAAGAGCCTTAACCAAAGAAAACTTGATAGAATATGGTAACAGACTAATTGAAGAACACCCCGAGTTTAGAGGCCAATCTGCCCTTGCGGTAGGGATCTGCAATGCGTCGGTCAATACAAGCGAAATAGCTGAACTACTCACCGAAGATGGAAGATTCAAAAAAAACTACTTGTTAGCTTTGCCTTGTGACGAAGACCTTAGCAGAGTAAGTTGGAACTCGGCCGGTCACGGTACGCGGAAGACACTTATTCAACAGAGCCAACTGATATTCTCATCTAACAAGCGTACGAGAAGCTTCTTGCTCGGAGATTATCACGATAATCCTTCCTCTTTCAGAAAAGAGTTTGGCTTACCTAAAGCTTGTATATGGGGCTCCGATGCACATGCATACGAAACACTTTTTGAGCCTGACGAAGAAAATAACACTTGGATAAAGGCTGATCTTACTTTTGAGGGCCTCAAGCAGGTAGTATTTGAGCCGAGGTCACGGGTTGCTATTCAAGATACTTGCCCTGGCGATAAGGTAAGCTATGAAGTTATAGACTCTGTTCGATTCAAAGATTCCAGTGGGAAAAATATTTTTCCTGAATATAAAATAGAATTAAATTCGGATTTAAATTCGATTATTGGTGGCAAATCCTCAGGGAAATCGCTTTTACTCTATCATATTTCAAGGACGGCAAATAAAGAGGAAACCGTAAAGAAGTGTGATCTAGCAAAGGCAAGTACTTATCCAGAATTTGAAAATGAATCAAATTTCGACTTTGAAATCACTTGGAACGACAACACTAAACAAAGCTTTAGAGAAACAAACGAACAACGACCAATAACCTACATACCTCAGCTATATATAAATAAATTAGCCGAGGAAAGTGGTCGAGATCAACTCAATGAGCTTGTACTCGAAATTCTATATCAAGACAGGGAAATAAAGCTAGGTGCTGAAGAGCTTTTTAAAAAATGTGATTCGTTGAATGAGAGCATCAGCACACAGGTTACAAAACTTGTATCGCTCAGACACAAGTATGCAAAAGAAAAGGGCGAAAAGGAAAAAATAGGAGCTGAGAACTCGGTAAATAATGAAAAAGAAAAAATAAAAGAAAAAATAGAAAAAATAAAAAAATCATCAGGTTTTACTCCTGACGAAAGAAAAATTTATAAAAAGCTTAGCGACAGATTGTCAGTTAGCGAAAAAAGGCGTTCGTCTCTTTTAAGATATATTGAAATACACACTGAGCTAAAAAATGAATTAGTAAGAGAGATGGAAGATTCGTTTAGAAACGTAGCTCTTATGACGAATTCTGAAGAGTCAGAAAAAAAACGGTTTCACACTGGAAGCCGCCTTGTTCAGATAACACTGGCTAAGATTCAGAAAATCATTGATGACCTGCCAATAGAAGCGGGAAAGAACATTCGCCGCGCTAATAGCTTGATAGGCTCGCTAGATGAAAGAATTATAAATACCACGGAAAGTCTTGAAAAATTCTCGTCTAAAGTAAAAAGCCAAAACGAATTGAAGGGACTTCTAGAGGCGCAAAAACGGGAAGAAGCTAAGCTTAGAGCTATTCAAGAAGCAGGCAAGAAGGTCAAAAGCACTCTCGAACAAGGGAAAGCAGCTTCTGATCAGCTTAAAGCCCTGTATGAGCAGTTGTTTGACACATATGGTGAAATAGAGGCGCTTTTCAATGGTGCTGCGAAGATCGACAATGAAAATATAACGCTTCAAGCTAGCCTGGAATTCGATCACAATAGTTTCGATTCTTTCATAAACTGTTTTGATGCCAGAGGAAGCCTTGCAAGTATTCTAGGCGACTCGATTGATAGTGAAAACAATTATATTTACTCAAAAGACACGCATTTAGACTCTATATTCACCCTGAGTGAGAAGGTTCGAGATTTCTCCCAGATCGCCCATAAAGTTCGAAAGAGTGCGAACGAGGAACTAATCCTTAGAAATCTACTTCAGGATTGCTTTTACATATCTTTTAACTTGCTTTATAAAAATGACGACATTATCAGCATGTCGCCCGGTAAGCGAGGACTGGTGCTTCTCCATCTCATACTACACTTGAGCAATTCCTCTCACCCTATACTTATAGATCAACCTGAAGATAATTTAGATAACCGCACAGTTTATAATGAACTCCGCGACTTTATTAGGGAAAGGAAAGAGAGAAGACAAATCATCATGGTCACTCACAACGCTAATATGGTTGTATCCACAGATTCCGAATGTGTTATCGTCGCGAATCAGGCTGGCCAGCAGCATGATATGGAAAACGAGCAATTTAGATTCGAATATGTTTCCGGCGCCATGGAGTGCACGTTTTTCGAACCAGATGCGCCCTCATTGCTTAAGAAATTCGGCATTAGAGAGCATATTTGCGAGGTTCTAGAGGGGGGACAACTTGCATTCGAAGAGCGAGAGCGTAAGTACGCTTTCAAGCGATAAGGACAAATTAAGGCCCGACCGAGGTCGATACCGGCCAGGCAGAGGAAGAGGTGCAGTTATCGACACTGGTCGACAAGCTCAATGAGCGGTTTGGTACTGAGTTTACCCCGGCGGATCAGCTGTTCTTCGATCAGGTGAAGGAAACCGCCGTTGCCAACGAGCAGCTTCGCCAGGCCGTCATGGCCAACAGCCTGGAGAACTTCGAACCGGTATTTAACAAGCAGCTTGAGAACTTGTTTGTAGAGCGCATGGACGGCAACGAAGACATCTTCATACGCCTGATGAACGACGAGTCCTTCCGTAATATCGCTTCTCAGTACCTGATGCGGGCTGTGTATAACCAGGTCAAAACCAGCGTTGAGACGCAGTAACAGAACAAAAAAGGGATAACGTCCGTTATGAAAGCTACAGAAGCCAAGTTGCTCGACTTCCTGAAGAAGTCGCCACAATTTGTCATTCCGATCTACCAGAGAACGTATTCCTGGTCTGAACAGCAATGTCGTCAACTGTGGGACGACATTATGCGAGCCGGTACCAACGATGGTATATCAGCACATTTCATTGGCTCGGTGGTCTACATCGAGAAGGGGCTTTATCAGGTGTCCAGTCAATCACCATTGCTGGTCATTGATGGGCAACAGCGACTGACTACCACCATGCTGATTCTTGAGGCGCTATCTCGACACCTTGGGGACACAGAACCTCTGGAGGGGTTTTCGGCTAAGAAGCTGCGCAATTACTACCTGCTTAACCCGTTGGAAGACGGTGAGCGAGCGTACAAACTGCTATTGACCCAGACGGACAAAGAGAGCCTTCTGGCGTTGGTCACGCAGAAGCCGTTACCTGATGACGGTTCTCTTCGAATCCAGGAAAACTTCGAGTTCTTCAACAGCCAAATTCAGCGGCTTAACGGGGAACTGGAAACCCTCTGCCGGGGCCTTTCAAAGCTCATCATCGTTGATATTGCGCTGAGCCGAGACCAGGATAACCCGCAACTCATTTTTGAGAGCATGAATTCCACAGGAAAAGCTTTGAGCCAGGCTGACCTGATCCGGAACTATGTGCTGATGGGACTGGAGCCGAAGCATCAAACTCGGCTCTATCGCGATCACTGGCGTCCGATGGAGGTGGAATTCGGGCAAGAAGGCTATGGCGTTTACTTTGACAGCTTCATGCGCCACTACCTCACGGTTAAAACCGGGGAAATTCCACGGTTAGATGAGGTATACGAGGCTTTCAAACAGCATTCACGTCGCGCCGAAGTTGCGAGTGCTGGTGTCGATTCATTGGTTGCTGAAATACATGCTTTCGCTCGGTATTTTTGTGCGATGGCATTGGGGAAAGAAACAGATAAACAGCTCGGAATGGCATTTAAGGACCTGCGGGAACTAAAAGTCGACGTGGCATATCCGTTTCTGCTGGAACTTTACCATGATTACCAACAAGACAATCTGTCCCGAGATGACTTTCATAGCGCTATTCGGCTGATCGAGGCTTATGTGTTCCGTCGTGCCGTTTGTGCCATCCCCACAAACTCGCTGAACAAGAGCTTTGCGACCTTTCACAAATCATTGCAGAAGAACCGTTACCTGGAGAGCATCAAGGCTCACCTGCTCGGTTTGAAGTCATACAGGCGTTTTCCGAATGACGAAGAGTTCAAAAGGGAACTGGCAGTACGCGATCTCTATAACTTCCGCAGTCGGAGTTACTGGTTACGCCGCCTGGAGAATTTCGAGCGCAAGGAACGGGTTCCGGTCGACGAATACACGATCGAACACATCATGCCGAAGAATGAGAATCTGTCTGCTAGATGGAAGGATGAGCTAGGTCCGGAATGGAAGCGTGTGCATGAAACCTGGCTGCATACGCTGGGTAATCTGACTCTTACGGGCTACAACTCAGAGTACAGCGACCGAGCTTTCATCGAGAAGCGCGATATGCAGGGCGGATTCAAACAAAGCCCTCTACGGCTCAACGAGGGCTTGGGAGCTGTAGAAGCATGGAATGAGGACTCAATTAAGAATCGGGCCGCCAAGCTGGCCCAGGAAGCGGTGCGGGTTTGGGCGGCTCCGGTATTGCCGGACGAGATCCTCGATACCTACCGCAACGTGGCCGTCAAACCAGAAGCCTACAACCTTGAGGATCACCCTCAACTCGCAAACGGGACCCCAATGCGCGCTCTATTTGAGCAGCTCCGAAAGGAAGTCCTGGCGCTCGACACGAGCGTCACTGAAGAAGTCCTCAAGCTCTATATAGCGTTCAAAGCCGAGACGAACTTTGTCGATGTGGTCCCGCAAAAGACCCGTTTGCGACTGTCTTTGAATATGCCGTTTCACGAGTTGAGCGATCCGAAAGGGATGGCTCGTGACGTGACCAACCTCGGACGTTGGGGAAATGGCGATGTGGAAGTAGGGTTTAGTGAGGAATCTGAGCTTGCCTATGTAATGGGGCTCATTCGACAGGCGTTCGAAAAGCAGATGGGGAACGATGCTGATTGAGCGGTGAGAACAGCGCCCCGACAACTGGGGCGGAAAGTAGTGGCTGGATGATGACACTGAGTGAGAGTTCTCCAACAGCGGTAGGGGACTCTCCTGGAGAACTTTCCAATCGCTACACATACCTATCTGATTTGGATAACTTTGAGCTCATTCCATGCGCTCTATTAGGCGGCCTCTTGGAGATATGATCTGCACATACGCTATTAATCTGGATAAGTTGTCGTCGGAATCCCAGTGCGTGAGTTTTCCAAATCAGGTGGAAACGACGGGCTCTTAGTCCAATAACCTCCATGCCAGTGTTTCTGAGCCTGACCCATTCCGAAGAGCCTCGAAAAGGACTCGTTGCGCATTTCTTAATGTTTTCCAGAATCGACGTTTACTTATACGACGTGGATGGGGCTCTGAAAGGGCCTTTATAATATTTTATTTCTCTCCCGAAATAATTGCGTGCAACTACTCAATCCTCTGTGCATAAACAACCAATCGGAGATGACGATCAGCATCGACGGTCATTGAAGTGTGTTCAAAAGAGATAGTCTCACTCTCCATTTTCATATCCCTGACACCTTGACACGGGGCGTCAACATCATGGCGATTCCACCATTGCCTGAAGTCAGGAGAAGCCTTCTGTAAATTGGTAACCAGAGCCTGGATATCCGCTTCTTGCGTTGCGTGAGCGTAGTCTCGCCTAAAACTGGATAACATCTGAGCCGCCTGATTGTCCCAGTCAACCAGACGTTCGCGGAGAGCGGGATCTGTGAATAGCATCCAAAGCAGGTTGCGTTGCCCAGGAGGATGGCGATTGAAGCCAAAAAGCCGGTCGGCCTCCTCGTTGAAAGCCAACACATCCCACCGTAGGTTAAGTACATAAGTGCCGTGAGGCGATAAGTCTCTCATCAGCCTCAATATTAAAGGCGGAACTTTACAGTAAGTCTTGCCAGGTTCCGGCGGCAGCCTGTCATGAGCGAGCAAAAACAGATGCCTACGTTCGGCGGCATCCAGTTTCAGCGCTTGGGCCAAGTTATCGAGAAACGAGGAAGACGTACTAATATCTCGCCCCTGTTCGAGCCATGTATACCAAGTGAGTCCCACCCCTGATAGAGCGGCAACTTCTTCACGCCGCAACCCTGGTGTCCGTCTACGCCCCCCACTAGGGAGCCCCACGTCTGTAGGAGCCAGACGTTCTCGCCGTGATTTCAAGAAAGCAGCTAGCTCCTTTCTTGTACGCTCTAACTTACTCATGTGTTTCCTGTTGCTTTTAGTAATAGCATAAATGGTTAAATTGTAACACCTTAATGCTGCTTATAGAATGACGGCTTTTCCACTAGGAGAGTCTATTTATGAGCTCAAATAATGAAATGTGCGTCCCAGAGAGTGCGCCCACAATCACGACAAACTCGAATTCACTCATAGTTTACTTAATTGCTTTAGGCGCTTTTGCGCTGGGTATGGCTTCTTATGTTACCGCTGGGTTAATACCTCTGATTGAACAGTCTTTCGGAGTCTCCGTTGGCGTGGCTGCTCAGCTTGTGACAGCTTTTACTCTCGCCTATGGCATTGGGTCACCGATCGTTGTGGCTTTGTTACCAGGAAACCGGCAACGAAATGGGCTATTAGCTGCGCTTGGGTTATTTGTTCTGTCAAACGCTGCGAGCGCACTATCCACAGACTTTTACTTTCTGCTTGCTTTCCGTGCCTTAGCAGGGGTTGGGTCCGGTGTTTATCTTGCAATGGGGATCGCGATCGCGGCGTCACTGTCATCCTCAGCTCGTGGCAAAGCAATAGCTATTATCATGGGAGGAATGGCGGCAGGTACTGTTTTGGGCGTTCCGGGAGGACTTGTACTGGCGGAAAAACTCGGTTGGGCCTCCGCGCTTTGGCTGGTGACATTACTTGGAATGATAGCGTTTCTCGGGTTGGCTTGGCGACTACCAGAGCTGCCAAGTTCAGATGCCGTACCGTTACGTAAAAAGTTGTCCTTGTTGGTAGATGGTCAGGTAATCGTGGTCCTGTCAGTATCTTTGCTTGCCGCTATCGCCAGTTTAGGGATGTATACCTTTTTGGCTCCTCTTATGTCTTCTTCTGAATACGGGGACGTTGACTCGATCACGCCGTTTCTATGGGTTTGGGGGATTGGAGGTGTGCTTGGCAGCTTCTTAGTAGGACCTCTCGCTGATCGCGTTAAAGGACCCCAGATGACATTGGCTATTATGTTAATTCTGGCAATATCTCTGGCTATTCTACCAGTAGTTGCGTCCTGGAATGCTTGGTTGGCAATGGTGCCAATCATTCTGTGGGGGGCCGTTGGATGGGCACTGCAGGTTCCCCAGAATAATCAGCTGATTCATGTGAGGGAATCTAAGGGTGACGGAAATCTAGCTGTAGCACTTAATGAATCGGCTTTGTATTTAGGAAGCGCTATTGGTGCTGCGGCAGGTGGTATGGCTCTGGCGATGGATTTACCGATCTGGGCATTGCCTGTTGGAGCGGGAGCTGTGGCTGTAATTGGAGCCGTATTGCAGTGTATTAACGTCCGTAGAATTGGTATCTAACTCTGATTTCCTCAAACCTATTCCTATCCTGGCTAGGATAGGAATAGTGGCTGTGAATCAAAATATGATTCTGAGACCGGAGAATGACTTTCACATGTGAAAGCCATGCAGCTAACTTGGTCATTAAATGCACAAAACCCACTCATGTAAGCCCTAATTTTGCGATTATGACGTTCTTTTTCTGGTTTCTTGTGATTTTTATCTATTAATAATCAATGGCTTATTAGCCGACCTCTCCTTTGCGCCCTTTTTGGGCAATTCCGCGGTTCTCCCCTAAGACGAATATTTCCGATGATTGCTCCGAACGATTCACAACCGAACTGGAGTAGTCATGAAGAAACAATCAAATACCTCGACTGAGCGTCTACTGACTTATGAAGAAGTCTGCACCGTCCTGAAAACATCGCAGGCAACGCTGCGCCGCTATGTAAAACAGGGGCGGTTCCCGGCACCTGTGAAGCCGAATCCCCATGGGCGAGCCGTTCGCTTTCGCTACCAGGACGTAAAAGCGTGGCTGGACAAGCTGTGAGAGGAGCTGCGTGATATGCAATACAAACTGCAAGATGACGGGCTCTATGCCTTATCAGGGGACCATTGGCAGCGTGTCGGCGGCTGGATTCAGGTAATGGCTCGCACCAGGTTAACCGACAGGCGGCACGGACACGGAGCGTTGCTGGAATGGCAGAATTTCGATGGTGTGAAGCTACGCGAGGTCGTCTATGCCCGAGATCTCAACAGCGATAATGCCCGACAGGTGCGAGATATGCTGGTTGATACCGGTTATCCACTGACACCCGGGCAGGCAAGTTGGAGCCGGCTTCAGCACTATCTGTTGGAACAGATGGCTCTGGCCGAACCGGCGACGGTGGTTAATCGAACGGGTTGGCACGATGGAGTATTTGCCACCAGTAATTGGACTATCGGCTCCGCTGACGAGCCGCACCATTTCGTAGGCCAATTATCAGGCTCTGCGACGTTAGAGGAGTCTGGAAGTCTCAGCGACTGGCAGACTTATGTCGGTCAGCTATGCCGAGGCAACCCGTTAGCAATATTCAGTATTGGCACGGCGCTGGCTGCGCCATTGATTGCCTCTGCTGGGATGGAAAATGGCGCCATCCACTTGGTTGGAGCATCGTCGACCGGAAAGACCACCTTGTTGCAGTTGGCGGCTAGCGTGTATGGGGGAAACCGCTATGTTCGCAGTTGGATCTCAACCAGTAACGGGTTAGCGGCAGTCTCATCAGAGCACAACGACATGTTGTTGCCGTTAGATGAGATTGGCATGGCTCGCCCAGAAGACATCGATACGGCGATCTATCAGATCATGAACGGATCAGGAAAGTTACGGGCTAACGTCTCCGGCGAGCTGGCCGCGACCTCGCATTGGCGAACGCTGGTGTTGAGCAGCGGTGAAGTCTGGATTGCTGAGCTACTCCAGCAGATCGGTAAGCCGTTACGTGCAGGCCAGCAGATTCGACTGGTGGAGCTCCCAGTGTTTGGGACCTACGGCGCGTTCGATGAACTACACGGTCATAAGCACCCTCAGCAGTTTGTGGACGAGATGAAATCAGCTTGTCAGCGCTACCACGGCACCATAATTCGCGAGTGGATCTCTTTACTGACCGAGCGTCATGACGAGCTGAACAGCTACCTGAGTCACGAAATTGGTCGCCTAAGCGGTATTTGGACACGAGACCAGATGGCATCGCAGGTGCAACGGGTCATCAGGCGGTTTGCGCTCATAGGGGCGGCACTTTGTCTCGGTAGTAGGAATTTCATTCTCCCTTGGAGCGAGGAAGAGTCCTTGGCAGCCGTCCACCGAACCTTGAAGGCTTGGCTGGATAATAGAGGCCACTCCAGAAATTCGGAGGAATTCCGGCTTCTCAAAGCGCTGGAGCGGGCCATGAAAGTCTGGGAGCGCAGTCTCAGTGATATTGAACAAGCGAGTGGCCAGGGGGGAGCTGGTTTTCGACGCTCACACGAGGGACGCGAGTTGTGGTTGATCTATAAATCGCACTTCCTGAAGCGGCTCGGGCTGCCGACCCATTACATGAGGGAAGTGGAGGTGCTGTTACAGCGTGACTGCCTGGTGAGTAATGAGCGCTCCCGTGGGACCTACAAAACCAGAGTCAATGGAGATTTGCAGCGATTTTTCGCGCTCAGGCCTGACCAAGTTAGACGGCAACTTGAAGAACTGGAGAGGATTGAGCATGAGGACTGACACGGTGTTCCCAATTTCCCAGTTTTCCCACTTTGGTTATGGCGGTGTAGAGGTATAGCGATGACAGAAAAAGAAATGTTACAGCGAGTATTGCAGGACATGATGGTCCTCAAAAAAATCATTTTGGACCATATTAATGGTAGCAAGGCCCCGGAGGCCGACAAGGAGATCATGAGCCTTGAGGAGTGTGCGGAATACACTGGGCTGAAGAAAAGCACCCTGTACCAGTTAACCTCCCAAAAGAAGATCCCTCATTTCAAGCCAAATGGTCACCGGATTTTCTTTCGCCGCGCAGACACCTTGAAGTGGCTCCAGTCCAACCGGATCGCGACGGCGGACGAGATCGAGCAGTCGGCTGCTCAGCACCTGGTGAGCCACCGAAGACCAGGACGGCGGAGTGTTTGATGTGGGGCAGGAGGAAAGAGGGGCTGTGAAAGCCCCTCTCGTCACTTAGGCTCTCCGTCCAGTGTCTCCTCAAATATGTCAGGAAAACTCCTCATGGCCTCTGTACGGCGAGTTTCGAGTATGTCCGCGTAGATCTCCGTGGTTCTGAGCTCGCTGTGGCCCAGAAGCCGGGACAACGAGTAGATATCCACACCCCTGGCCAGTTGATTGACCGCAAAGGTGTGCCGTCCGGCATGGAAAGTCACACTCTTGGTGATACCCGCGCGCATGACCCATTGTGCCAACGCAACGTTGGTATAGGAGTCATACTTCAGACCCTTGAATACGCGATCACCTGGCTTTCCGCGATTCTCCAGATTCAACAATCTCACCGCTGAGTCTGGAAGATCCAGGTATTGCAGCGAGTTCCCGGCGTTCACCAGCTTCTTCTGCCGAAAAATGATGCGGTAGTGGCCATCGGCGAATTCCTCTATCTCACCCCAGACCAGCTTGTGGATATCTGACCAGCGAAGGCCTGTAGTGCAGGAGAACAGGAAAGCCCGCCTCAGCACGTCATACCGGCATTCGGCTTTGGTCAGAGCCCGGACCTCTTCCAGGGTCAGGTAAGTCCGTTTCGTGTTTTCCGGCTTGATGGACTTAACCTGTTGAACCGGGTTGTCGCGGACAATGCCGTCCCGATAGGCCTGGTTGAGCGCTGCCCGAACCTTGTTGAAGTAACTGCTGGTCGTGTTCTTGGCCAGTTTGGTACCGGATTTGGTGGTGGCTTCATGCTGAAGGTAGTGCCGAAACCCCTCCAGGAATCGCTTATCGACTTGTTCAAAGGTCAGTTCAGACAAGCCATGGTAGCGGTGCAGGTGATGACGGGTGGAGATCCAGATCGAATGGTTGGATTTGCTTCCGGAAGCTTTCTCGTCGGTCAGCTGGTCGAAGTAATCGAAGAAGCTGGCAGAAAGCTTGGTCCGATCATCCAATCCATGTCGTGACGACTCGCTTTCCAACAGCCGCTTTGCCCTGATGGCCTCAGCCTTCTGATTAACCGTCTTGTTGTGCTCACGCTCCGCCGGAAGGCGGGGTTTGTCGTAGAGGAACAGGTTCAGGGGCTCATACGAGCGCTTCTGCGCCCGAGAACCGTTCTGGCCTGTCTTGGAACCGTGGTAGTAGACCAGTCGCAAGGCACGGTGGCCGTTCTTGTCTGGTTCGCGTTTCTGGATAGTGATTTTCATGTTTGCTCCTTTTGTGCTCCGAGTGCTCCGAAAACTTATACTCGGAGCACACACGGAGCAAGAGGGGGCAAAACGGATCAAATTGCCTGCAAAGAAATAGAATAATTTTATTTATAAAACAAAGGCTTATTTGTATTTGATTGGATGCTTTTCGATCTTTTTGGCCGTTTCACTTCCCAATACAGAACGATGAAAAAATCTTACCAAGTAGGTCGTCTGACGTGAATTCACCGGTTATCTCACATAGTGCCTGGTGAGCCAAGCGCAATTCTTCAGCAAGCAACTCACCCGCCATAGCGTCATGCAGTTGTTGTTCGCCAGTGCTTACATAACTGTAGGCTTGGTCGAGTGCATCTATGTGTCGTCTGCGCGCAATAAATTGACCTTCAGTTGTAGTATCGAAGCCCATGGTTTTGGCCAGATGTGCTTTTAGCGTGTCGACGCCGCTACCTTCTTTGGCTGATAGATTGATAACTGAGATATCACCTTGCTCGGTGGCAACTGTACTTTGTCCAATATCTAAGGTACTAAGGTCGGCCTTGTTGCGAACTACGGTAACGGGGATGCCTTGTGGCAATCGGGCCATAAATTCTGGCCATATTTCATAAGGGTCGATAACAGCAGTTGCGGTAGAGTCTACAACGAATAATACGTGGTCAGCTTCATTGATAGCTTGCCACGCGCGCTCAATACCAATTTGTTCCACTTTATCTGGGCTTTCTCGAAGTCCTGCTGTGTCGATAATGTGAACAGGCATACCATCAATGTGAATATGCTCTTTAAGTACGTCTCGTGTGGTACCGGCTATATCGGTAACAATGGCGCTATCACGTCCTGCCAGGGCGTTTAATAAGCTCGATTTACCTGCGTTAGGGCGCCCCGCAATCACTACCTGCATACCTTCGCGTAACAAGGTGCCTTGCTTAGCCTGTTCGCGCACTTTGGTTAAGCTTTGCATAATTGCGCTTAAGTCACCTGATACTTTCCCGTCAGATAAGAAATCAATTTCTTCTTCAGGAAAATCGATGGCCGCCTCTACGTACATACGAAGGTGCACGATTTGGTTAGATAGCGTTTGAATTTGTGTAGAAAACTCACCCTGTAGCGAGCGCAACGCACTTTTGGCTGCCTGTTTAGAGCTTGCATCAATCAAGTCAGCAATCGCCTCTGCTTGAGCAAGGTCTAACTTATCATTTAAAAAGGCCTGTTCACTGAATTCACCTGGATTGGCAAGCCGGGCATGGCCCGTTGCAAGTACGGCATCAATCAGCATGTCCATGACAACTTGACCGCCATGGCCCTGCAGTTCAAGTACATCTTCACCGGTAAATGAATTAGGCCCTTTAAAAAACAGTGCTATGCCCTGGTCTATTACGCTGTTGTTAGCATCAACAAACGGCGTATAGGTCGCAAAACGTGGTGTTAGTGCGCTTGGTACTAACGCCTCAGCGATGGCTTTAGCCTTAGGACCTGAAACACGTACAATACCTACGCCGCCACGACCGGGCGCTGTCGCTTGTGCGGTAATAGTGTCGGTAGAAAGGGTGAGTGATTCCATAATTAGTCGCGGAAGTTCTTAAATTGGAAAGGTTGGCCTAAGTTCGACTCTTTAACCAGCGAAATCACTTGCTGCAAATCATCACGCTTTTTACCTGTTACGCGAAGTTCTTCGCCTTGAATAGCCGTTTGCACTTTGATTTTGGCGTCTTTCACCAGCTTCACAATCTTCTTCGCCATCGGCTGTTCAATACCTTCTTTAAAGGTAATGGTCTGACGGTAAGTTCTACCGTGTGCATCGTAGGGTTTAACATCCATAGATGAAGTGTCTACGTTACGTTTAGACATCGCCGTTCTAAACATGCTTTCCATTTGCTGAAGTTGGAATTCAGCTTCAGCTTTCATGACCACGGTTTTATCTTTGTACTCAAAGCTCGCGTCAATACCGCGAAAGTCGAAACGCGTTGATAGCTCACGGCTTGCGTTTTCAGTGGCGTTACGTACTTCTTCCATGTTGATTTCAGAAACAATATCAAATGATGGCACAGGTTATTCCTCTTAAGACAAAACAGCCCGCATAGGCGGGCTGTATAATTCATTGATCAGCGTGTTATTTACTGCTGATGCCCCGCTTCTCCATTGAAGCATAAATCATTTTGGCTTGAACCAAGGTAATCACGTTACTGACTAGCCAGTATAGTACCAGACCTGCAGGGAACCACAGGAAGAATACACTCATTGCTACCGGCATCCATTGCATGATTTTCTGCTGCATTGGATCAGTAATGGTGGTTGGCTGAAGTTTTTGCAATAGGTACATACTTGCGCCAGTTAGAATTGGCAGCACAAAGTATGGGTCTTTTGTAGAAAGGTCAGTGATCCAAAGCACAAAGTCTGCATGGCGTAGTTCAACACTTTCCATCAGTACCCAGTAAAGCGCAAGGAAGATAGGCATTTGCAGAAGAAGAGGTAAGCAACCGCCCATTGGGTTTACTTTCTCTTTGCGGTAAAGCTCCATCATAGCTTGAGACATTTTTTGTCTGTCGTCGCCAAAACGGTCTTTTAGCTGCTGCATCTTAGGTGCTAAGTTGCGCATACGTGCCATTGACTCGTATTGCTTCTTAGTTAGCCAGTACATCGCGCCTTTCACTACAATAGTGATAAGGATAATTGCCACACCCCAGTTATTAACTAGGCTATGAAGGAAGGTAAGAAGGGCGAACAGCGGCTGTGAAATCCAGAAAAGAATACCGTAATCAACGGTTAGGTCTAATCCGCGCGCAATTTTCGCTAGGCTTTCTTGATCTTTAGGACCCATGTAAAGGGTAGACGCAAGGGTTTTGGTTTCACCAGGCGCTACGCTCTCAGACGGCGATAATACACCAATTACCGCATACTGATTTTTCAGGTTACGAGAATAAAGCGTGTTAGTTTGCTCTTGTGAAGGTACCCATGCTGATACAAAGTAATGTTCAAGCATGCCAACCCAACCCGCTTTCGTGGTTTCGCGTAGGTTGTCATCTTCAATCTCGTCAAACGAGTACTTTTGATAACGGTCATCTTCCGTTGAGTAAGCGGCACCACGGTACGTTGGCATAAACATGTTGCTGTCGTCTTCAAACTCCATCACTTGCTTAAGCTGCGCATACGGCTGAACTGTTGCTGCGCTGCCGGTGCCATTTTCAACGTTATAGCTCACGTTTACGTCGTACTGACCTTTAGTGAAAGTGAAAGTTTTGGTAACTGACAAGCCTTGGTTGTTTTTCCATGTAAGAGGAATAACAAGGGTGTCGCCAGTCATTTCATAATAGTCACTTTGTGCATTATACACCGGGCGGCCACTGCTGCTTGCATCAGGCCCTTGAGCACCTATTAGGCCACTTTGCGCTACATAAAGACCGTTGCCAGAGCGAAGTAGGCTGTAAGGAATATCCGAACCTTGCTCTACCGGAAACTTCAGTAAGTCTGCTGATACTACATCGCCGCCTAGCAAATCGATGCGTAAATCAAGCGTATCGGTTTTTACTTCAATAATGCGGTTTGAGCTTTGCGCCGCTGCGATAGGTTGTGCAGCAGGAACGCTATCACTACTAGGTACATCTTCGCTGCCATTTTCATTAAATGACGGTACGCCTTGTGATGTCTCTTGCGTTTGTTGTTGCTCAACAGGCACAACTGGCTGTGGCCCATAATCTTTTTGCCATGATTGCCAAAGCAAAAAGCTAACTAGCGCAAGGCCAATTATCAGAAAACTACGTTGCGATTCCATAGAGGTCTCTTTATTTTGAGTGTTTATCTTGTTGTTTTTCCGGCACTGGATCATATCCGCCGGCATGCAAAGGGTGGCATTTTAATATGCGTTTAATAGATAACCAACCGCCTTTTACTAATCCGTGCGTTTTTAATGCGTCTATAGCATACCAAGAACAAGAAGGATGGAAACGACATCGTTGCCCTAACATAGGGGAAATGAACCATTGATAGAATTTTATCAATGCCAAAGGCACTGCAATTAAGAGTTGCCGCAACGCTTGTTTAATTTTTTCCATAGCTTGTCCAATGTAGCGAAAACTTCTTGGTTGCTAAGGTTGTCAGCGCCAGACTTGCCAATAACGATAATATCGACATTGGGTAAGTTGTGCTGTTTATGCCTAAAACTTTCTCTGACTAATCGCTTCAAACGATTTCTATCGTGAGCTTTACGGATACGTTTTTTCGCGAGCGTAATGCCTAAACGAGGAGTTGAAAGTGTATTTTTTCTGGCTAGGACAGTAAAAGAGGGAGATACAGCTGGGGTTGCGTTATCAAACACATAGGTAAAGTGGGTGGGAGTTAACAGACGTAACTCCCTAGAAAAATTATTCTCGCCCACTTTGGCGTCTTTCAATTAAGCTGAAAGACGAGCGCGGCCTTTTGCACGGCGAGCTGCTAGTACTTTACGACCATTTTTAGTCGCCATACGAGCACGAAAACCGTGAGAACGCTTGCGCTTTAGATTGCTCGGTTGAAATGTTCTTTTCATGACCAAAGTCTCACTTATATTTAGTTAAACATAGGCGTTTTTGGTAACACATTATGCTGTTGCCAGAACAATGTGGTGTTTTCACCAGAAAAGCCCATCGAAAAAGGACGCTGAATTCTAGAGATCTCGGGGCGTGCTGTCAATGCATATTCTCGCTTTTCGGATGAATAAGTGAACAATTTTTGCATTTTCTAATCGATAGCCTAATCGATAACGCAGTTTTCGTACAAATCGTCTGTGAATAACGCGTAAAATTTGGTTAGGTTATCCACAGTGCGTTGTGAAAAACACAGAGATATATATAAAAAGCAAGGTGATCTAACGGTTTTTTAGCACAAATTTAGAATGAATTTTTCTCGTTATAGTTTGATTTGATCTAAAAGAAAAAAGCTTGCTAATCAGTTGCTTGTTGTTTTGATCGAAAAGATCGATCGGGATCGCCATTTACATTGTGTTGATAAAGTAAGATAATCCACAGCGATTAAAACGATAACTTAATTTCTCGCTGCTACCCAACACTTCCAACGCTATTTTCTTCTAATGGCGCTTTTTAGTGCCTGCTTTCTTTATGCTTGGCTTTTCAGGAGTTGGTTTTTCTAGCGAGTTACGGGAGCTAACTACGTACCATGTCCTTGTGGAACCAATGCCTTGAAAGATTGCGTCAAGAATTACCAACGCAGCAGTTTAGTATGTGGATACGACCGCTTGTTTGTGAAGAACAACAAGGCGTGGTTGCACTCTATGCTCCCAATCGTTTTGTACTTGATTGGGTAAGAGACAAGTACCTGAATAATATTACCGCACTACTAAAAGAGTTTGCCGGAAGTGACGCACCACAATTGCGTTTAGAAGTGATGAATCGTCACAGCGTAAGCCGTAGTCAGCCTGTAAGTACCAGCGGATCTTCGCCTGCTCCAAATACGCCTAATAATCAACCAAGTAAGCCTAGTGCACCTGCGGGCGGTCAAGGGTATCAGAACTATAATCCTAGTAATCAGCCTGTTCACAGCGGCAGTAATGGGCAGCACACATCGTCTTATTCACCAATGTCGAATAGCGGTATGCCATCATCGGCAAGCCAAGCGGGTGATCAAGGACAAAACAATGCGTTTTCAAAATCACCTTCATACACACAGGGTATGGATCTAAATGATCGCGGTGCGCAAAACCACGACCGTAATGGATATAATGCATACGCAGATCAAGCGCCAAGATCGTCTACACCGCCGAAAGTGATCCCGATCCCTGAGGCGATGAAGCATAAAAGTAATATTAATCCGACTTATCAATTCGACAACTTTGTCGAAGGTAAATCTAACCAGCTAGCACGTGCGGCTGCAACTCAAGTTGCAAATAACCCAGGCGGTTCTTACAACCCACTGTTCATTTACGGTGGTACGGGCTTAGGTAAAACTCACTTATTACATGCAGTGGGTAATGGCATCGTAGCTAATAACGGTGACGCTAAAATTGTGTATATGCATTCAGAGCGTTTCGTGCAGGATATGGTTAAGGCACTACAAAATAACGCTATAGAGGACTTTAAGCGCTTCTATCGCAGCGTTGATGCGTTACTTATCGATGATATTCAATTCTTTGCTAATAAAGAGCGTTCACAAGAAGAGTTCTTCCACACGTTCAATGCGCTTCTTGAAGGTAACCAACAAATCATACTTACTTCTGATAGATATCCTAAAGAGATTGATGGGGTAGAGGATCGATTGAAATCGCGCTTCGGTTGGGGTTTAACTATTGCTATAGAGCCACCAGAGCTTGAAACCCGAGTGGCTATTTTGATGCGCAAAGCGGCAGAGAACCGGATTCACTTACCTAATGAAGTGGCGTTCTTTATAGCTAAGCGATTGCGTTCAAACGTACGTGAGCTCGAGGGTGCACTTAACCGTGTTATTGCTAACGCAAACTTTACCGGTCGCCCTATCACTATTGATTTCGTTCGCGAAGCGCTTCGAGACCTTCTTGCGCTTCAAGAAAAATTGGTAACCGTTGATAATATTCAGAAAACCGTCGCAGATTATTATAAGATAAAAGTAGCTGATATTTTGTCTAAACGACGTAGTCGTAGTGTGGCGCGTCCTCGCCAAGTCGCGATGGCGCTGGCCAAAGAACTTACCAACCACAGTTTACCTGAACTAGGAAACGCGTTTGGTGGACGAGACCACACTACGGTTTTACACGCTTGTAGAAAAATAGAGCAGCTAAGAGAAGAAAGTCATGATATAAAAGAGGACTATAAGAACCTCATTAGGACTTTGTCTTCCTAACACCACGACCTTAGAGGCGAGATAGCACTGCGATGAAATTTACTATAAGCCGCGAACAATTTTTACAACCCCTACAGTTGGTATCTGGTGCTGTAGAGCGTAGACACACACTGCCAATTCTTTCCAATGTTCTCATCAAAGTAAGTGAGGACGCACTTTGGCTTACTGGTACAGATTTAGAGGTAGAACTAATTTCTAGCGTGAAATTAGAAGGTGAATTCACGGAAGGTGAAATTACTGTTCCTGCTAAAAAGCTGTTTGATATTATTCGCGGTATTTCTGAAGGAACAGATATTCATTTCTCGTTAGACGGCAGCAAAGCACTTATTCGTGCCGGTCGAGGTCGTTATACGCTTTCTACTTTATCTGCCAACGACTACCCAAATTTAGAAGACTGGGAAGGTGAAGTTGAGTTTGAATTATCGTGCAGTGATCTAAAACGTCTTATCGATGCAACGAGCTTTTCAATGGCTCAACAAGACGTACGTTATTACTTAAATGGTATGTCCCTTGAAACGGAAGAGAATATCATTCGTACCGTTGCAACAGACGGTCACCGTCTTGCTCTTTGTCGCCTAAACTACGAGACCGCTTTGCCATCTCGTCAGGTGATTATTCCACGTAAAGGCGTGTTAGAAATTTCTCGTCTTATTAGCGAAGATGATAAATCTCTTAAGGTGCAAATAGGCGCCAACCATCTTCGAATTTTCTCAAACGATTTCATTTTCACTTCGAAATTAGTTGATGGCAGATTTCCTGATTATCGCCGTGTTTTACCTCAAAATGGCGACAAGGAAATTATTGCGAGTAAAGCCGTATTAAAAGAAGCATTTTCACGTGCGGCCATTCTATCTAACGAAAAGTTTAGAGGCGTACGATTAAACTTGTCTTCTGGTGAGCTTAAGATAACGGCTAATAACCCAGAGCAAGAAGAAGCGGAAGAAATCGTTGATGTTCAATATCAAGGTGACGATTTAGAAATTGGCTTTAACGTTGCCTATTTAATTGACGTATTGAATGCGCTTGGATCTGATGGTGTTAAAGTTAGCCTATCAGACTCAAACGCAAGTGCGCTAATCGAAGATGATGCTGATGACGCCGCGTTATACGTTATTATGCCAATGCGACTTTAGTCACTACTACATTAAGTGTTTGCAGCGTTTCGCATATTCCACGTTATTTTGTTATTTAAATTATCAATTCAAGAAGCGATGAGTGTTGATACTCCTCGCTTCTTTTCTTTCATCAGTGTGACCTCATGAAACTGGACCGCGTCCAGATTACACAGTTTCGTAATCTTACTTCCGTATCACTTTCTCCTTCACCAGCGTTGACTATCATTAAAGGCGTGAATGGGAGTGGAAAATCCTCGTTAATCGAAGCACTTTATTACCTGGGCTTTGGACGTTCTTTTAGAACAAATAAACACAGTTCGGTTATTCAAAATGAGAAGGACAGCTTCAGTGTTTTCGCGTCATGCAAAACTGAAGAAGGGGATGAATTAAAGCTAGGTTTTCAACGAAGTAGAAACGAGACATTCACCTGTAGTATTAACGGTGAACATTCAAATAAGTTATCAGATTTAGTTAGCTTGGTACCACTTCAACTTTTTACTCCGCAGAGTACTGACCTTATAATTGGTTCGCCTTCCGAGCGTCGACGTTTTTGTGATTGGGGATTGTTTCACGTGGAACATCAGTTTCAATCACTTGCTAATCAGTATGGTAAATTTTTAAAACATAGAAATGCCTTACTGAAACAGCAGGCAAATTTAAGCGCACCACAAAATCAATATTGGGAGTCTCAGTTCTCAGAACTAGGTGAATCTCTATCGGCTACGCGTCAGGAATATGTGGATACCCTTACGCCTATTTTTAAGCAATATGCGCAAGAATTTCTTCCTAACTTCGATGTGGAATTAAGTTACTATAAAGGGTGGGAAAAAGATGTCGGTTTATCAGAAAGCCTAGTTAAAAAACGTGAGTATGATGGTAAAATAGGACATACCTCTTCTGGGCCCCATAAAGCCGATTTAAGGCTTAAAGTGAATGGAGTAAACGCTCAGGAGCTTTTATCAAGAGGACAGCTTAGAATGGCTGTGGCAGCGCTTCAAATGTCACAGACTAAGCTATTTAATAAGGCAACGCAGCGTAAAAGTATCTTTTTACTTGATGATGTAGGTGCCGAACTAGATGCCGATAAAAGAGAACAATTTATTGATGGGTTGCTCAAAATGGATACGCAGGTTTTCGTTACTGCAATAGAATCCACGCAACTCGCTTTTATACAAAAATACAACGAAAAGAAAATGTTTCACGTGGAACATGGAAGCGTGAAAGAGGAGTAAAAGCTAGTATGTCAGCAGAGAACAACTACGACTCGTCCAGTATTAAAGTACTTAAAGGATTAGATGCCGTAAGAAAGCGTCCTGGTATGTATATCGGTGATACTGATGATGGTACCGGATTACACCACATGGTTTTCGAGGTGGTCGATAACTCTATCGATGAAGCACTTGCTGGACATTGTTCTGAGATTACTGTGCTCATTCACAGCGATGGCTCAGTATCTGTGTCTGACGATGGACGTGGTATACCAACTGAATTGCACTCAGAAGAGGGTGTGTCTGCAGCTGAAGTTATTATGACGGTTCTTCACGCCGGCGGTAAGTTCGACGATAACTCTTATAAAGTATCGGGCGGTTTGCACGGTGTAGGTGTATCAGTAGTAAACGCACTTTCAAGCCGACTGAAGCTTCGTATTCGTCGCGGTGGTAAAGCGCATGAACAAGAATATCATCATGGTGTTCCACAGGCGCCACTAGCCGTAACAGGCGATACTGACAAAACGGGAACTATGATCCGTTTCTGGCCAAGTTCAGACACCTTCACAGATACGCTTTACCACTACGATATTCTTGCTAAACGTCTTCGTGAACTATCATTCCTTAACTCTGGTGTGTCGATTCGCTTGAAAGATGAACGCGACGGTAAAGAAGACCACTTCATGTACGAAGGTGGTATACAAGCTTTTGTCGAATATTTGAATGAGAAGAAAACACCAGTTCACCAGAAAGTGTTTCATTTCAGCTGTGAACAAGAAGACGGTATTGCAGTAGAAGTAGCGATGCAATGGAACGATAGCTTCCAAGAGAACGTGTTCTGTTTCACCAACAACATTCCTCAGCGCGACGGCGGTACTCACTTGGCGGGCTTCCGTGGAGCGTTGACGCGTACATTGAATAACTACATGGAAAAGGAAGGCCTGAACAAAAAGGCTAAAACGAATGCCAGTGGTGACGACGCGCGTGAAGGTCTAACCGCAGTTATTTCTGTTAAAGTACCAGATCCAAAATTCAGCTCACAGACTAAAGATAAGCTTGTATCTTCTGAAGTTCGTCCAGCTGTTGAATCGGCAATGAATGAAAAGCTAGCTGAGTTCTTATTAGAAAACCCTGCAGAAAGTAAAATCATTGCGGGTAAGATTATCGATGCTGCTCGTGCTCGTGAAGCTGCACGAAAGGCCCGTGAAATGACACGCCGTAAAGGTGCGCTAGATTTGGCTGGCCTACCAGGTAAGCTAGCTGACTGTCAGGAAAAAGATCCTGCACTTAGTGAACTATACATAGTGGAGGGTGACTCTGCGGGCGGTTCAGCTAAGCAGGGTCGTAACCGTAAAAACCAAGCTATTCTTCCGCTTAAAGGTAAAATACTAAACGTTGAGAAAGCGCGTTTCGATAAGATGCTTTCTTCGCAGGAAGTTGCGACGCTAATCACTGCACTAGGTTGTGGTATTGGTCGCGACGAGTATGACCCTGAAAAACTACGCTATCACAGCATCATTATCATGACCGATGCTGACGTGGATGGTTCTCACATTCGTACACTTCTACTCACATTTTTCTATCGTCAAATGCCTGAAATCATTGAGCGTGGATATGTATATATTGCACAGCCTCCGCTTTACAAAGTGAAGAAGGGTAAACAAGAGCAGTATCTTAAAGATGACGATGCGTTAACTAACTACCTAACATCAATCGCCATTGACGGTGCGTCTTTGCACACCAGCGATGAAGACCCAGGTATTAGTGGTGTAGGGCTTGAAAACCTTGTTAAGCAGTACCAATCGGTAGAGAAGATGATTGCACGTATGAAACGTCTTATGCCTGCATCTATCCTCTACAGAATGCTTTACACGCCTACGCTAAACCTTGAAGACCTTAAAGATCAATCTGCACTAGAGCATGTGGCGAAACACTTCGTAGAGCAGCTTACAGAGCGCGAAAACGATGGTGCTACATACCGTTATGAAATTCGCACTGATGCTGAGCTTAGCGAGTACTACATTACAATCATTATGCGTATGCACGGTATCGATTATGAGTACGTTATCGATCATGAGTTTATCGAGTCGTCTGAATATCAGCGCCTTAAAGAGCTTAACCTTGCTATCAATGACATGATGGGTAAAGACGCTTACATCCAGCGTGGCGAACGTAGACAGCCAGTTGAGTCTTTCAAAGAAGCCCTAGAGTGGCTAATGAATGAAGCGAAACGCGGCCAATACATTCAGCGCTATAAAGGGCTAGGTGAGATGAACCCTGAGCAACTATGGGAAACCACCATGGACCCAGAAAGCCGCCGTATGCTTCAAGTTACCATTGAGGATGCCATTGGTTGTGACCAGCTGTTCACTACATTGATGGGTGACCAAGTTGAGCCTCGTCGAGAGTTTATTGAAGCTAACGCGCTGAAAGTGGAAAACTTAGACGTGTAGAGCTTTTAGCTATTTGAAAAAAGCGACCAACGGTCGCTTTTTTTATGCCTGAGCTCAGGTGAATTACTCGTATAAAACACAGAACTTTTCATTGGCATTGAATGTGAGGCAAGAGTCTTTCCAATGAAAAAGGAATAGTGAATGCCGCTACTACACGGCACTCAAGTCTAAATTTTAGAAACAACCAAGGCGACCTCCCCAGCACTTGCTGCTGTTACAGTAAAGCGATAGGTGCCTGTTGACGAGGGGGTAAATTGCAAGTTCTCTGAGCCCTGTTCACAGACTAAATAAACAGTGGAGCCTATCATTACAGGCTGCCCTTTATACTTGCCGCCACAGCTTTGTGAAGGCGTCCATTTTGCATCTGACAACCTAAAATCATAAGGTTGTCCGTCGGCTATGAGTTCAACGTCCACTGTCCAGCCTGAATTTGATCGTTTGAACTTGTAACTTGGGTCAGCCTCCCACCAGTTAAATACACCTCTTAGGAACATGTTTTCGAATTGAATGCGAGGCACGTCCGGTGCTATTTCTGGAATTTTAAAACTTCCACTGCTTGAGCATGCTGAAAGTGCTATGCACATAGAAGCAATAGTTAGTAACTTTTTCACAGCGTCTCCATTTATAAAAAAAGCCCAACGTTAAGGCTGGGCTTTTTGTTTTTCGCAGCATAAAACCGCGTTAACTCTTACTAGCCTAAGACTTCGCGAGAATAGATATATCTGCGGTAGTAAGGAAAAGTTGCCTTAAAAGCGACAGTAAAGCAAGTCGGTTATTCTTAACCGCTTCGTCATCAGCCATAACCATTACGTTATCGAAGAAGTTATCGATTACATTACGTAAGGTTGCAAGCGCAGTAAGAATACGCGTGTAGTCCTGTGAAGGAACAGCAATATCAACTTCTTCCTGTGCGGCTTTCAGCTCAACATAAAGCGCTTTTTCAGCTTCTTCGGCTAACAGTGACTCATCAATATTCACTGTGTCTGTCACTTCAACGTTCTGCTTAGCAAGGATGTTTGCAACACGCTTGTTAGCGGCAGCTAGCGCTTCGGCTTCTTCCAATGCTCTGAACTTATCTACTGCATGAACTCGGGCTAAGTAGTCAGCTGGCTTAGTAGGGCGACGAGCAGCAACGGCCTGAATAACGTCAATGGCGATAGCTTGATCTTGTAGGAGCGCAGTAAATCGACCCAATACAAAATCAACAACCTGAGATTGTGTTTCAGCATTCGTTAACTTATCGCCATACACATCGATAGCTTTGCTTACTAGCGTTTCAAGATCTAGCGGCAGTGACAGCTCAGTGACAATACGTAGTACACCGATAGCTGCACGACGAAGCGCGAATGGGTCTTTATCACCCTTAGGTAACTGGCCAATACCAAAAATACCCACAAGAGTATCTAGTTTGTCAGCAAGCGCGACCGACGCGCTAACGCCAGAACTAGGAAGTGCGTCACCAGCAAAACGCGGCATGTATTGTTCATACAGTGCTTCTGCAACAGGCGCATCTTCACCGTCGTTTAGCGCATAGTATTTACCCATAACACCTTGAACGTCTGGGAACTCCATAACCATGTTCGACATCAAGTCGGTTTTAGCTAGAAGACCTGCTCGTGCAGCTTGTGTTTCATTCGCATCTATTTGCGACGCAATAAACGCCGATAGGGCAGATATACGCTCAGACTTTTCTTTTAGCGTACCAAGCTGTTTTTGGAACAACACGGTTTCTAAACTTTCAAGGCGGCTTTCTAATGTCGTCTTTTTATCGCTGTTAAAGAAGAACTCAGCGTCTGCAAGACGAGGGCGGATAACCTTTTCATTGCCAGAAATAACTTGAGACGCATCGCGACTTTCGATATTCGTTACAAATAAGAAAATGTTTGAAAGTGCACCATCGCTATCTAGCAGCGGCACATATTTTTGGTCGTCTTTCATGGTATAGATAAGCGCTTCTTTCGGTACTGCCAAGAAAGCCTCATCAAACCCAGCTTGAAGTACAACCGGCCACTCTACAAGTGACGCGATTTCTTCCAGTAAGTCTTCATTATAGTCTGGCTTAAGCGACAAGCTTTGCGCTGCGTCTTCAAGCTGCTGACGCACTTTATCTTTACGCGCCTCAAAATCTGCCAGCACATATTGTTGCTCTAGGGCAGAGGCGTAATTGTCAGCATAATCCAGTTCAAAGCGACCTTCGCCGTGGAATCGGTGACCCTGAACAACGCGGCCGCTTGTTAGGCCCAATACAGAAACGTTAACCACTTCGCTTCCGTAAAGCACGCAAAGGGTGTGAACCGGGCGTATAAACTGAGTGTTGTAATTACCCCAACGCATTGGCTTTGGAATAGGTAGCTTGCTTACTGCTTGGTTTATCAGCCCTTCTAGAAGCTCTGCAACTGATTGCCCTGGAACGTGGGCTTTATGAAGTAACCACTCTCCTTTGTCAGTTACAAGACGCTCTGCGTCAGCAACGTCAATGCCGTTACCGCGAGCCCAACCTTGTGCTGCTTTAGTAGGGTTACCGTCGGCGTCAAACGCGGCTGATACTGCTGGGCCGCGTTTCTCTACTACTTTGTCAGCCTGACCTTCAGCAAGACCTGAAACATAAACGGCTAAGCGGCGAGGGGCTGCAAACCAGCTGACTGAATCAAAGCTTAAGTCAGCTTGCGTAAGCGCAGCTTCAAACTGCGTGGCGAAGGCTTCACCTAAAGACTTAAGCGCTTTTGGTGGGAGTTCTTCAGTACCTAATTCAACTAAACAATTTTCTGTACGCACGCTTATGCCTCCTTGTTACATAGTGGGAAGCCAAGTGCTTCACGTGCTTGGTAATAGCTTTCTGCACACGCTTTAGCTAGCGTTCGAACGCGAAGAATATAGCGCTGGCGTTCAGTCACTGAGATAGCATGACGAGCATCAAGCAAGTTAAATGCGTGTGACGCCTTCATAACCTGCTCATAGGCAGGAAGTGGAAGGTTGTTTTCGATAAGCTTTTTGCTTTCTGCTTCACATTCGTCGAAGGTTCTAAATAAGGCTTCAACGTTGGCGTGTTCGAAGTTATACGTCGATTGTTCTACTTCGTTTTGATGGAACACATCGCCATAGGTCACTTTGCCCATAGGGCCGTCAGTCCAAACCAGGTCGTAGATACTATCTACACCTTGAACGTACATGGCGAGTCGCTCTAAGCCGTAGGTAATTTCGCCGGTAACAGGCTTACATTCAAGGCCGCCTACCTGCTGGAAGTAGGTAAACTGAGTTACTTCCATACCGTTTAGCCACACTTCCCAACCTAGACCCCATGCACCGAGCGTGGGTGATTCCCAGTTGTCTTCTACGAAGCGAATGTCATGAACCAGCGGATCGAAACCTAACTCTTTCAAAGAGCCCAAGTACAACTCCTGAATATTGTCAGGTGAAGGCTTAAGCATTACTTGGAACTGATAGTAATGTTGTAAGCGGTTTGGGTTCTCACCGTAACGACCATCGGTCGGTCTACGGCACGGTTGAACATAGGCGCTACTCATTGGCTCTGGACCTAAAGAACGTAGGAACGTCATAGGGTGAAAAGTACCGGCACCCACTTCCATATCCAGAGGCTGAATAATAACGCAGCCCTGACGCGCCCAATAATCTTGAAGCGCAAGGATCAACCCTTGAAAGGTCTTAATATCGTATTTCTGCATACATCCGCTGCTTATTAGTTATCTGACTTAAAATAAAGGTGGGATAGTATACAATTTGTGAGGCATAGTATGTAGGTGTAAAGGGTGAAAAAACGTCACGAATAAAGCCAATATGCCACTTCACAACAAGGATTTAATCTTAAGCCATGCCCAATCAAACAAAAATAGAAAAAAATACGCCTTTGCATCGCTGCGGTTGGGTAAGCAGCGACCCTATTTATTTAGCGTATCATGATAACGAATGGGGTGTACCCGAGCTAGATAGTCGCGCGTTGTTTGCTAAGTTATGCCTCGATGGACAACAGGCTGGTTTATCTTGGCTGACCATTTTGAAAAAACAGCAGAATTTTGAACAGGCATTCTATCAGTTCGACCCTGAGAAAATTTCGAAGATGGGCCCCGCTGATGTCGACAGACTTATGCAAGACAGCGGCATAATCAGAAACAAGCTCAAAATAGAGTCGGTTATCAAAAATGCCAAGGGTTTTTTAGCTATCGAAGCGTCGCAGCCATTCAGTGATTTTATTTGGCAATTTACAGATGGACGTACGGTCATTAATGCATGGGAAGACTTCAGGCAAGCACCCACATCAACTGATGCGTCTAAAGCAATGTCAAAAGCACTTAAAAAGCACGGATTTAATTTTGTAGGTGAAACGATTTGCTATGCTTTTATGCAAGCTGTGGGTATGGTCAATGACCACGAAGTAGGGTGTCATTGCTACGAACGTACCTGCGAGCTCGCGATAAAGTGACATAGGCAAAGGTAACCGGGTTAAAAAATGGCCGACTACATACTGTACTCGGCCATTTTCGATATTGATTGCATCAGTTTTTATCTTTTAAATCAGCGTAGCGCTTACTCGTTATTTAGTGGCTACGAGTGTCTCACAATACGCCTTCAGCGGTGGTAATTCGTCCAGCACCTTAGATTCGTATTCCGATTCAATCTGCTCGCGAGCGATATCTTGCTTTCTTCGCTCATTCTTAGGTAGCTGTTGCCTTGCTTCTAAAATTGCAAAACCGCTTACCTCTGTGAATAGTGCATGAATGTTGGGATACTGCGCTTTAAAATCAGGCGGAGTACTTATTGGAAGCGCGTTAAGCAAGTTCACGATGCGAATTACGCCTTCTGACAAATCACATTGCTGCTGCTCCATCGCCTTAGCTATTACTATAATACTGTCGGTTATAGTGGCTACGCGCGACTGCCTTGCCGCTTCTTGTCGCTCTTTTTGTTGTTTTAACATAAACAGCAGTTTGCCTGCGTAAAAACCTAGCGCAAGAATAATTAGTAGCGCGATGCCTGAAAGTACTGCCCAAAGCATGACTCTTTCCCGTTTTTTATTAGTGCTTAAAGTCGTCGATATTAATAGCGTCTAAATCATTAAACGGATCCATATCGTCGTCTTCATCATCCTCTTCTACTATTCCTAATAGGTCACAAAGAATGCGGTGGCGTGCCATCTTCTCGTCGACATAAGCTTGTTGCTCACGGGTGAGCGGTTTATCGTCGTCAAGTTTGTCGAGTAAATCTGACAAGCGTTGATCTGCTTCAAGCGCTGCCAGTTCTTGGGCTGGTGTGGCGTACTTTTTCTTTTGAGCAGGGGTGGGCGTCACTGCTTTTACAAGCTGAATAGGCTTTTTACTGCCGTGGCGCGGATCTTTATTCTCAGCACTCTTTTTGCCCGTCACTTTTTTATGTTCAACATTGTGGCGATTACCAGCGGGCTTACCTTTATGCTTTTTAGGGCGAGGCGAGTCTGATTTACGGTTTTCGCTTGGTTTAAAGTCAGGATCTTTACGAACGCCGATTAGGCCGACTTTACGTGATTTCTTTGAACGTGCCATAATTTCCAAATAACAAAGAGAGTGAAAAAACAGCGCTATTATAGCGCGAATTAGTGTCTACGTATTGATCTTTGGGTATGCAGTGCAAAATCAATACGGGGAACATAAAGTATTACGGGGATTTGTTTCAGCGCTTTCTCAATAGAACGACATCGCTGGCAGGAAAAGTGACATCATAGCCATCTCGTTGTGCCAAATATTGAAAGGTTGCTTCGCTGAAAAAGCTAACGTGGGTGACGTCGTTTTTATAGTGCCAATTTGCAAACCTGGCTTTATCAAGTACGCGCTTGGTCATGATGGCAAGAACGCCACCAGAAGCTACAAGTTTGTTAAATAGCGCCCATTCCACATGAGGGGCGTGAAAGTGTTCTATAGCCTCTGTACATGTCACTATGTCATAGCTTTGCTCAAGTACCGATAAGTTGTGTGCATAGAAGGGATCGTACATATTCATCCTAACGCCTTCTTCTTCCAGCATACTTGCTAAAACAGGCGCAGGGCCACAGCCAAAGTCTAGTCCTCGGAGTTCACCAAATTTCATGTCTTTTATAAAAGGTGTAAGTGGCGTTAAAACCTTTCCTAAAAACTTTCGATACCCTTCGTCTTCAAAGCTATTCTCGTGAAGGTCATATTCCTGCTTTTCTACTTCTTTAGATGGTAAGAATTCAGGAGAAACATAAACGAGTTTGCATTGATTACATTGAAGGTAATCGCGCTTTTTATCTGAGTGATAGTGAGATGGCGCGTTAGCGCTTTTGCATAAAGGACAGTACATAGGAAAGTGAACAATAATAAGGGGCTTAAAAAAGAAAAAGGTGATGGTTCTCACCATCACCTTACATTGTATGAGTGTCAGATGACACCTCTCCCGTTATACACTTCTATGTGTATCTTGCTTCCCTAGCCGTGCTCCCCTTATTTTTATTGTTAGCAGAGCTGTATTGTTGTTTTTGGCCCTCGTGGCTCTTTATCCCGTCTTCCATGCTGCATTTTTATTATTATTCTTGTTATTTAGCTTGTAGCTTTTCAAAGGCACCTACAAACTACGCCGTTAGATTACACGAATAATTTCAAAATACAACTTTTTCGGTAACAAATTTTTAACAACAATATGCAAAAACGGTAATGCTTAGTGTAAGCCCGCGATATAGTTAGATAAAATCTCAATATCTTCGTCGGTTAATTTCATCGCAATATCACGCATCATGCCATTCATGTCATTGTGACGTTGGCCTGAACGGAATGCTTTCAATTGAGCTGCAGTGTAAGTTGCATGTTGACCGCTGATATCAGGGAAACCTGCTAAGCCCATGCCGTTGCCCTTAGGACCGTGACACGCGATACATGCAGTTACGCCTCGAGACTCGTCGCCACCTTGGTACAATGCACGGCCAGCTTCAACGTATTGCTCTGGTGTTTCACCCGCCTTTGGCTCTTGGCTTGAGAAATAAGCGGCTAGGTCTTTCATGTCTTGCTCTGAAAGTGGGGCAGCCATGCCGTTCATCACAGCATTGTTACGACCTTCCTCGCCACCTGTTTGAGAGGCAAGTTTAAATTCGGTTAATTGCTTAACAATGTACTTCTCATGCTGGCCAGCAATCTTTGGGTTCATGTCAATCATGCTGTTGCCATCAGGGCCATGACAGGCTGCACATACTGCAGATTTCGCTTTACCTGCCTCGGCGTCGCCTTCTGCCATAGCAGTTGCGCTTAAACCTAAAGACATACATACCAACAAACACAGTTTTTTCATAATAAATCTCTTAAATGGATCCAACGGCTCGCGTGATATACGTGATATCATGCGTATTTTACACATTTAACGCGTCAGAAAAACCTATTCCATGATAAAACTATGGTTTTTAGTTGGTTTATTCATTAAAAAACTGTAAACCGAAGGTTGAGACGCATGTGGAGGTAAGTCTAGATGTCGTATTACACCAAAGCAAAATTCTTTACGAGCGCACCTGATATTCGTCATTTAAAGAATGATACCGGAATTGAAGTAGCGTTCGCGGGCCGCTCTAATGCGGGTAAATCGAGTGCACTTAACACGTTAACTCGTCAGAAGAACTTGGCAAGAACCAGTAAAACACCGGGTCGCACCCAATTGATCAACGTCTTTAAATTAGAAGAAGACTTACGCTTGGTTGATTTGCCAGGATATGGCTTTGCAAAAGTGCCAGTAGCCATGAAAAAGAAGTGGCAGGCGTCACTTGGTGAATATCTTCAAAAGCGCAAGTCCCTTAAAGGATTAGTCGTTTTAATGGATATTCGTCACCCCTTCAAAGATTTAGACCAAGATCTTATCCATTGGGCAGTAGCCTCAAATATTCCAGTACTGGCACTTCTCACTAAAGCCGACAAACTTAAAAGCGGTAAGCGAAAGGCACAGCTGTTAATGGCGCGTGAAGCTGCGATGGCATTTATGGGCGATGTTACCGTGCAAACCTTCTCGTCATTAAATAAGCACGGGTTACCCGAATTAGAGCGTATTTTGGATACGTGGTTTGGCTTAGATAAACAAGACGAAACAGAAGAGTCTGATAGCGAAGTACAGTAGCGCAATTCACCCTTACCGTTTGTGCTGATCTGACGTGCCCGATGGATAGGTATGATGGGGTGTTAGAAAAAAGAACGCCCCGCATAGAGCGAGGCGTAAACTGAGAGAAAACACATAAAAACCGTAGATATAGAGTCGTGATAAATAGAGAAGTTCAGAAAAATTAAAATAAAATTCGCTTTATTTTTTAAGTTATTGATATTTATGAATTATTTATTTTCCGCAGATATAAAAAAACCCCGACAAAACTGTCGGGGTTAAAGCAAAGGTTTGAAAACAGCTTTCTCACCTCTGTACCCTACATGTGTAATATTACAACAAAGCACAGAAAAGGCAAGGGTGTTATGTAATTAAATTACCAAATTTAATGAATATAACGCGCCTTTTAATGTAAAAACTGTAATCTAATTACCAAACTAGTGCGCTTCATCCCAGTTTTCGCCCACACCAGCCTCAACAACCAGCGGAACATTTAGCGTAGCTGCGCTTTCCATAAGAGCAGTAATAGTAGAGACATAGGTTTCCACTTTGTCTTCTTTTATTTCAAAAACCAATTCATCGTGCACCTGCATCATCATTGTCACATCATCAGATGCATTTTTTCTAATCCAGTCATCAACTTTGATCATCGCCATCTTAATAATGTCTGCCGCTGTGCCTTGCATAGGCGCGTTTATCGCTGCGCGCTCTGCGCCTTTTCTACGTGCACCATTACTGGCTTTAATATCAGGCAAATAAAGTCTGCGACCAAATACGGTTTCTACATAACCTTTTTCTTTCGCGCTCTCACGTGTTGAATCCATGTACTCAAGCACGCCTGGGTAGCGCTCGAAGTAAAGATCCATATATTTTTGTGCTTCATTACGTGGAATATTAAGTTGCTTCGACAACCCAAAGGCACTCATACCGTAAATTAAGCCAAAGTTAATCGCTTTTGCACTGCGACGCTGTTCAGTGGTTACTTCATCAAGTGGCACACCAAAAACTTCCGCTGCGGTTGCTTTATGAATATCTTTACCATGCGCAAAGGCATCTAACAGACCTTTATCGCCAGAAAGGTGCGCCATAATGCGCAGCTCAATTTGTGAGTAGTCGGCTGCGACGAACTTATTTCCTTCTCTGGGTACAAATGCCTGACGCACGCGGCGACCTTCCTCATTTCGGATAGGGATGTTCTGTAAGTTAGGATCGGTAGAAGAGAGTCGTCCCGTGGCGGTTACTGCTTGGTGATAAGAAGTATGCACTCGACCCGTACGATGATTGATCATCTTAGGAAGTTTATCCGTGTAGGTATTCTTTAGCTTGGTTAGGCCACGGTATTCCATGATCTTCTTCGGCAACGGGTACTCAAGCGCAAGTTCTTGCAGTACGTCCTCAGAAGTAGACGGCGCCCCTTTAGGCGTTTTCTTTATGATCGGTAGCGACATTTTTTCGAACAAGACATGTTGAAGCTGTTTAGTAGAACCTAAGTTGAATGGCTCGCCAGCTTCCTCATGTACTTCACTTTCAAGCTCGGCAATCCGGGTGGCAAGATCCTGGCTTTGCTGACGCAGCCTTTGGCTGTCTATCAATACACCTTCCTGTTCCATACGAGAAAGTACACAGGCTAGGGGAACCTCAACATCTATCAATAGATTTTTAAGCTCAGGAATTTCTTTCAACTTAGTCCAAATAGCGTTGTGTAAGCGAAGCGTGATATCAGCATCTTCTGCGGCATAAGGCCCAGCTTCTTCAAGGCTAATTTGATTAAACGTTAGCTGCTTTGCGCCTTTACCCGCAATCTCTTCGAAGTGAATAGTTTTATGACCAAGGTAGGCTAGGGCAAGTGAGTCCATATCATGGCGCTGTGCAGTACTGTTTAGTACATAGCTCTCAAGCATGGTGTCAAAGCCAATGCCGTTTAAGGTAATGTCATAGTTCGCTAATACGTTTTTGTCGTATTTTATGTGTTGACCTACTTTGATCACGGTGTCCGATTCTAAAATAGGTTTTAATGCGTCTAATACGAATTCTCGTGATAGCTGGGCGGGTGCATCTGGGTAATCGTGAGCAACAGGCACATAAGCTGCTTCACCTTCCTCTATACAAAATGAAACACCAACTAACTCCGCATCCATGTAGTTAAGGCTGGTTGTCTCGGTATCAAAAGCGATTAGCTCGGCTTTTTCTAGCTTCGCGACCCACGCATTAAAGCGTTCCTCATCAAGCACTGTCTCATACTTCGACTTATCTATCTCTACCGATTCACTTTGTTCGCTCTCTTCTGCGCTATCGCTTTTTTCTTCGTTGGTGTTTGCATTGGCACCAGAGGTATCTCCGCCGGCTATTAGCGCGCTTACTTCTGCATGCCAGCGTTTGAACTCGTATTCGGCAAACAGATCGCGAAGTTGTTCGTTATCGGCTTGGCAAGGCATAAGAGCTTCGACATCATAGTCAAGGTCAAGATCGATGCTGATAGTAGCTAGGGTATAAGAAAGCCGAGCTTGCTCTTCGTATTCCTGCATTTTAGCCGCCATCGACTTACTGCCTCTAAACGACAGATCTGCAATTTTATCCAGGTTCTTATATATGTCGTCGATACCGCCAATACCGTTTAACAAGGCTTGAGCACTTTTATCACCTACACCAGGTACACCTGGGATGTTATCGACTTTATCGCCCTTAAGCGCAAGGAAGTCGATCACAAGCTCCGGTGGAATACCAAACTTCGTATTTACACCTTCGACATCCATCAGTTGGTTTGTCATGGTGTTGATTAAGGTGACATGTTCATTTACCAGCTGCGCCATGTCTTTATCGCCGGTGCTGATAAGGGTATCAATACCTTTTTCTGTGGCGTGTTTGGCTAACGTGCCAATCACGTCATCAGCTTCTACACCCGATTCAACAATAACAGGTAATCCCATTGCCTTAATGATGGCGTGCAACGGTTCGATTTGGCTTCTTAGCTCATCCGGCATCGGAGGACGGTTCGCTTTGTACTCTTTATAGATGTCATCGCGAAAGGTCTTGCCTTTAGCATCAAAAATCACCGCCATATGCGTCGGGTTGTATTGTTTGATCAAGCTTTTAAGCATGTTCACAACACCATAAATAGCACCGGTGTCTTGGCCCTTTGAGTTGGTTAAAGGTGGTAAACCGTGAAAGGCACGAAAAAGATATGACGATCCATCGACAAGAATAAATGGAGGCTTTTTAGAATCAGGCATAGATGGCGATTTTCCAATAGAGAATATGAGCGCAAGGATGCCACAGGCTAGGGCAGATCGCCATATCATGAAGGAACATTAAGGTCGATAGCGGATCGCATTTCGCCTGTGGATAACTTTGTGATCTAAAATTTTGGGCACAGTGATCCGGGTGATCTTTGTCAAGTTAAAGATCACCTTTCAAATCAAGAAAAATAAGGGAATGAGACTTAGGTGTGAAAACAGCGTACCTGCTACTTACCATTCCATTTTATGTGGATAACTTGGTGTACGTTTATTTTTGGTTTAACCAAGTTGGTCAAGTAATGTAGCATAACCATTAACAATGTATACACGTATTATTAAGAACTTTTTTTGAACAGTTGTGTGTTTAATAGCCAAATTTTGAATAAGTAGATGGCATAGCGTCTAGGAGGACAATATGAAACAAGTAGCCGTTATTTTAAGTGGTAGTGGTGTGTTTGACGGGGCTGAGTTACACGAAGCGGTATTGACACTTTTAGCCATTGAGCAAGAAGGTGCGTCTTACCAATGTTTTGCTCCAGATGTAAACCAACTGCATGTAGTCAATCACTTAACCGGTGAGGTATCAGAAGGTGAAGCACGAAATGTGTTAGTAGAATCGGCCCGTATTGCCCGAGGTGATATAAAACCCGTGACTGAGTGCGACGTAACTGCTTTTGACACACTTATTTTACCTGGTGGCTTTGGCGCTGCGAAGAACCTGTGCACGTTTGCTGTAGACGGTGAAAATTGTACCTTTAACGAAGAGGTGCTGACAGTGTGCAAAGCCTTTGCACAAGCTAAAAAGCCCGCAGCGTACGCGTGTATTGCACCTGCGCTAGCAGCAAAAGTGTATGGCAACAAAACTAAACTGACCATTGGCAATGACGAAGCCACGGCTGGTGGGTTGAATGCATTAGGAGCCACGCATGTAGAGTGCCCAGTTGATGAGGTGGTTGTTGATAATGACGCAAAGCTTGTTACTACACCTGCGTATATGCTGGCGCAAAGCATTAGTGAAGCCAATGCGAGTATTACTAAAATGGTTAAAACCGTGCTTGCTATGAAATAGGAAACTAAAAAATAAAAGTGGTTGGTTTTTTCCTAGTGAAAAGATCAGGTGCCTTTATGTGTAATTAGCCTAATGTAGTGGGGAGACAAAGGTTTCCCCTTGTTCATTATAGTCCTATAATCAAAACCCTATGCGTAACGTATAGGATTTCATCTACCTTGTTTCACGTAGATAGATTCGCTTTTTGAAACCATATCAAAAAGCACATTGTAACTAGGGCTCAGTAGTCCTTATGCGCACTATAAAAATAAAGGCATAACAAACAATGCACTACCGTGCCATCATACGAATACTTGGGTTATTAATTGCGCTTTTTAGCGTAACCATGATCCCACCCGCTATCGTGTCGTTGATTTATCAAGATGGCAGTGGCCTGCCTTTTATCCTCGCATTTATATTTTGTGTCATCGGCGGTATGGCATTGTGGTATCCCAACCGTCAGCAGAAAAATGACTTAAGAGCACGAGAAGGGTTTCTGATTGTTGCGCTGTTTTGGTCAGTACTAGCAAGCGTGGGGGCAATTCCACTTATCTTGCTAGAGCAACCAAGCATGACGGTAACCGATGCTTTCTTTGAGTCATTTTCTGGCCTGACTACCACTGGAGCTACGGTTATTGAGGGGATAGATTTTCTTCCTCACTCAGTACAGTTTTACCGTCAACAACTTCAGTGGTTAGGTGGCATGGGTATCATCGTACTCGCAGTTGCCATTTTACCTATCCTTGGAGTAGGGGGAATGCAGCTTTATCGGGCAGAAACTCCTGGCCCAGTTAAAGATAATAAAATGACTCCGCGTATTGCCGATACGGCAAAGCATTTGTGGTACATCTACCTATCCATAACCATTGCATGTGCCGGTGCATACTGGCTTGCGGGAATGAATGTTTTTGATGCGATTTGCCATTCTTTCTCAACGGTTGCTATTGGTGGCTTTTCGAACCACGACGCCAGCTTAGGCTATTTTAATAGTCCTATGGTAAACGTGGTGTGTACCGTGTTTTTGCTTATTGCTGCGTTAAACTTCTCATTACACTATGCGGCGGTGAGCTCTCGTTCGGTTAAAGGCTATTTTAACGATCCAGAGTTTAAGGCGTTCTTTATCATTCAAGCCTCACTCATCGGGATTTGTTTCCTAGTACTTACGCTATCAGGCTACTATAGCTCGGCAGAGCAGGCTTTAGACCAAGCTATGATCCAAGCGGTATCTATTAGTACCACTGCCGGGTTTGCAACCACTGATTTTTCAGTCTGGCCGGCATTCCTCCCTATTATGCTTATTTTTTCAAGCTTTATCGGCGGGTGCGCAAGTTCCACGGGTGGGGGCTTAAAAGTAGTACGCGTCTGCTTACTGTTTCTACAAGGCAAGCGTGAGGTTGATAGGCTAATTCACCCGAAAGCGGTATACAGCGTTAAGTTTGGTGACCGTGCCATGCCTGACAGAGTAGTAGAGGCCGTATGGGGGTTCTTTTCAGCTTATGCAGTGGTGTTTGTTATCATTATGATAGGCTTGATTGCCACGGGTTTAGATAACCTAAGCGCCTTTACCGCTACTGCGGCCATGCTGAATAACTTAGGTCCGGGATTGGGGAGCGTAGCGGCCAACTATGCTGATGTTACTGACGCAGGCAAATGGATACTGGTGATTGCCATGGTATTTGGGCGACTAGAGGTCTTCTCATTGCTGGTCTTGTTCTCACCAACGTTCTGGCGCAGTTAACAAATAAACCGGTAGTTTTGATACGAGCTAAAAAAAGGGCGATAAATATCGCCCTTTATTTTTATGTCTTCAACTTTTAATCTTGCGGCACCTATGACGCTTTGCAAAAGCGCTAGCCAAAGAAAAATGCGCTGGGTTGGAACAGCTTTTCCACGTCGTTGATGTACTTCTTATCAACCAAGAACAAAATTACATGGTCGTTTGCTTCAATCTTGGTATCGCTGTGAGCAATAATCACCTGATCGTCTCGAACAATAGCCCCAATCGTGGTACCTGGCGGAAGTTTAATATCGCCTATTTGTTTGCCAACCACCTTAGAGGTATTTTCATCACCGTGCGCTATCGCTTCAATAGCCTCGGCAGCACCTCGTCGTAATGAGTACACGTTTACAATGTCACCTCGACGTACGTGAGTCAGTAGCGCCGAGATAGTGGCTTGTTGAGGTGAAAACGCGATATCTATCTCACCGCCTTGCACCAAGTCCACATAAGCACTTCGCTGGATAAGCACCATGGCTTTTTGTGCACCCATACGCTTTGCCAGCATGGCCGACATGATATTCGCTTCATCGTCGTTGGTAACGGCTATGAAAGCGTCAACTTGCTCGATATTTTCTTCACTTAGCAATTCAGGGTCAGACGCGTCACCGCTAAATACAATGGTTTTATCTAAGTTCGCAGATAAATATTTGGCCCTTTCTGGGCTGTATTCAATAAGCTTAACGTTATGATTGTGCTCTAACTTTTTCGCAAGGCCTGCGCCAATCAAGCCACCACCGGCTATCATAATTCGTTTGTAGCTTGATTCGAGCTTTTGAAGCTCACTCATTACTGCGCGAATGTGCTTGGTAGCGGCAATAAAGAACACTTCATCATCGGCCTCAATAACCGTGGTACCTAACGGGCGAATAGGGCGGCCGCGTCGGTAAATGGCAGCAACCCGGGTTTCAACGTTAGGCATGTGGTCTTTAAGCGCAGATAACGCGTGGCCTACCAATAAGCCACCGTAATAGGCTTTAACCGCAACAAGGCTGGCTTTGCCTTCAGCAAACTCAACCACCTGAAGTGCACCCGGGTAGTCGATAAGACGTTTGATGGCCTTAGTTACCAACTGCTCGGGAGCGATAATGTGGTCAACGGGAATGTCTTGCTGCTTATATAGCTGCTCTTGGTAAATGATGTACTGTTCAGAGCGTACGCGAGCGATTTTAGTGGGTGTTTTAAATAGGCTGTAGGCCACCTGACAGGCCAACATATTGCTTTCATCACTATTGGTTACGGCAATCAGCATATCTGCATCTTCTGCACCGGCCTTACGCAACACATCAGGGTGTGATCCCACGCCTGTTACTACTTGTAAATCAAGACGGTCTTGAAGTGCGCGCAATATAGTGGGGTCAGAGTCAATAACCGTTATTTCGTTATTCTCACCCACTAAGTTTTCAGCAAGTGTTCCGCCTACTTGGCCGGCCCCTAAAATGATGATCTTCATCGTTATTATTTTGCCTTCATATTCGTGCAAGTCTTAACTGTGTGACGTTGCACAACTATTGAACTCAGTCTGCTGACTTTACCAGCCTCGCATAATAGAAACCATCCATTTGTTGCTCTCCTGGCGTTATCTGGCGCCCGGGTTTATCAACGGTTTCTGTTTTCACTATGGGCGATAACGAGGCATCTGGAGTGTCGGCGAGAAACTGCTGTATTTGCGCCATGTTCTCTTTTGGCAAAATAGAACAGGTTGCATAAAGCAGCGTGCCGCCTGGCTTTAATAGACCCCACAAGGTTTCTAATATGCGCCGTTGTAGCTGTGCTAGATTGTCGATGTCATTGGCTTTTCGAAGCCATCTAATATCTGGGTGACGTCGAATAACGCCAGTTGCAGAGCAGGGGGCATCCAGTAATATTCTGTCGAAGGGCTTTCCGTCCCACCAGGTCTCAGGATTAGCTGCATCACCCTGCTTAATATCGACCGTATGCTTAAGGCGAGTCATGTTTTCTTCTACGCGTTTTAGGCGTGTAGCGTCGGCATCAAGCGCTAACACGTACTCTGTATCAGGTGCACACTCAACAATGTGCCCTGTTTTTCCACCGGGTGCGGCGCAACAGTCTAGAATACGTTCGTTTGCTTGAGGCTTTAGGTAATGCGCAGCTAATTGCGCTGCCCCATCTTGTACCGCAAAGTGACCTTTTTCAAAACCGGGCAGGGCAGTAATATCTTCTCGCTTAGTCAGAATTACCGCATCAGCGTGGTTTTCACTAAGGGTATATTCAACCCCTGCTTTATCTAGAGCCTGAGTAAATGCCGCCAACGATGTTTGCAATTTATTCACGCGAAGCCAGATGGGGGCCATGGCATTCGTTTCACTACGTACCTGCTCGGCGTCGTCACCGTAGGCGTTCTCAATTGCCTTAAATAACCACTTTGGTAAGCCGCTGTTTATGATGGTGTCGTCTACCGGTTTGTCAGCAAGGTTCTCACGCTGAAAATTACGCAGTACTGCATTAACTAACCCTTTTAGCCCTGCAGCATTTAAATAAGAGGCGGCGGCGACGGTTTCACCTACGGCGGCGTGATTGCTAACGCGGGAAAAACTGAGCTGGTACAAACCAAGAAGAATAAGGTGTTCAATGACCTTCTTATTGCCTTTTAGAGGCCTATCCAACAAAGAGCGTAGCCAGTGTTGTAAAAGGGGCAGGCGACGCATCACACCTAACGACATCTCTTGAAGCCATGCGTTATCTCTAGCGTTGTGTCTGCGCTGAACGCGCTCTAAGCACTCACGAGATGACTTGCCTTGTTCTAAAATTTGATAGATGACCCACGCGCAATCTGCGCGCAGGTTCTTTTGTTTGGGAAGGGGTAATGGTTTCACGTTTAGTCCGCTTGTGTCAGACAACGGCCCACTTCAAACCACGTTTGGCGAGCATTGATAACGTCTGACGCTGGAAGCGCCTTTTTGCCAGGAATTTGAAGAGATGTAATGCAAAGCGCATCGCGCCCCGTAGCGATAGTAATGCCCTCTTTATTAGCACTGATTACCGTACCTGGCGTGGCACCTTTATTTAAAGGAACAACGCTGGCAGACCATACTTTAACGTTCTGATCTTCGACCTGCATCCACGCTACAGGCCAAGGGTTGAAGGCGCGGATATTTCGCTCTATTTGCTCAGCATCGTCTGCCCAATTAATCAGGGCTTCTTCTTTTGATAGCTTTTTCGCGTAGGTCGCTTGAGAGTCGTCTTGTTTGGTGGGCGTGTAACGATCAAATTCATTAACGACCTCAACCAACGCTTGTGGTCCTAGCTCTGCTAGCTTTTCATATAAGGTGGCGCTGGTATCTTCAGAGGTAATAGGCAATGTTGCTATGTGAAGCATGTCACCCGTATCTAAACCTTCGTCCATTTGCATTATAGTTACGCCGGTCTCAGCGTCACCCGCCCAGATTGAACGCTGTATTGGTGCCGCGCCTCGCCACTTAGGCAGAATAGAGCCGTGCACGTTAATGCACCCTAGCTTAGGTGCATTTAACACCGCGGTAGGCAGTATCAGTCCGTAAGCAACAACTACCATTAAATCGGCATTGAGCGAGGCTAATTCTTCCTGAGCGTCTTGAGCTTTAAGCGACTGAGGCTGGTAAACTGGAATGGCGTTTTCTTCTGCTAATACTTTAACCGGACTGGCGGTAAGCTTTTTACCTCGCCCTGCGGGTCTATCAGGCTGAGTGTAAACAGCAATGACTTCGTGCTCGCTCTCGAGTAACGCTGATAGATGTTTAGCTGCAAAATCCGGAGTACCGGCAAAAATCACTTTCAATGGAGTTGTCACGTTATTCCTTAGGCTTTTGCAGCAAGACGCGCTTCTTTCTCAAGCTTTTTACGAATACGTTGGCGCTTAAGCGGTGAAAGGTAATCAATAAACAATTTGCCTTTTAGATGATCCAACTCGTGCTGGATACAAATCGCTAACAAACCTTCTGCATCCAACTCAAAGCTTTCGCCATTCTGATCTAGCGCTTTTACGGTAATTGATTCGGCGCGCTCAACTTTCGCGTAATTACCCGGCACTGATAAACAGCCTTCTTCGCTAATCGTGGAGCCATCTCTACGAATGATTTCAGGGTTAATAAATACGCGTGGCTCGTTTTGATCTTCCGATACGTCCATTACAACAACTTGAACGTGGCGGTTAACTTGCGTTGCAGCAAGGCCAATACCGTTCTCGTCTTTCATGGTTTCGAACATGTCCGATACCAATTGTTTAATTTCGTCGTTAACCTCTTCAACCGGCTTAGCTACCGTGCGAAGACGTTCATCAGGAAAACTTAATACGTCTAAAATTGCCATTTCTCGCTTACTTCACCTTTTCGCTGTATAAATTCATATACGATCTAATTGCCAGCACACTTTACAGTGCTTATTAAGTTACTATTCTAACGTATATCGGGCTGTTTCGTGCAGTTTTTTACCGAAACCCTATTAGAATACCTAGTTATGCCGATATAGTGCTATTGTCTGAAAAATCAACAATAAGTGACAGTGAATAATTTGCAGGTGGTTAATTTGAAAAAGCGATTGATTTACGCGCGTCGTGCAGCATTGTTTATCTTAGGTGCACTGCTTTCTTTGCCTACCTTTGCGCTGCAGCTAAAAGAGAGCGCGCCAGAAACCTACACAGTAAAGCGTGGGGACACGCTATGGGCAATCGCTAACGTTTTTCTCAATGAGCCTTGGCTCTGGCCTGAATTATGGCGAACCAACACCCAAATCGACAATCCACACCTTATTTACCCGGGCGATGTTATCGTCGTTGGGTATGTTGATGGGCAGCCTGTATTAAGTGTAAAGCGCGACAAGCCTTCCTATAAGCTTTCTCCGGCTACCGATAAGCGAGTAAAACCGAAGCCTGTTGATGTGTTGTCGTGGACAACTATCTCGCCATTTATAAGACAACATATGCTGCTAGACGAGGAAAGCTATGCTTCGCTACCTAAATTGCTGGGTAATCAGGATGGAAACGTAAGGTTTGCGTCTGATGATTTTGTGTTAAGCCAGCAACAATTCAGTACCGACGATCAGTACAGAGTTGTAAGAAAGCACGCTACGATTAGAAATCTTGATGGGGAAATCCTTGGTATTCAAGTTACCCATGTTTCAACAGCTTCACTAGTGGAAAAAGATGAAGGTAGCAACACGATGTTGCTTTTCATCGACGATGCGAACCAAGAAGCTAAGCGCGGTGATAAGTTAATGGCGGGTGGATTTGAACATCCTGAAGGCTTTGAACTTGTTCCGGCTACTTCGCAGCGAGGCGCAATAGTTGGAGATTTGCATGATCACGATTTACTTGGCAAATACGACGTTGTCATTCTTGATTTAGGCAGTATGGAAGTAGCGCCAGGTACGGTCCTGGGGCTTTACTCACAAGGTCCAGCCATTATTAACGAAGAAAGTCCACGCTATGTAGATGAACCCGGCGCTAACACTGGTGGTGAGTGGTTTATCGATACGGTATCGCAACCCGCGCTTAAAGTAGGTGAAGTTGTTGTGTTTAAAACATTTGATGCGGCAAGTTACGGATTAATTACGCGAGCGAATAAGGGGATAAAGCGCGGCTTCATTGTCGCCAAGCCTTAAACATTGCATGGTTCATTGTCGCTCGCATTAGGAGCGATAATGGCACCACAATCTTCTCAGTTAGACAGCGAAGCATTAGCATGGATAGCACTGGCTTCCGCTCAGCGTGTTTCACCTAAACTATGGCTACAGGCTCTCGAAAAATATCAACTTTCTACTCTCGATTTAGGCAGCAACACGTCTTCGCTGCCTAACGAGGTTAAACAACTCACCAACAACATTTCACCGCCTCTTATTGATGCAGCAATAAACTGGCTGCAAGCGAGCGACAATAGACACATCGTGCCGTTGTCATCGCCTCACTATCCAGAATTACTTAAGCAATTGGATAGTCCGCCCCTCGCGCTATTCGCCACGGGAAACAAAGCGCTATTTCAAAAACCACAGATTGCTATAGTGGGAAGCAGAAGGGCCAGCCTTCAGGGTAAGCGTACCGCAACCGACATTGCTTATGGGTTATCTAGTAGCGGAGTTGTAGTGACGAGCGGCCTTGCCATGGGCATTGATAGCGCCGCACACCAAGGCGCCCTGTCTGGTAGCACCGGAACCATTGCGGTAATGGGTACGGGACCTGAAAAGGTATATCCGGCTAAAAATAGTAAGCTCTATGAAGCTATCAACAATGACGGAGGTGTCACCGTTACAGAGTTTTTTCCGGGGCAGGGACCTAAGCCTTGGCATTTTCCAAGGCGAAATCGAATTATCGCAGCGTTATCCCTTGGAACCTTAGTGGTAGAGGCAAAAATTAAGAGTGGCACCTTGATAACTGCGAATTTGGCCGCAGATATGGGGCGAGAAGTATTCGCTGTGCCAGGCAATATCGCTAACGCTTACGCTGAAGGTTGTCACTGGTTAATCCAACAGGGCGCCAAATTAGTAACAAATATAAGCGATATTCTAGATGAAGTTGGCGTTCAGCCTGAACAACTAGGCTTGAATGTTGACGAGCAAAACGAAAAAAGTACAGCGAATAGCTTGGCAACCGATAAATTATTAGCTAGTGTGGATTATGACATCACCGCTATTGATGTCATAGCCCAGCGCAATGCCTTATCTGTATCGCAAGCAATGGCATCATTATTAGAATATGAGTTGCGTGGTTTAGTGGCCGCTGTCCCTGGTGGTTACGTTAAATTGAGGGGAAAATAATATGTTCGATATCCTCATGTATCTGTTTGAAAACTTCATTCACAGTGAAACGGAAATTCGTGTTGACCAAGACGAGTTAACGGAAGAGCTTGTGCGCGCAGGATTTCATCACGATGAGATTTATAAAGCCCTCGCATGGTTAGAAAAGTTAGCGGCACTGCAAGAGACGGACATCAAACCGTACTTTTGCAAAGGTATTAGCACTAGCTTAAGCCGTATTTACACGCATGAAGAACAAATGCGTTTAGATGTGGAATGTCGCGGTTTTCTTATGTTCTTAGAACAGGTTAATGTGTTGGATGCCTCCACACGCGAAATGGTTATAGATCGCGTTATGGAAATTGATTCCAATGAATTTTGCTTGGAAGACCTGAAGTGGGTTGTGCTAATGGTACTATTCAACGTACCTGGCAAAGAGAAAGCCTACGCACAAATGGAAGATCTTTTGTTCGAAGAGCCAGATGGTGTTCTGCATTAATGCAGTTGTAGTCACTGGTATTTGAATCTTTACTTAAAAATGCGCTGTGAAATTGCAGCGCGTTTAAGGCCTTAACGTCCAATACATGTCTAAAATAGACCATTCACTCTTTTCAGCGCACGAGCATGCTCTCGATGATAATTTCGGAGATTGCCCCGAGTGCGGTAAACCTCTTCATATAAAGAACAGTAAATCTGGCCCTTTTATCGGGTGTACGGGCTATCCGGAATGTAGCTTTAGTAAGCCACTTCACGATAAACAAACCACCATACTGAAAACCTTAGACGGTGTAGCCTGCCCTGAATGCGCATCCGACTTAGCCATAAAGAAAGGGCGGTTTGGCATGTTTATCGGCTGTATCAATTTTCCTTCATGCCATCACATAGAGCCCATTAAAGAAAAAGAAGATACTTTGGTGGATTGTCCAAAGTGTAAGAAAGGGCATCTAATCTCGCGTACTAACAAATACGGCAAACAGTTTTTTGCGTGCAACCATTATCCACAATGTCGATATGTGCTAAATTTCACGCCGGTTAATGAAAGCTGCCCAGACTGCGGTTGGGGAGTATTGATAGATAAAAAGGGGCAGTTACAGTGTCCTCAGCCTAGTTGTGGCTTTAAAAAGTAATTATACGAACAACTAAACGAAGAACTATACGTAGAGATTAAAACCATGTCTGATATCCAAAATGGGAACGTAAACACGTTTACCCCCGTTGAGGCTAACTCACCTGAAGTAGACCCTGTTGTATCCGCATTCCAAGCTGGCAGTTTAATCGTTTATCCAACCGAAGCGGTAATGGGCATCGGATGTGACCCCGACAATGAAGCCGCTGTAAATGCGCTGTTAGAGATAAAACAGCGACCGGTAGAAAAGGGCGTGATCTTGATTGCAGCAAACTACAGTCAGCTACTGCCTTATGTTAACGATAACGCCATTCGCCCTGACAGACGCACCGATATTTTTTCGAGCTGGCCAGGCCCTAATACTTGGCTATTACCTAAGTCGTCATCTGCGCCAGTTTGGTTAACCGGCAAGCATAGTAAAATAGCGGTGCGCGTAACTAATCACCCTGTAGTAGTGGAATTGTGCAACAAGTTAGGTAAACCGTTAGTTTCTACAAGCGCTAACCTGACCGGCCAACCGCCAGCCATCACCACTGAAGAGGCAAAAGCCGTATTCGCTGATTCCGTCTTCTATGTCGAAGGGGAAGTAGGCGGTGCAACTAAACCCAGTACCATTCGCGATGGTGACACAGCAGAGGTAATAAGAGCATGACATCAGCAGAATTACTGGACGGTAAAAATGCCGCTGAAGTAATAGAACAAGTAAAAAGCTATTTACTACGGCTGCAAGACACCATTTGCCAAACCCTTGAACTTGCCGATGGTAAGGGCCAGTTTGTTGAAGACAGCTGGCAGCGAGAAGAGGGTGGCGGTGGCCGCTCTCGAGTACTAAAAAATGGTGCGGTGATTGAACAAGGCGGCGTTAACTTTTCTCATGTGTTTGGTAGTCAAATGCCTGCTTCAGCAACGGCTAATCGCCCTGAGCTTGCGGGAAGAAACTTTCAAGCAATGGGTGTATCACTCGTTATTCATCCACATAACCCGTACATCCCAACGTCACATGCTAATGTTCGCTTTTTTATTGCAGAAAAAGAGGGCGAAGCACCTATCTGGTGGTTTGGCGGCGGCTTCGACTTGACGCCATTTTATCCGTTTAAAGATGACGTTTTGCATTGGCATGACACTGCAAAGAAGCTGTGCAAACCATTTGGCAATGATGTCTACCCTAAGTACAAAAAGTGGTGCGACGACTACTTTTACTTAAAGCATCGCAATGAAACTCGCGGAGTGGGCGGTTTGTTCTTCGACGACCTGAATGAATGGGGCTTTGAACAGTCATTTGCATTTATGCAGGCTGTTGGTAATGGCTTCATCGATGCTTACGTTCCTATTGTTGAACGTCGTAAGCAAACCGATTTCGGCGAAAGAGAGCGTGATTTCCAACTTTATCGCCGGGGCCGCTACGTTGAGTTTAACCTTGTATTTGACCGGGGCACTTTATTTGGATTGCAAACCGGCGGGCGTACGGAATCAATTCTAATGTCGATGCCGCCGCTCGCGCGCTGGGAGTATTGTTATACACCTGCACCGGGTAGCGCCGAAGCCAAGCTGACAGACTGGTTAAAACCTACTGATTGGTGATTAATTATTAAATAAGGCTCCGCTTAAATCCTTACGCGGACCGCCGATAGCAGCTTTCATCTTTAATGACTAAAAAACGCCGTATTAACGTTAATGCGGCGTTTTTTTTGATCTACATCAAGGTGGAATATCATCTGTGTTTCAGTGAGTTATCAAACTTGCGCTGGATCAATGTTTCTCTTAACCACAGGCGTAAAGTATCGCCATCTTAGTTAAACACAAAAGAGACACATCATGCGCAAACACTTTTTTTCTGCATCTGCACTTTGCTTTACTCTTGCTGCACTCTCACCTTTAGCTAGCGCTCACCAGCAGGGCGACTGGATTGTTCGTGGCGGTCTTACTACCGTTGCTCCTGACGAATCTACCTCTAACATCGTCGCGGGTGGAACTGATCTTGGCGTTGCCCTTAATATCGATAACGATACTCAGCTAGGTCTAAACGTAGCGTACTTTATTACTGATAACATTAATATTGAGCTGCTTGCCGCAACGCCGTTTAAGCACGACGTGAATTTTTCTGTTGCTGACCCGTTAGGGACGGGTAACCAGCTTGGAGAAGTCACGCACCTTCCACCTACGCTTACCGCAAACTACTATTTTAATGATGCCAGCTCTGCGTTTCAGCCGTACATTGGTGCTGGTATCAACTATACCTTTATCTTTGATGAAGAGTTTACAGGTGCAAATGAAACAGCTGGCTTAAGCGACCTTTCGCTTGATAATTCATTTGGCTTGTCAGCACAGGTGGGAATGGATTACCAAATTGATACCAAATGGCATGTTAATGCATCGGTTCGATTCATTGATATAGATACCGAAGCAACCTTCAAAGTGGGTGATGCTGCTGGAAAGGTAAGTGATATTGAAATAGATCCTTGGGTGTATACCTTATCGGTGGGTTACACATTCTAATTATTAGTTCTACGCCTTATTAACTATTAGGCTTTCACAATTGCACTACTTTATGCGCCATAAAGAGCGTAGACAGTAACAGGGGAGTTGCGCGTTAAAAGGTTAATCCTTTCAACGCGCTTTTTTATTTTGTATTCACCATGTGATTGGCGAGTTGATCAAGTGCGTCTATCAACTGTTGAGCTAAGGCGATATCTTCAACCGTTTTAAACATGGCTTTTCGCATGCAATACATCCACTGCGCTTTTAACTCTGGTGTTACGGTATAAGGTAGGTGGCGTGCACGCAGACGCGGGTGGCCATACTGCTGCTGGTAATCATCAGGACCACCAAGCCATAAACTTAAATAGAGAAAGAACACGTGGCGAATTCTGTCAAATGGCTGGGGGTGAATAGCTAGCAGTTCATTGGCGAGTGGATCGGTTTCCATTATGTCGTAAAACGTATTTGCTAATTCCCGTACTTTCTCCTCTCCACCTATACGTTCATATGGTGTACTCTGCGAAGCACGATTATCGCTTTTCTTCTTTATATTAAATAAGTCTCGTATTCCCATGAAAAAATTCGCTGTATTCGGAAATCCTATTGCACAGAGTTTATCACCAACTATCCATCAAATGTTTGCTGAACAAGTGGGAGAAAAGATTTCTTATGAAAAGATACTTGCGCCAGTAGATGGTTTTGTAGATGCCGCCAACGCGTTTTTAGCTCAGGAAGGCGCGGTAGGTTGTAACGTCACTATGCCTTTTAAGCTTGATGCATTCAACTTGGCAAAGGTAGATGACCAAGCAGCCAAAGATGCACAAGCTGTTAATACGCTAATGAATGGTGACAGCGGTGAAGTGTGGGGATACAACACTGATGGTGTAGGGCTGGTAAACGACTTGCTTAACAGCGGTGTGGAAATTAAGGGTAAGCGCGTGTTGCTTATTGGTGCCGGCGGCGCAGCCCGTGGCGTAATCTCCCCGTTAATAAAAGCAGGGGCCGCTTCTTTAACCATTGCAAATAGAACCAAAGCAAAAGCTGAGGAAGTAGTAAATGCTGCCTCTAACGCTAAAGTGCAGGTGGTCGCGCTTGAGGATATCGCAGATGTTGCGCCTCATATTATTATTAATTCAACAGCCGCCAGTTTAAGCAATGAATTGCCGTGCCGTTTAAATGATGGTGTTTTACAAAATTGTGAAGTGGTGTACGACATGGTTTATAAAAACTCACCCACGCGCTTTATGAGAGATGCGGCCGAACTTGGTGTCAAAACGCAAATAGATGGATTAGGGATGCTGGTTGAGCAAGCGGCTGAAGCTTTCTACATATGGACACAAAAGCGCCCCGATACTTCAGATATTGTAAAACGTGTCAGGGCTATCGTTGAGCAAGGTGAGAAGCGAAACTAGTTCGCTTCTTCAAGGTACTCATCTTTCAATACAACATAGTTAACGGCAGATTGTTTCAGGAATGCCATTTCGGCGTCGTTGAGCGGCCTTTTCTTTTGCATGGGGTTTCCCACGTAAAGAAATCCGCTTTCTAACCTTTTGTTCGGCGGTACTAATGTACCTGCACCAATAAACACATCGTCTTCAACAACAACACCATCCATTACAATAGCGCCCATGCCAACGAGAATTCGATTACCCAACTGGCAGCCGTGCAGCATACACTTATGCCCAACGGTAACGTCCTCACCAATAATAAGTGGGAAGCCATTGGGGTTTTTCTCAGATTTACGGGTAACGTGTAAAACACTGCCATCTTGAATATTAGAACGGGCACCAATACGAATTTTGTTCACGTCGCCACGAGCTGCAACCAGCGGCCAAATACTCGCATCATCTTCTAAAACTACATCACCGACGATTCTTGCCGAGCCATCAACATAGACATTCTTTCCTAATGTAGGAGAAACACCTTTAAAACTATCAATCGATTTATGCATTACACACTCATATAAATTGCGCAGAAAGTGAATTACGCAAACTCTAACAGCAATGCCGATGAGTTGGTACTAGTAGGGTGGTTACAGAGCCTACCTGTAATGCTTTAAGCATCAGATAACTATCCTACGTTGCAACACGCGAAGAGGAGGGTAGTAAATCACAAAGAGAAAAATGATAATGTAGTTTGCTAATAGAATTTATCGAGACGTTGTAATGCCCAAGCGCTATGTATTTTTCACTGCCCTTTCCTATGCGTATCCTATTTATAGACCACTACAAGAGGCCATTAGGGCTAGAGGTGACGAAGTAGCGTGGTTTTTGGAAGGAGAATGTCCCGATCTATTGAAGCCTGATGAAATTCGCCTTCATACTATTAATGATGTTATTGAATACAACCCCTTAGCCATATTTGCGTGTGGAAATATCATCTATCACTTTTTGCCAGGTATAAAGGTATCAGTATTTCACGGTTACCCGATTGGCAAGCGGGGGGAGAAGAGTAGCGCTACAGATGATCACTTCTCTATTCGCGGGTGGTTTGATATGTACTGTACTCAGGGGCCAAGTAGCACAGAGTATTTTAAGCAGCTTGAAGCAAAGCATCAGTTTTTTAAAGTGTATCAAACAGGTTGGGCGAAAGTGGATGACTACTTTTCTTCATATAAGAAGGAAAACGATGTTCCCACTATTCTCTACGCCACCACTTTTTCTAAAGGCATTACCTCTGCTCCTGTACTTGTCGACACAATAAGTAGGTTAGTGAAAGAAAAGAAATGGAATTGGCGTTTAACATTTCATCCTAAACTCAACGATCAAGCACTATTAAATAGATATCGTGCGCTGGCAGATGAAAATAGTAACGTTACCTTTGTTGATAATGTGCGTCTTGAAGACTTTCAGCAATCAGATGTCATGTTGTGTGACAGCAGCTCTATAATTTTAGAGTTTATGATGATGAACAAACCTGTTGTCACTTATCGCAATACAAACCCCGGACAACATTTACTTAATGTCACAGAAGTAAGCGAAGTAGAAAACGCCATTGAAACTGCATTAACGCGACCAGCATCATTAATGAAAGAGGTTAATGACTTTGCCCATTATCATGAAGCCTATAGAGATGGACGTAATTGCGAACGTATTTTAGATGCAGTCGATGACTTTGATAGTAACTATAAAGGTAAGATAAAAGCTAAGCCGCTTAACCTGTGGCGCAAGTTCAGGTTAAGGAATAAGCTGAAATACTGGAAATAGTTGGTATTTTGAGCGTTCAAAACGAATATGACACTTTTTTTAAAATAAGTGTTGACGTGAGCGCTCATTTCCCTAAAATGCGCATCCGCTTCGGGGGAAAAGCAAAACAGCAAGCCTCTTGAAGTAAGTCTCTACTACCTTTATAGGCCAGTAAAGACGGGAGTTTAGAAGAAACGCTTCAGAAAATAAATTTTCAAAAAGTGTTGACAACGAAAACTTCCAGCGTATAATGCGCACCTCACTCGAGCAGGGTGAGTCACTAAAAAACAACGGTTTCTAGTGAATGTTCTTTAAAAATTTAGACAAGACAATCTGTGTGGGCACTCGTTAAGAGTGTCACAACGACGATTCATATTTCGATATATTTAATTGA